>DATILQ010000072.1:0-2417 GCA_035476235.1 Burkholderiales bacterium
GCGCTACCTTCAGGGCGGTCCAGTTGAACCCCCATGCCAGGGTCAGCCCGCCGAGCACCCACCAGAGGTGCGGCGGCAGCCGGTCCGCGTCGGACATCAGCGCGAGACTTTCAGCGGCAGCGCCTGCACGCCGCGCAGCACCATCGAGTCGATCCACTGCAGCGGCTCGCCGGTGATTTCGATCCTGCGCCAGCGTGCGAGCACCGCCGGCAGCGCCACCTGCCCCTCGAGCCGCGCCAGCGGGAAGCCGAGGCAGATGTGCGCGCCGAAACCGAAGGTGAGATGCGGCACGCCGTGCCGCGCGAGGTCGACCCGCTCCGGATCCGGAAAGGCGCGCGGGTCGCGGTTCGCCGCGTTCATCATCAGGAACACGCGATCGTTCGTCTTGAGCCGCTTGCCGTGCAGCTCGCGTTCCGTTTTTACGATCCGGACCTGCGCGCCGATCGGCCCGTCGTAGCGCAGCAGCTCCTCCACTGCGGCAGGTGCAAGCGACGGGTCGTTCTTCAGGCGCTCGAGCTCGCCCGGGAAGCGAAGCAGCGCCTGCAGGCCGTTGGCGATGTGGTGCGCCGTGGTCTCGTGGCCGGCGAAGAGCAGCAGCACGCACATCGCGACCAGCTCGTCCTCGGAGAGTCTCTCGCCGTCGTCCTCGAGGTGCACCAGCGCGCTCAGCAGGTCCTGCTTCGGCGCGGCGCGACGCGCGAGCACCAGCGCGCGGAAGAACTCCATCATTTCCCGCGTGGCGTGCTCGGCGCGGTCGTACTTGCCGCGCGCCTCGCGCGCGCTGCCAATGAACAGCGCCATCTCGTCGGAAAGCTCTTTCAGGCGCGGCAGGTCCGCGCGCGGCACGCCGAGCATGTCCATGATCACCAGCGCCGGCAGCGGGCTGGCAAACTCGGCGACGAAGTCGAAGCTCTCGCGCTCGCCGATGCGCTCGAGCAGCCATTGCGTGGTCGACTCGATGCCGGGTTTCAGCGCCTGCATCGAGCGCACGTTGAACACCCGCGCCGCGAGGCGGCGCAGGCGGGTGTGGTCCGGCGGGTCGCGGAACACCATCCAGCGCGTCAGGCAGGCCTGCAGGGCCGCCATCCGCTTCGCTTCGGGCGAAGCCGCGAAGAACGGTGTGAGGCGGTCGGAAGAGAGACCCTCCAGATCGAGGCAGGCAGCCTTGACGTCCTCGTAACGGGTAAGGATCCAGGCGCGCAGGCCAAGGCTCCAGTGCGCCGGATCCTCATCCCTGAGGCGCTGGTAAAGCGGGAATGGGTCGGCGAGGACCGACGGATCGTCGGGACGATAAGCAAGCGCCATTAGCTCAGTCTAAGCGCGAAGGAAGCACTAACTTTTGATCTCCTGGTCGTCGTTTGTGCGACACATCAATCACTTATGCTGCTACGCACAAAAACCTTGACTTCCGACACCATAGGCCTAGAATCCGTTTTGTTGCAGTGCACCAAACCCCCACCCAGGAGCTAGATAAATGTACGTTACCCCGGAACAAATCCAAGCGGCCACCAAGGCCAACGTCGAGGCACTTCTCGCCGTAGCGAATGCCCAATTCTCCGCGTTCGAGAAGCTGGCGAACATCAGCGCCGGCGCCGTGAAAAGCGCCTTCGAAGACTCGATCGCCAACACCCGCGCCCTGCTCGGCGCGAAGGACGTGCAGGAGTTCGTTTCCCTGCAGAACACCCTGGCCCAGCCGGCCATCGAGAAGGCGATCGCCTACTCGAAGAGCGTGTACGAAGTCGCGACCGAAGCCAATGGCGAGCTCTCCAAAGTCGCCGAGCGCCGCGTCGCCGAGTGGAACGAGAACTTCGTTTCGCTGCTCGACAAGGTGTCGAAGAACTCGCCGGCCGGCTCTGACGTCGCCGTCGCCGCGGTGAAATCGATGCTCGCGGCCGGCAACGCCGCCTACGACAACTTCACCAAGGTTACCCGGCAAGCGACCGAAATCGCGGAAGCGAACGTCGCCGCCGCGACCGAGACGGTGAAGGGCCTCGCCAAAGCAAAAAAAGCCGCCTAAGCGCCAAACCGGTTCGGCGGAAAAAGCCGATCCGATCTAGCGCGAAGAAGCACAAGAAGGCTCGCCGATAGGCGGGCCTTTTTTATTTGTACGGGAACCCCGCCTTGCCGACTTCCCGTCGCAGGGCATCCATGGCGGAGGCGACCTGGCCGGGCTCGCCGCGTACGCCGAGCTCGACGTGAATCCGGCTGCCGTCCTGCCCCATGGACGGCAGGCTGAACACCTTGATCGCCGGGAATGCCGCCTCCACGGTCTTCATCGCCGCAATCAGCTGGCTCTCGCCGGCTTGGAACACCAGGATCGATCCCTCGCCCCACTTCTGCGAATCGAACCGGTCGCGGTAGCCGGTATCGAGCACCCATTCGACCATCGGCCAGGCCATCTGCGGAAAGCCGGGAAC
>DATILQ010000073.1:0-2315 GCA_035476235.1 Burkholderiales bacterium
AATGCTGCTGCAGCTCTATCCGGCGCAGAAGGCAAAGATCGACGAGGCGTACGCACTGTCGCTCAAGTCCGTCCCGGAAGGCGTCGCCAAGAGGAGCGGGATCGCGGTCGGCGAGCAGGTCGCGGCGGCGGTTTTCGCGGACCGCACGAACGACGCGACCAACGTGCCAGACACTTACCGTCCGGTCGCGACTCCCGGGGTGTGGATCCCGACGACGCCGCCGCTTTTCCCGCAGTACGCGCAAGCGAAGCCCTGGGGATTGAAGAGCTCCGACCAGTTCCGGCCCGCCCCGCCGCCGGCGCTGTCGAGCGCGCTCTACGCGCGGGATTACAACGAGACCAAGGAGCTCGGCGCAGTAAAGAGCACGACGCGCACGCCCGAGCAGGCCGAAGCCGTGCGCTTCTGGACGCAGGGCAATTTCACGCCGTCCTGGTTCCAGGTCGCGGGCCAGCTCTCCGCCGCGAAGGGGCTCGGGCTCGCCGACAACGCGCGCCTCTTCGCGCTGCTCGCGATGGGCCTGGGCAACTCCTTCATCATGGAATGGGACGCGAAATACCACTACAACTTCTGGCGCCCGATCACCGCGATCCGCAACGGCGACATGGACGGCAACGACGCCACCGAGCGCGACGCCGGCTGGGCGCCGCTCAACACGACGCCGATGCACCCGGAATATCCCTCCGCGTCCGGCATCGTCTCCGGCACCGCGGTCGCCGTGCTGCAGTCCGTGTTCGGCAACGGTCCGGTGAACTTCACCGTGACCGATCTCTTCGATCCGAAGTTGCAGCGGCAGTTCACGAGCATCGCGCAGATGGGCAAGGAGCAGTACGAGGTCCGCATCTGGGGCGGCATCCATTTCCGCAACTCGCTCGAAGTCGGTGACGCCATGGGCCGGAAGATCGTCGGTCATCTGGTGGCCAATTACCTGAAGCCGACTCAGCGCACGGCGGATGCTTCGCGGTGAAAAACGTGAGCCTGCGCGCTATCGCCGTCCTGCTCCTGGCGGTGCTTGGCGCGACCGCGGAGGCCGCCTCTAACGAGCCGCTCGAGTTGCGCCTGCAGCTCGAACGGCTGGCGACGGATCTCGCCGGCGAGCTCTCACGCCTGTGCCCGCCGGCTCAAGCCGGCGACCAGGCTGCCTTCGATCGCTGCCGGCAGGGCCTCTTCCAGGATTCGATGCTGAAGCGCAATCTCGCCCCACGCGTGCTGTGGGGCAGGGTGCACAAGGATCCCGCGACGAGCCTCAAGGAAACCACGCTCACACAGTTCGCGCCGGACGTGTTGTCCGGTCTGTACCTTCCGCTATTCATGTTCAACGGCAGGCACACCCTCGAATACGACGCGCGCGAGAACCTGTTTCTCGTGCGCATGGAAACCGCATTTCGCAACCGTCTCGCGCCGGGCCAGTTTCCCTACCCGTTCTGGCACGACAAGGCGAAATGGAATACCTATCAAGGCGCCAATTCGATCCTGCTCTGGATCGATCCGAAGACGGCCAGGATAAAGGTCGCGCAGTTCACCGACCGCGGCGCGACGCCGGCTATCGTCAGTTCCGGGCCGGTGCAGCAACCGAAGTTCGACGGAAAATGGCTGTGGACCGATGCCGGGGGGCGCGTGCAGCCGCAGGTCACGCTGTTCGACGGCCTGTTCCGCGCGGAAAATCCTTATCTGCCGAAGCTGGACGGCGCGTACAAGGCGCTTGCGCTGAAGATGCGCGACGCGCAATGCGACAGCTGCCACGTGCCCAGCAATCCCGATGGAATGAAACGTCTGGTGCTGTTGCAGACGCCGGCGCACGCCGCCGGGGAAATCGAGCGCCTGATGAAGGCGGTGCGCGAGGACAAAATGCCGCTCGACGAGGTCGGCATCGAGCAGCCGCTGGACGCGAAGCTGAAGAGCGCGCTGCTCGAAAGTGGCGGCGCGTTCGAGACCTTGGTGCGGGCGGCAAAAGACTGGGAATCGCAGGGTCGGGCTCAATGAGTGGGAAGCGGTGCTAGACTGGTTCGGCAGATCTTCGGGAGGGGCGATCGATGCATAACAGAGATTGGAACAGACGCGACTTCCTGAACACTCTCGGCCTCGCCGCGACCTCAGCATTGCTGGGAATGCGCTCTGAGTCGGCCGCCGCCGCGCCCCCGCCGGAGACGACGCGGCTCAGGATTCCATGGATCAGTCCCCGCATCTGCCGGAGTCCGGAGCGGATAGCCGAGGAGTTGTTCCGCGCCGAAGGGTTCACCGACGTGCAGTACGTCGAGATGGAGGGGGCTCGGGAAGTGGAACGGGCCTTCGCGTCCGGTGAAGCGGACATCGGCGCG
>DATILQ010000074.1:0-1746 GCA_035476235.1 Burkholderiales bacterium
AGGGCAGCATCAGCGCGAGCGTCGTCGCGCCGCCGAGGCCCGGCAGCAATCCCACCCAGAAGCCGACAAAGATGCCGAGCAGCATGAAGGCGAATGCCTTCCACTGCAGGACCAGGAACAGCCCCTGGAGCAGCGCGTCGATCACGCTGTTGCCCCCCTGTTAAGGGGGGCGCGAGCCGGAGGCGAGCGGGGGGTTGGTTTTCGTGTTAACCGCGACGCAGGAGAAGCGTTATACCTGCCCTGCGCTACTCCCGCTTGGTTCCTTATCGTCTCCAGCTCAAAGGCCGGTCGCGCAGTCTGCGACGAGCCCCCCCACCTGCCGAGCGCAGGCTGTGGTTCGAGTTTCTCAAATGCCTGCCGCAGAAATTCACGCGCCAAAAACCGCTTGGATCCTATATCGCCGATTTCTATTGTTCGTCGCGACGCCTCGTCATCGAGATCGACGGCGATAGCCATTTCAACGCGCGAGGAGAGAGCTACGATATGGCCAGAACGGAAGCGCTCGCGAGATTGGGCTTGCGCGTAATCCGGTTTACGAATTTGGAAGTCATGCAGCAGTTCGACGCGGTGTGTGCGCGAATCGAGGAAGCGCTGCAGGCTCAGTCTTAAATTCAACCCCCCGCTCGCCTTCGGCTCGCTTCCCCCCTTAACAGGGGGGTGGCAAAGCACAGCGCTCCTCATTCGCCGAACTTGATGTACTTGGAGAACTCCGCGACGATGTCCTTGGGTTGCGAGAGCACCTCCTTGAGGATTTTCTCGGCCTCGTCGCCTGAAGTGAATTCGAGATCCTGCTGCGTCTTCTTCGCTTCGGCCTGCGTCGCCGGATCGCTGATCGTGGCGGCGAACGCGTCGCGCATCGCCTTCACGATGTCGGCCGGTGTTCCCGGCGGCAGCACGTAGGGCCGCGCAATCTGCTCCGGCGCCGAGCGCAGCGCCATGATGGCCTTCGCGCGCGGATTGGGCGCGAGGCTCTCGTCGAGCGGCAGCTGCTGCAGGCGCTTGTCGGTCGAGCGCGCGCGGATCAACGGGCGCACCAGCTTGCGGTCGATGAACGGCTGGATCGAGCTGTAGGAGCCGGCGCGGCCGTCCACCTCTTTGCGTTCCACTGCGAGCATGATGTCGGCGCTCGAGGAATAGCCGCTCACGATCTTGAATTTCACGCCCAGCATGTCCTTGAGCAGCAGCGGGAAGTCGTAAGTATTGGCGCCCGGCCCGGTCGAGCCGATGACCACCGGCTCTTTCGCCTTGCGCAGCTCGTCGAACGTCTTGTAGGGCAGGTCATCGCGTATCGCCAGAATCGTGGTCTCGTTCGCCGCCGAGCCGATCCAGGCGAACCTGGTCATGTCGAACTTCACGCCCTGCACGCCGGTGAGCTGCGCAATCGGCAGGTTGCGGTTGAAGGTGCCGATCGTCAGGCCGTCGGGCTTCGCCACGTTGTACATGTGGTTCGCCGCGATGATGCTGTTGCCGCCCGGCATGTTCTGCACGATGACGGTCGGTTTCCCGGGAAGGTGCTGCGGCAGGTGCCGCGCCAGCATGCGCGCGGTGCCGTCGTAGCCACCGCCGGGCTTGTAGCCGACGACGATGGTGATGGTCTTGCCGGCAAAGCTGGGCTGCGCCGCCGCAGTCAGCGATAACAGCGGCGTCGCCATCGCGAGCGCTCCGAGGAGCGCGAGCTTGCACTTCATCAACGGATCCTCCTCGTCTTGTGGTGATGGTCATGGTCTGCGCCATGTCCGTGGTCGT
>DATILQ010000075.1:0-3575 GCA_035476235.1 Burkholderiales bacterium
CACGTGGACATATCCGTTGGCGACGAACCGGCGTGTGTCACCCGCCTCGATCGGCCCGAACCATAGCGGCGCGTGCGCCGGCTGCGGCGGCAGGAGGTCGGCGATATCCGGACCCTGAATATCCTTGTTGTGCAACGCGCAGGCATAGAGGACGGGATACCTTCCCGGTTGGTCAGGCCGATACACGTCGACGGCCAAGCGGGTGCCGTCACGCATCGCAACGATGAGGTCGCGCTCTTCCACCATGTGGCGTCTCTTCTCGACTCGCGAGGTAAATCTGTGCAGACGTAAACGTACCGGATGAGCGGCTGCTGACTTTGCTCACGACAAAGTAGTTGTCGCGCAAAGCGGATAACGAGGCACGGCGCCTTCGCAAAGTGGACAAGCGATTGCTTCGCAGTTGCGTAAATTCGCCCGAATGACCAGCGACTTCGACGTGTGCATCGTCGGCGCCGGGCCCACTGGTCTCACCCTGGCGCTCGAACTTTCGCGTCGTGGCGTGCGCTCGGTTCTGGTCGAGCGCAACCTGGCACCGGGCCCTTGGCCGAAGATGGAGCGCTGCAACGCGCGGACCATGGAGATCTTCCGCCGCCTGGGGCTGGCGGACACGATCCGCGCGGCGGCGCACCCACCTGACGGCTCGATGGACATCGCGATCGTCAGCAACCTCTGCGATCCGCCACTGGCGGTACTGAAATACCCCACCGTGCGGCAGCTGCGCGAGCGCATCGCGCAATGCTCCGATGGCAGCCTGCCGCTCGAGCCCTACCAGGTCGTCTCGCAATACACGCTGGAACCGATCCTGCGCGCGGCCGTCGCGCGCTGCGCCAATGTGACCACGCGCTATGGCGTCACGGCGGAGTCGTTCGAGGAGCGGCAGGACTGCATCGAACTTCGCGTTCAGGGCGCCGACGGCGCCGCGGCCATCCGCGCACGCTACCTGGTCGGTTGCGACGGCGGCGGCAGCACCATCCGCAAGCAGCTCGATATCAAGCTTGAAGGGCGCGGCAACATTGCAAAGCTGCGCCAGGTATTTTTCCGTTGCGCCGATCTATTCCAGAAGACACGCGTACACCGGGCCAGGCACTACTGGTTTGCCGATCCGCACGGCAGCTTCTTCGTCGTCCAGGACGATGGCGTCCACTTCACCCTGCATAGCACGCTGCCGCGCGAGGCGGATTTTGCGGCGGCCATCCGCAGCCTCGCCGGATGCGATATCGAAGTTGAAGTTCTGCATGTCAACGAGTGGACCATGCACCTGCTGGTGGCCGAAAGCTACGGCCGCGGCCGCGTGTTCATCGCAGGCGATGCCGCCCATCTTGTAATTCCCGCTGGGGGCCTCGGCATGAACACGGGCGTCGGGGACGCGGTCGATCTCGCCTGGAAGCTTGCCGGCGCGGTGCAGGGTTGGGGGGGTCCGGCATTGCTCGCTTCTTACGAGACGGAGCGAAAAGCGGTAGGTCGGCGCAATCGCGATGCGTCCGGGTTCGGAACGGCCGGGCTCCTTATATGGCGAAGCGCATTTCGGCCGAACATCCGTGAGGACTCTGCAGATGGCGCAGCGACACGCGCGCAGGTGGCGCAGCTGGCGAATGTGGCGCAACGCCGCAACCACGAAATGGCCGGCGTCGAGCTGGGCTACAGCTACGCAGGATCGCCGATCGTCTGTGCCGAGCCGGGGCCGAGTCACGAATCGGACTACTTTCACTACATTCCCAGCGCGAGCCCCGGTTCGCGCCTGCCGCACAGCTGGCTCTCGGGCGGCCGCGCGATTCAGGACGTCATCGGCATCGGTTACACCCTGCTCGATTTCAGCGAGCACGGCGACACCAGGTCGATGCACGTCGCGATGCGCGAGACGGGCGCGCCCCTGGACGTCGTGCACCTGGACGAGCCGCAAGCCCATCGCGTCTGCGGGCGCCGCTTCGTGCTGCTCCGACCCGACGCGCACGTTGCTTGGCGCGGCGACGAGCTTCCCGCGGATTGCACAGCGATTGCGCGCACGGTCACAGGCAACGTCAGCGAGGCGGTGAGTGTTTAGGCTTCGCGTGAACCGCAGTTCGGTCACCGTCGAATGCGACGGTCAGACTCCGCTGCTCTACGTCCTGCGGAATGACCTCGCACTGAACGGCCCCAAATTCGGCTGCGGCCTTGGCCAGTGCGGCGCTTGCACCGTGCTGATTGACGGCCAGCCGGTTCGCTCATGCGTCATGCCGGTGGCCTCGGCAGGCGGCCGGTCGATTGTCACGCTCGATGGGCTCTCGAAGGGTGGCGCACCGGATCCGCTGCAGCGCGCGTTCATCGAAGCGCAAGCCGCGCAATGCGGCTACTGCACGAACGGAATGATCATGACGGCGAAGGCTTTGCTCGAGCAAAAGAAGGCGCCGACCGAGGGCGAGATCAAGCAAGCCCTGTCCGGCAATTTGTGCCGCTGTGGTTCGCACAACCGCATCGTGCAGGCGGTTCGGCAAGCGGCGAAAGCGCGATGACTTCCCGGCGCGGCTTTCTCAAGGGATCAGGCGTGATCGTGGCGAGCTTCGTGCTCGCAGTGCCGCACGCCCGCGCACAGGCGAACGCCGGACGGCCGCCGGTCAGTTTTGCGAAGAACAGCAAGCTGGACGGCTGGATCGCCGTGAACAGCGAGGGTGCGGTTACCGTGTTCACCGGAAAAGTCGAGCTGGGTCAAGGGATCCTCACGGCGCTCGCGCAGATCGCCGCCGAAGAAATGGACGTGGACCTCGACCAGATTGCCATCGTGTCCGGCAACACCGTGCGCGGCCCCGACGAGGGCTACACCTTCGGATCGCAATCCGTGGAGCAGAGCGGCTCGGCGTTGCGGGCGGCGAGTGCATTCGCACGTGCGACGCTCGTGTCAGCGGCAGCGAAGCGCTTCAACGTCGATCCGGCGGCGCTGACGATCGAGCGCGGCGTGGTCAGCGCGCCCGACGGCCGGCGTCTCGGCTACGGCGATATCGTGCGCGACGATGCGAAGCTTCTGGATCGCGATGTCTCGCACCTGGCGAGCCCCAAGGCCCCCGAGCGATACCGCATCGTCGGCAAGCCGGCGCCGCGTCTCGATCTTCCCGACAAGGTCATGGCGCGCGGCGTGTTCCTCCAGGACATGCGCCTGCCGGGCATGGTGTTCGGCCGCGCGGTAAGACCGCCGTATGCGGGCGCCGAGCTCGCAGGCCTCGATGAGACGGTTGCGCGGTCAGTGCCCGGCGTGCTGGCGGTCGCGCGATTGAGCAGTTTCCTCGGCGTCGTCGCCGAGCGCGAGGAACAGGCGATCATGGCTGCCGACGCATTGCGGCAGGCTGCGCGTTGGAAGCCGGTCGATGCGCGTCTGCCTGACGAGGCGCGATTGCCGGAGGAACTGGGGCGCTTCGCTCGCGAGGATATCGTCCTGAAGGAGCCGGCAGGTGAGCTCGCTGGCGACAAGATTACGCGGTGGGTCGAGGCGACCTATAGCCGCCCTTATCTTTCCCATGCTGCGATCGGCCCGAGCTGCGCCGTCGCCAAAGCCGAGCAGGGCCGGCTCACGGTGTGGTCGCATACGCAGGGACCTTTCCCGCTGC
>DATILQ010000076.1:0-11067 GCA_035476235.1 Burkholderiales bacterium
AGACGATGCCGATCACCGCCTCCTGCCGCATCGATGCTTCGTAGGGCCGCGCGAGCGCGAACAGCACCGCGCCGCCGCCCGCGAAGGCGAGCGCGTACCAGTACGCCGCCTCGCTCTGCACCGGGTGGCCGTAGAGGATCGCCACGGTGATGCCGAGAGCGGCGACCTGCGCGAGCGCGAGGTCGACGAAGATCACGCCCCGCGCGAGCACGTGCAGCCCGAACCAGGCGTGCATTGCGGTGAGCACGAGGCCCGCCACGAAGGGCCAGAACAGCAGCTCGATCATTGCGTCAGGCGCTTCACGTTCTCGTCGAAGAGGCCCAGGTAGTCGTCGCCAGAGGGTAGCAGCGTGACGCTGCGCGCGCCCGTCTTTGCGGCGATCTGGCGCACCAGCGACGGATCCGAATACGGGTCGGCGATCAGCAGCTTGACGCCGGCCTCGCGCATGCGCGCAAAGAGCCGCGCCAGCTCCGCGGGCGACGGCGGCACGCCAGGCGTCGGCTCGGCGGCGGCGACGATCGCCAGCCCGAAGCGCTCGGCGAAGTAGCTCCAGCTGTCGTGGATCACCACCACCCTGGTGCCGCGGAGCGGAGCGAGGGCCGCCTTCCAGCGCTCAACACCCGAGTTTAGTTTTTTCAAAAAATCATTCCTGTTGGCCTCGAAGCGCGGGCGGTCGGCGGGGCTGAGCGTGGAAAGCGCGTCGAGAATGGACGCAGTCATCGGCCGCGCGTTCTGCGGATCGAGCCAGTAGTGCGGGTTGCCGTAGGCGTGCGAATGCGCCGCGCGCTCGGCTCTCAGGCGCGGCGTTTCCGTCTGCAGCAGGCGCACGCCTTGCGAGGCATCGACGACCGGGCAGGTAACTTTGACCCGCGCGAGCCACGGCTCGTGATCCAGGCCGATGCGCACCAGCAGCGCCGCGTCGCGCAGGCGCGCAAGCTGCGCCGGCTTGAGCTCGATCGCGTGCGGATCCTGCTCGGGCGCGGCGAGGCTGTGAGCCTCGACCCGCCCGCCGCCGACGGCCTCGGCGCGCGACTTGAGGTCGGCCGAAGTGGTGACGACCTGCAGGGATGAAGCCTGCCCTGGCGCCGCCAGCGCGAGCGCCAGGACCAGCGCAGCCGCGCGCACTACTTCTTGGTGAAGATGTTCTTCGGGATCATGCAGTGCACGCCCTTGCGGATGTCGACCACCTGGGACACGCGGCAGTCGCCGACTACCGAGGCCAGCAAATAGGCCTCGCCCTTGCTCAGCGGCACCATCTTCTGTTCGGCGAGGAAATTCACCGCCTCGCGCGTGGCGTTCACCATCGCCTTGTTGAGGTCCTCGTCGAAGCCGGTGGTGATCCAGTGGGTCTTCGTCTCGAGGCGCGGCCAATCGAGCTTCATGTCCTTGCGCACGATGGGCTGCAGCACGATCTCCTTGTAGGAGCACTCCAGTCCGGTGAGGCTCACCTCGCCGTTGCCCTGGCGGCAATGCGAGTCGCCGGTCCAGATGAGGCCGCCCTTGATGAACACCGGGATGAAGATCTTCGAGCCCGCCTGCAGCTCGTTGATGTCCATGTTGGAGCCGTTCTTCCACGGCCGCAGCGTCGACACCGGCGCCAGCGGATCGTCCTTCACGCCGCCCTTGCGCGGAGAGGGATCGTTCGGGTCGATGCCCACCGCGAGCGTACCGGGGAAGGGCTGCAGCTCGACCATGATGCCCGGCTTGAACTCGGCGCTCTTCTGTGCCGGGTCTATGGACCAGAACTTGATCAAGCCCTCGGGCATCTCGGGCGCGAGCGCGCCGATGGTCGGGAATTCCTTGCCGGGCAGGTTGAAGCTGATGCCGAAGGACTTCGGCACGATCTTGAGGATGCGGATCTCCAGCACGTCGCCGGGCTCGGCGCCGTTGACGAAGATCGGCCCGGTCATCGAGTGCGGCCCGCCGCCGGGGTTCGCCTTGCGCAGCTCGACGATCTGCTCCATCGTGATGCCCTGCTGCACCTTGTTGTGCGCATGCATCATGGTCTCGATCGAGACGGTGTCGCCGGAGTTGATGGTCAGCTTCGGCGGCTCCTTCGGATCGAGCCAGCCCCACTGCACGGTCTCGAGCGTCGCCGGCAACGTGTGATGCTTGCCGCCCTTGGCGGGCTGCTGCTGGGCGATCGCGGTGCAGGCAAACGCGGCGAGCACCGCCGCGAGAACCGTCCTTCCTTGCGTTGGGAACATGCGCGCCCCCTCCTTTCAGGCAGGGCGGCGGTATGGTGTGCGTGCGCTTAAACCCCGTCAAGAGAATCGGCGAAGTATCATCCGTTCGCATGAGCGAACAGGACGCCATCGCCCTCACGCGCTCGCTGCTGCGCTTCGAGACGGTCAATCCGCCCGGCCGCGAGCGCGACTGCGCGCGGCACGCCGGCGCGCTCCTCGAGCAGTGGGGCTTCAGCGTCGAGTACCACGAGTACGCCGAGGCGCGAACCAGCGTGATCGCTCGCGCAGGGGGATCGCCTTCGAAGGCGCCGCTGTGCCTGACCGGGCACCTGGACGTGGTGCCGCTCGGCGCGCGCGCGTGGACGCGCGATCCGTTCGCGGGCGAGACGCAGGGCGACCGGCTGTATGGACGGGGGTCGTCGGACATGAAAGCCGGGGTGGCGGCGATCCTGCTTGCTTCCAGAAACCTTTCAAAAAAGATATCCAGCACCCCGGGAATCGTGCTCGTGCTGACGGCGGCGGAGGAGGGCGGGTGCATCGGCTCCTACCACCTGGCGCAGACGAAACTGCTCGGAAGCGCGGGGGCGATGATCGTGGGCGAGCCCACGGCGAACTATCCGTACGTCGGCCACAAGGGCTCGCTCAAGTTCTACGCCGGGTTCGGCGGCACGTCGGCGCATGGCTCGATGCCGGAGCTCGGGGTGAACGCGATCTACAAGGCGGCGCGGGCGGTGTCGAAGCTGGAGACGTTCGACTTCGCCCAGCCGGCGCATCCGGTGATGGGCGCGCCGACGATGAACGTGGGGACCTTCGAGGGCGGCCAGGGGGTCAACATGGTGCCCGACGCCGCTCGCGTCGGCGTGGATATCCGCACGCTGCCCGGGATGGACCACCAGGCCCTGCTCGCCAGGATCCGCAAGCTTCTGGGAGAAGAAGCCGAGCTCGACGTGTTCTCCGACATGCCTGCGGTATGGACCTCGCCCGCGGAGGAATGGGTGCAAAGCGTGTTCGAGATCTGCCGGCGCCAGCTCGGCACGCAGCCCGAGCCGCGCACCGCGACGTACAACACCGACGCCGGCAACCTGCTGAAGGCGTATCGAGGCGCGCCGACCGTGGTGCTCGGCCCGGGCGAGCCGCAGCTCGCGCACCAGACCGACGAGTACTGCAGCATGGAGCGCATCCGCCAGTCGGTGGCCCTCTACGAAGAGGTCATCCGCCGATGGTGCGGAATCTGAGAACTCTCCTCGCGCTGCTGCTTGCGCTGGTCGCGACGGCCTCGCCGGCGCAGACCTCCCAAGGCGTGATCCGCGTCGTCGTGCCGTTCGCCGCCGGCGGCGTGCAGGACGTTCTGGCGCGCTCGTTCAACGCGGAGCTGGGGACGCTAGTCGGGCGCAGCGTGATCGTCGAGAACCGCACCGGCGCGGGCGGCACTATCGGCAACGCATCGGTGGCGAAGGCGCCGCCCGACGGCCACACGCTGCTTCTCGCCGCGGCGAGCCATACCATCACCGGCTCCCTCTACGCGAAGCTCCCCTACCACCCGATCGACGACTTCACCGGCATCGCGCACATCGGCAGCGTGGATTACGTGCTGATGGCGAGCGCCGAGGTCCCGGCGAAGAACCTGAAGGAATTTGCCGATTATTCAAAATCCCATCCCGGCAAGCTCAACTACGCTTCGGCGGGCAACGGCAGCGCGACGCACCTGTCGATGGCGTACCTGGCGAGCCTCATCGGCCTGGAGATGGTGCACGTGCCGCTCAAGTCGACCGCTGAAGCGATCAACGAAGTGATCGCCGGCCGCGCGCACGCGGTGATCGCTTCCAACATCGGCGCGCTGCCTTTCGCCCGGGACCCGCGCGTGCGCATGCTCGGCGTGACGGGGTCAAAGCGCTCTCGGTTCCTTCCCGAGCTGCCGACCCTCGCCGAGAGCGGCGCTGCAGGCTACGAGTTCGATTCCTGGCTCGGCCTGCTCGGGCCGGCCGGCATGCCGAAAGCCGTCGTCGATCAGCTCAATGCCGCGATGGCGACGCTGCTCAAGGACCCGCGAATCCTCGAGCGCCTGGCGAGGCAGGGCATCGAGCCGCGCGCGCTCAGCCCCGATGCGTTCAACGCGCTGCTGCGCGAGGACTTCGTCAAGATGGCGAGGGTGGTAAAGATTTCCGGCGCGCGCATCGATTAATGCGCGACAGGCCGTAGCTTTTCGCTTACAAAATCCCGCGGCAATCGGCGCTATGAAAACGCCGTCATGTGGACTACGCTCGCTCCAACATAGAGGGCGAGGCCGACATGAACGCAGCGACCGTCCACCGCATCCTTTCGCTGATCCCGGAGCGCGTGGCGCACGCGCGGAGCGGAGCGCCTTTCACGACGTCCGGCACCTGCCGCCATCCGGAGCGGATCGCCTACCTCCTGCGGACCCTGCAATGGCTGAGTCCCCTCAACCCGGTTTCCAGGGACGACCAGCTGCACCTCGGCCTGCTTCTGGCGAACGGCAGGACGGTGCATGCGGGAGACATCGAAGACGAGGCCGATGCCGCGCCGCAGGGCGACGCGCAGGACGAGGCGGATGACGAGCTCGACGATCTCGACATTGCGGTCGTGCTGCTCGATGACGAACCCGTCGAGGCCGAGGAGCACGCGACGCTGTAGCGGGATCGACTGAGCTAGCGATGCCAATGGTGCCACTCGGCTTCCTGCGCCTCGAAATAACCCGTCATCTTCTTCCGCTCCAGGCTGGGCAGGACGAACTCCAGCCAGCCGAGGGAAGGATGGCGGAAGCGCAGCACCGTGCCGCCGGAAAATTCGTGCAGCTGCGTCGCGTAGCGCGGATCGTGCAGCGCCTGGAGGTCGTGCAGCCGAGGCGGCTCGCTCGGCACCGCCGGAGCCATCGCCTCGCGGATCTGCGCGAGGACCTGCATCAAGGCGCTGATGTTTTCCGCCGTCCACTCCTGCCTTCCCGGCAGGGCGAACCGGGCGCGCGACCTGTCTTCGTCGAGCCACTCGACGACGATCTTGAACATGGGGGGAATATACTCCCGCGTTGCCGCGTTAGCTGATCCGTCATCGACAAGGAGACCCCCATGATCCGTCCCATCGCCGCAGTCCTGCTCGCAGCCCTCTCCGCCGCCGCCGCCGCCCAGGCGCCTGCCAACCCGCCGGTGAGAATCCGGGGCACGGTCGAGTCGCTCGACGGCCAGATCCTGACCGTGAAGGCCCGCAACGGCGAGAGCATGAAAGTGAAGCTCGCCGACAACTTCGTGGTGATGGGGATCACGAAGGCGAGCGTCGCCGACATCGCCAGCGGCAAGTTCATCGGCACCACGACCGTCGGCCAGCGCGAAGGCGCGCTGGTCGCCGAGGAAGTGCACATCTTCCCCGAGAACATGCGCGGCACCGGCGAAGGGCATTACGACTGGGATCTGAGGCCCGACAGCAAGATGACCAACGCGAACGTCGCCAACGTCGTAGCCATGGCGAACGACCGGGTCATGACCGTGCAGTACAAGGGCGGCGAGAAGAAGATCCTGGTGACGCCGAAGACCGTGGTGGTGACCTACACGCCCACGGACCGCGGCGAGCTCAAGCCCGGCGCGCCGGTCTTCGCCGTCACGCAGCGCCAGCCTGACGGCACGCTGACTGCGGCGCGCGTCAACGTCGGGCTGCACGGCCAGGTGCCGCCGATGTAGCATGCCCGCATCAATCAGAGGAGGGGTTCCTCATGGCCATTAATTTCAGCGTCAATGGCAGGCCTGTCACGAGCGCTGCGCCGGAGGGGACGCCGCTCCTCTGGGTGCTGCGCGAAGAGCTCAAGCTCACCGGAACCAAGTACGGCTGCGGCGCCGGGCAGTGCGGCGCCTGCATGGTGCACATCGAGGGCGGACGCACGTTTTCCTGCCTGACGCCGGTGTCGAGCGTGCAGGGCAAGTCGGTCACCACCATCGAAGGACTGTCGCCCGGGCGCCTGAACGCGCTGCAGCGCGCCTGGCTCGCCGAGAGCGTGCCGCAGTGCGGCTATTGCCAGTCGGGCCAGCTCATGAGCGCCGCCGCGCTGCTCGCGGCGAATCCGCGCCCGACGCGCGCGGAGATCAAGGACCACATGAGCACCAACGTCTGCCGCTGCGGGACTTACCCGCGGATCGTGCGCGCCATCGAGCGCGCCGCGAGGGAGGGCTAGCCATGACGACACGGCGCGAGTTCATGGTCGGCGCCGCCGGCCTTGGTTTCAGCATCCTCCTCGAGGGTTGCGCGGCGACACCTGAAGCACGTGAGCGCAGCGGGGCATCGCTCGCCCAGACACCGGCGGGCGGCGCGAGAACCGTCAACGCCTGGGCAAGCCTCTCCCCCGACGGGACGATCTGGATCGTCAACCCGGCGGTGGAGATGGGCCAGGGCTCGCAGACCGCGATTCCGCTCATCATCGCCGAGGAGATGGACGCCGACTGGTCGCGCGTGGTGATCGTCCCGGCGGCGCCGGACGACAAGGTCTACGGCAACCCGGGATTCCGCGGCATGATGTACACCGCGGGCTCGGCCACCGTGACCGGCTACTGGGATGTCGCGCGCACTTTCGGCGCCCAGGTGCGGCGCGTGATGATGGAGAACGCCGCGCGCCTGTGGAACGTGCCGCTGGCGGAGCTTTCCACCGAGCCGAGCACGGTCGTGCACGCAAAATCCGGCCGCAGGCTCGGCTACGGCGAGATCGCCGCGGTCGCGCAGCTGCCCGCGGTGGCCCCGGCGATCAAGCCCGAGGAGCTGAAACAGCCCGGGCAATACCGTCTGATCGGCAAGGACGTGATGCGCGTCGAGCTGCCCACCAAGGTGGACGGTCGCGCGCAGTACAGCATCGACGTGCAGCTCCCCGGCATGCTCTATGGCGCGGTGCTGCGCGGACCGGTAGAGGGATCAGCGCCGCTCGCGATCGCCGATTCGCGCTCGCGTGCGATTCCCGGTGTCGTCTCCATCGTGCGCATGCCCTTCGGCGTCGGCGTGATCGCCGAGACGCCGTGGGCGGCGTTCGGCGCGAAGGACGCGCTCGAGGTCACCTGGGACCGGCGCGCGCGCGCGTTCGGTCACGACAGCGCTCGCGCCCCCGCGATCTACTCGGCGGCAGCGCGCGACCTGACCCGCTCCGGCAAACCCTGGGACGTCGCCGGCGACGCGCCCGGAGCGATGCAGAAGGCGGCGAAGATCTACGAAGCCGAGTACATCTGCGACTACACCTATCACGCGCAGATGGAGCCGCTCAACTCGGTGGCCTCGGTTTCGGCGGCGGGCGACGCCTGCGAGATCTGGTGCGGCACGCAATCGCAGACCATGGCGGTCGCCGCGGCGGCGAAAGCGCTCGGCATCCCGCCCGGGAAGGTGAAGCTTAACCTGATGCTGCTCGGCGGCGGCTTCGGCCGGCGCGGGCACCGCGACGAGGAGTTCGTCGTCGATTCCGTGCTGCTGTCGAAGGAAGTCAAACGGCCGGTGAAGGTGCTCTGGACGCGCGAGGACGACGTGAGGAACGGCCGCTTCCGCCCGCTCTCGGTGCATTACCTGCGCGCCGGCCTCGACAGCGCAGGACAAATCGTGGCGTGGCAGCACCGCGTCGCCTGCGACGAGGTCACCGCGTTCCAGGACCCGGTGCGCTACAAGGGCGGCGGCGAGCGCGACTTCCTGGCGATGGCCGGATCGGAGCTGAGCACCTACGACATTCCCAACCGGCTCTCGGAGCAGCTTCCGCAGCAGACCGGGATCCGCACCTCGTCGCTGCGCGGCATCGGCTTCGGGCCGAACAAGTTCGCGACCGAGGCCTTCCTCGACGAGATCGCGGTGAAGCACCGCCTCGATCCTGTGGACCTCAGGCTGCAGCTGCTGAAGAACGCGCCGCGCGGCCAGGCGGTGGTGCGCGAGGTAGTGGCGATGTCGGAGTACCGCCGCGCGCGGCCGGGGCGCGGCCTCGGCTTCTCCTTCATCGACTACGCGGGAACCATGGTGGCCGCGGTGACGGAAGCCTCGGTAGACAGGAAGAGCGGCAAGATTACCGTGCATGACTTCTGGCTCGCGCTCGATCCCGGCATCGCGGTGCAGCCGGACAACGTCATCGCCCAGACCGAGAGCTCGATCATCTACGGCCTCGGCCTGAGCCTCACCGAGCGCATCAGCTTCAAGGACGGCGCGGTGCAGGAGCGCAACATCCGCGACTACGGCGTGCCGCGCCTCGAGGACATCCCGGAGCTGCACCTGAAGCTGCTGTCGACGCCGAACCGGCCGACCGGTGCGGGACAGATGGCGACGCCGATCGTGGCGCCGGTGATCGCCAGTGCGGTTTACGCGGCGAGCGGTGCGCGCGTGCGGCACACGCCTTTCCTGCCGGAGCGCGTGCTGACGGCGCTCGGCTAAGCTAACTTCGCGGTCAGCTGCGCGACTCGGCCCCGACTTTCTCGAACAGCGCCTGCAGGCCGAACGAAACGTCCTGCACGCTGCCGTTGAGGAAGAAGGTCGGCGTGCCGCGCACGCCGCTGCGCTCGCCGCCCTCGACCTGCTCGCGGACGCGCTGCAGGTAGAGCTCGCCCTCCATCTCGGCGTCGTAGCGCAGCATGTCCAGCTCCAGGCGCTGCGCGTAGCCGCGCAGCTGCGGCAGCTTGAGATGGCGCTGGTTGTCGAACAGCAGGTCGTGCATCGGCCAGAACTTTCCCTGCCCGGCCGCCGCTTCCGCGGCGAGCGCGGCCTGCAGGGCATGCGGATGGACTTCCTCGAGCGGAAAGTGCCGGTAGACCAGTCGCACGCGGCCCGGGAAGCGCTCCAGCAGGAGCTTGACCGCCGGCGCCGCCTGCTTGCAGTTGGGGCACTCGAAGTCGCCGTACTCCACGACCGTCACCGGCGCGTGCGAGGCGCCCAGCGCGTGATCGGCGGTGCTGACCGGCACCGCCAGCTCGAATTTTCTATGCTCGTTCATTCACCTCAGCGGCCCGGCGTATCGCCGCGCCGGCTCGCTTCGAACAGGAACCACACCCGCCTCTCCGCCTCGTCGATCCAGACCTCGAGCAGGCTCGCCGTCGCGACGTCGCCATGCTCGTCGCAGACCCCGTGCGTCTCGCGCATTTCCGCGGCGAGCCGCATGTTGTCGTCGCGCAGCTCCGCCAGCATGTCGAGGGGCGAGACGTAGTCGGCGTCGTTGTCGAGGATGCGCTGCGAGCGGCCGATCTGGCCGATCGAGCGCAGGGTCGTGCCGCCCAGCTTGCGCACGCGCTCGGCGACGGGGTCGGTGATGGCGTAGATCTGGTCCGCCTGCTCGTCGAGCAGCAGGTGATAGTCGCGGAAGTGCGGACCCGAGACGTGCCAGTGGAAGTTCTTGGTCTTGAGGTACAGGGCGAACAGGTCGGCCAGAAGGAGATTGAGCGCGCCGGAGATGTCTCGCGTCGCCTCGGCTCCAAGATTCGTGGGTGTTTTCAGCCCGGCTGCGCGCCGTGACTTGACTTCCGCGGTGCTCATTTTCAAACCTCCGTCGCTTAAGGGTTGACAAGTGTAACCGCGCACGGCGTGGAAATCAGCCTTTGCTCGTGTGCCGTTTGCCCCACTCGCGCATTGCCGCAACGATCGGGCCCATGCTCTTGCCGCGATCGGTCAGCTGGTACTCGAGCCTGGGCGGATGCTCGCTGTACAGGCGCCGCGCGACCAGCCCCTGCTTCTCCAGCGCCTTCAGGCGCGCGGAAAGCGTGTTGGGCGCCGCGCCGGCGAGCGAGTTCTGCAGGTCCTGGAAGCGCTGCGGGCCCTTCAGCAGCAGATCGCGCAGGATGAGAAGCGTCCAGCGCTCGCCGATCAGGTCGAGCGTGCGCGCGACCGGGCACCAGGCCTGGTCGGTATAGGTCTTCTTTGGCACCGTCCGAAGATAGCGGCTTGACATCGCGTCGGCAAGTAACTACTATAAAGATAGTTACTATTATATACGAAGTTACTAACACGAGATCGCTGGAAGGAATCCCATGAGAATCCACACCCGCTGGCTGCTCGCCGCCAGCGCCGCCGGCGCACTGGTCGCCGCGCTGGCGCTCGGCAACGGCGCTCGTCAACAGCCCGAGGCATCGGGCCGGCCCGAGCTCGAGTACCTGAAAGTCGTCAATCGCGCCGCGCCGCCACGCGATCCCCAACTGCTGTTCCTGCTGATGGCGCAGTACGCGAACGCCGGCCGGCAGCGCGAGGGGGCCGAGTTCCTCTCGTCTCTGACGGATGAATTCGCGCCGCGGCTGACCGACGGCCAGAAGTCGCTCTATCTGGCCGCTACGGCGCTGCTGCGCGCGCAGGCGGCAGCGGAGGTTTCACTCCTCAGCCGCATCCAGTGGGTCAGGCAGACCGTGACGATGCTCGACGAGGCGAAGCGGCTTTCGCACGGCGAGATATTCGTCGTGCGCTGGATCTCGGGGGTGGTCAGGGCGCAGCTGCCGGGCTTCTTCGGCCAGCACTCGAGCGCCGTCGAGGACCTGCAATGGTGCCTCGAGCACGCGGACACGGCACCGCACCCGGGGTGGCTGCGCGAAGTCCATTACCGGCTTGACGCGCTGCGCGGCGGCGGCGAGAAGGTGGCCGACAGGCCGATCACGCTCGTCACCCCGTATGGCGAGGATCCATCGACCGGTCACAGCTTTTCTGCGCGCCGCATCGCAGAGGTCGTGCCCGGCAGGGTCTACGCGCTGTCGGGCTTCGAATTCACCGAGTACTACTTCGTCGTCTCCGACGACGCTCGGGAGCTGATCGGCATCGACGCCGGCACGCGCCCCGATTCAGCCCGCTCCGCGTACGAAGCGCTGCGCGCCGCCTTTCCCGGTCTGCCGCCGCTCACCACGGTCCTCGTGACGCACGCGCACTGGGATCACATCGGCGGGCATCGCTACTTCGA
>DATILQ010000077.1:0-2670 GCA_035476235.1 Burkholderiales bacterium
TCGGTGCCGACCCCGCCGGCCGGCAGCGTGTCGATCCGCCCGGCGATCAGCTGAGCTTCGTCGTCGGTGAGCGCATTCACGCGCTCGCCCGCCGCCGCCGCGCCGACGCCGAGCGCCGCCAGCTTCCTCTGCGCATCCGCGCGCGCCACGAAATCCTTCACCTTGGCGCGCTGCGCCTCGACGTTCGCAATCGCCTGCCCGGTGCCGATCATTGCCGCCTGCGTATTCGCCGAATACGGCAGCACGATGCTGCTAAGGATGACCAGCCTGCATACAAACCGCTTGAAGAACGCCGTCATGTGATCCTCTTATCGGGGTTTGGAGGAAGAACTATAGCGCCAGACCCCAAGTCCGGCCAGCGTGCGCCGCTATGCGTTTAACCCAGCTAAAGCGCTGAGTGCATTAACTCAGCATCCCGGCCCGATTTTTACTCCGGCCGCGCCTGCGGCTTGGGACGCCGGCCGACGGTGACGCTGGCGTCGACGTCCTGGCCCTGGCGCTTCACTTTCATCGTCGCCGGCGAGCCCGGCGGGAGAGCGGCGATGAGGTTCAGCATCGCCGCGGGATCGGCGACCGGCTTGCCCTGCACCTCGAGCAGCACGTCGCCCGGCTTGATGCCGGCCTTGTCGGCGGGCCCGCCGCGCAGCACCCCGGCGATGAGCGCGCCGCGCGTGCCGGCGAGCTTGAAGGATTCAGCGACCGGCGGCGTGAGCTCCTGCACTTCGACGCCGATCCAGCCGCGCGTGACGCTGCCGCTCCTGACGATCTGCTCGAGCACCATCTTGGCGGTCGACACCGGGATGGCGAAGCCGATCCCCATCGAGCCGCCCGAGCGCGAGAAAATCGCCGTATTGATGCCGATCAGGTTGCCGGCCGCATCGACCAGCGCACCGCCCGAGTTGCCCGGGTTGATCGCGGCGTCGGTCTGGATGAAGTTCTCGAAGGTGTTGATGCCAAGGCCGGTGCGGCCGAGCGCCGAGATGATGCCGCTGGTGACCGTCTGCCCGACGCCGAAGGGATTGCCGATGGCGAGCACCACGTCGCCGACGCGCAGCGCGTCCGAGGAGCCGAAGCTGATCGCCGGCAGGTTCTCCGCGTCGAGGCGCAGCACCGCGAGGTCGGTCTCGGGATCGTTGCCCACCACCTTGGCGAGCAGCCTCTTGCCGTCGGCGAGCGCCACCTCGATCTCGTCCGCCGCCTCGACCACGTGATGGTTGGTCAGCACATAGCCGCTCGCGCTGACGATGACGCCCGAGCCTAGGCTGGACGCGCGCTGCGCCTCGTCGGGCAGCTGCTCGCCGAAGAAGCGCCGGAAAATCGGATCGTTGAGCAAAGGATGGCGCGGCGCGCGGATTTCCTTGGAAGTGAAGATGTTCACCACCGAAGGCGTTGCGCGCTGGACCGCGTCGTAATAGGACGCGGGCGCGAGGCCCGTGCGCGCAGCGACCTGCATCGGTCCTGCGCTGCTAGGTTGCGCGATCGATACAGCAAGCTGCGCGCCCGGCCGCGAGGGCAGCCATTCCGGGCGGAAGGTGGATACGACGAACAGCGCCGCCACCGCGATGGTCGCGGCCTGCGCAAAAATGAGCCAGAGGCGGTACATGAGCGAGCTCGTCATTATACAGAATTCCTCTTAAGATTTAAGTGTTTACACGCGAAATCCTAGACAGGGCGAGGCCTCGCCGGTAAAATCGCTCGCTTTCGCGCGCCGCCCGACCCCGAGCCATCTCCATGAACGATCAGAAAAAAATAGACAGGACGCGGCGCAACCTGCTGGTCGCCACGTCGGTCGTCGGCGGCGCGGCCAGCGTCGCCGCAGCGGCCCCTTTCGTAGCCAGCATGTGGCCTTCGGAGCGCGCGAAGGCGGCCGGCGCGCCGGTCGACGTCGACCTTTCCAGAGTCGGCCCCGGCGAGCTCGCGGTGATCGAGTGGCGCGGCAAGCCGGTGTGGGTGCTTCACCGCACGCGCGAAATGCTCGATTCGCTCAAGGCCGCGGAGCCGAAGCTGACCGACCCCTTGTCGAAGGCTTCCGAGCAGCCGCCTTACGCGACGAACGAATACCGCTCGTTGAAGCCCGAGATCATGGTGATGGAAGGCGTGTGCACCCATCTGGGCTGCTCGCCGCAACTTAAGAGCGCCGAAGCCAAGGCCGAGATGGGCGCGGACTGGCCGGGCGGCTTCTATTGCCCCTGCCACGGCTCGAAGTTCGATTACGCGGGCCGCGTGTTCCGCGGCGCGCCGGCGCCGACCAACCTGACCGTGCCGCCCTACGCGTTCAGCGCCGAAACCGCGCTGGTGATCGGCGAAGACAAAGCAACGAAAGGGGCCTAGCCGATGGCTGCGCGCCTGTGGCGCTGGATCGACTCGAGGATGCCGAGCCTCAGGGAGGAATGGCGCAAGCACGCCGCCGAGTACTACGCGCCGAAGAACTTCAATTTCTGGTACTTCTTCGGCTCGCTCGCGCTGCTGGTGCTGGTGATCCAGATCGTCTCGGGCATCTTCCTGACGATGAACTACAAGCCCGATGCCAGCCTCGCGTTCAGCTCGGTCGAGTACATCATGCGCGACGTGCCGGGCGGCTGGATCATCCGCTACATCCTCTCGTCCGGCGCCTCGGCGTTCTTCATCGTCGTGTACCTGCACATGTTCCGCGCCATGCTGTACGGCTCG
>DATILQ010000078.1:0-5923 GCA_035476235.1 Burkholderiales bacterium
CCTGGAAGTCAGCGTCGAATCGGGTTTCGCGCCGTCGGTGCTGGAAGAGCTCGCGCGCCGCGGCCACCAGATCGTTTCGGTGCCCGATGACTACAACCAGTTCGGCTGCGCGCAGTTGATCTGGAAGCTCGACGGCGGTTACTTTGCCGCCAGCGATCCCCGTAGAGACGGCCAGGCCGTGGGGTTTTAAGAACCGAAAAACAGGGACAGACCACGTTTTTTGCCGGTCGGTAGAGAAAAGAAACGTGGTCTGTCCCTGATTCTGGAGAAACCATGCTGAAGATTTGGGGCAGGACCAATTCGGTGAATGTAAAGAAAGCACTGTGGGCCGCAGAAGAGCTCGGGCTGAAGTACGAGCGCATCGACGCCGGCATGCAATTCGGCGTCAACAACACCCCCGAGTACCGCAGGATGAACCCGACCGGGCTCGTGCCGACCATCGAGGACGACGGCTTCGTGCTGTGGGAGTCGCACAGCATAGTGCGTTATCTCGCGGCCAAGCACGGCGCCGGCACGCTATGGCCGAACGACCTGCGCGTGCGCGCCGACGCCGAGCGCTGGATGGACTGGGCGTTCACCTTCCAGGCCTCGTTCCGCAACGTGTTCTGGGGGCTGGTGCGCACGCCGCCGGAGAAGCGGGACATGAACGCGATCGAGGAGGCAAGGAAGAAATGCGCCGAGCTGCTCGCCATTCCCGACGCGGCGCTGCGGGGACGCCAATACCTGGCCGGCAACTTCAGCATGGGCGACATTCCGCTCGGCTGCCATGTGCAGCTGTGGATGCGCCTGCCGATCGAGCGTCCGGCGCTGCCTGGCCTGAAGGCCTGGTTCGACCGGCTGTGCGGCCGTCCTGCGTTCCTGAAAATCGTCGATATTGCGCTTTCGTAGCGGCGAGCTCGCGCACCCGCAGGTAGAACGTCTCGAGACTGCCGCTTTCGGCGAGCAGCCGCTCGAACTCCGGCACGAGCTGCGTGTAGAGCGAGATCGAAGCGAGGAACGCGTTGTTGGCCTCAGCCGGCACGATCGCGCCATACTCGGCGCGCAGCCGCGCGAACTCGCCGCGCTTGAGCTCCAGCATGCGCTCTTTCGACAGGCCGCCGCTGTAGATCGACTTCAAGCGTTCGCGCGCCGCCTCCACGCCAGCGGCGAATTCGCGCCTTCTCGCCTGCGCGGCCCGGAACGCCGCCAGGTCCGCGGAGCGGCCCTCGGTCTCGAGCCAGCGCCGCACGCCTTCCTCCTCGACCACCACGGCGAAAGATTCGTTGAACGTGCTGTCGCCGCTCGCGTAAGCCACCTGGTGCGCGAGCTCGTGGAAGATGAGGCGCGCAAGCTGAGCGTCGGAATACAGGATGAAGCTCGACAGCAGCGGATCATCGAACCAGCCGAGCGTCGAGTAGGCCGGCACGCCGGCGACATGCACGTCGTAGCCGGCCTCGCGCAGCTGCGCGGCATGCCGGCGGGCCTCCTCCTCGGAGAAAAAGCCGCG
This sequence comes from Burkholderiales bacterium, assembly GCA_035476235.1. Lineage (GTDB taxonomy): Bacteria > Pseudomonadota > Gammaproteobacteria > Burkholderiales > SG8-39 > SCGC-AG-212-J23. Next base: position 1,487 of record DATILQ010000078.1, read on the forward strand.
ATAGCTGACGCAGCCGCTGAATGGGAAGCACTCCTTCTTCGGCTCGACCGAGAACTCCGGGGCCGCAAAGACGTTCCACACCGCGAACGCCCGGCCGAGGTCGGCGTACGAAAGGTAGCTGCCGTTGTCGGGCAGGCCGAGCTCGCGCGACGCGTACTGCCGGATGCGGCGCGCGGTCTCGAGCCGCGCGCGCAGCGCGGGTGAAGTTGACGGGTCGGCAAGCCATGCGTCGATCGGCCGCGCGGAAGCCATGACGCTGAGGTGGCCCTCGATAGCCTGGCTGTAATAGCCGATCGACTCGCAGCCGCCGGCAAGCAGAAGCAGTGCAGCCGCGAGGCCGTGGCGCCACCTCATTCGAAGCGCGCGGCGGCAAGAAAATGCCCGACCAGTCCCGCGACGCGCCGGGAAGCGATCAGCGCGCTGTGAGCGACCGGCACCGTAATCTGCTGCGCCATGCCCCCGACAAGCGTTTCTTCCACCCTCACCACGCCGTCGCTCCGTCCGGGTAGTCCGCCAGTCATCCATCCCAGCCCGATCGGCAGCGTGCCGGCGATGATGCCGAGCGGCTCGGGGCGCAGCCAGGTGGCGTCGCGCTCGCCCCAGCGCGGCGCCGTCGCGCCCAACATCCAGCGTCCGAGCCGCGAAACGGCCAGCCGGCGTCCGGCCAGGCAGCCGCGCACCGGCGCTCCGATCAGCACTGCCGTCGCCACATCGAGCTCGGGGTGACCGTTGAGCGCGTCGAACACCAGCACCCCGCCCAGACTATGGCCCACGAAGTGCAGCCTTCCATGAGCGCCTGCCTGGCGCACCAGCCGCTCGACATTGCCCTCGAGCGACTCGCGCCCGGAATAGTGAAACACGTGCGTCGAGTAGCCGTGCCGGCCGAGCCGGGCGCCGAGAAGCGCCATCGCCATGCCGGGCATCCACAGCCCGCCAGCCAGCACCACTGCGTTCATTTCGCCGCTTTTTGCATCGCATCGAGGAGCGCCTGCGCACGGTAAACGATGGGGTAGTCGATCATCTGGCCGTCGACCTGGATGGCAGCCTGTCCCTTGGCTTCCGCCTGCCTGAACGCGGCGACGATGCGCTCGGCGCGCGCCAGCTCCTCGGCTGTGGGCAGGTACGCGCTGTTCACCGGGCCGATCTGATCGGGGTGCACGCACAGCCGGCCCTGGAAGCCGCCGCGCCGGCTGCGCTCGAGCGCCCGCTTGAAGGCTTCCGCTTCCTTGAAGTGAAACCACGGGCTGTCGATCGGGTTCTCCATGCCGGCGGCGCGCGAGGCGAGCACGAGGCGCGCGCGCGCGTCTGCAAGCTCGGCCTCGTCGAGGCCGGGCTCGAGTCCGACATCGTTGGCGTAGTCGCCGGCGCCGAAGGCGATGCGCTTGACGCGCCAGGGGCCCGGATAAGGCCGCAGGTTTCTCGCCTGGAGGATGCGATCGACGCGCTGCACGCCGGCGGCGGTCTCCACCAGCGGCATCAGGTCGATCGAGCCCTCGGCGATGCCGCGCTCGCGTTCCAGTGCGGCAACCAGCCAGTCGATGGCATGAAGGTCGGCGGCGCTTTCCACTTTAGGCAGCACCACGCCGTCGACGCGCTCGTGGATCGTCTCCACCAGGTCACGGTAGCAAAACGGGGTGGATGGAGCATTTACCCGCACGTAACCGCGCACGCGCCGCGGCTGCCGCAGGGCCTCGGCCACTTGCTTGCGCGTCGCCGGCTTGTCCGATGGGGCCACCGAATCCTCGAGATCGAGGATCACCGCGTCGGCTTCCAGGATCAGCGCCTTCTCTACGCGCCGCGCCACGTTGCCGGGCGCAAAAAGGAAAGAACGGTTCAACGCCATGTCATGCCTTTCCCCGCTATTGCAGCAGGTGCCGCTCGCGCCACTGCGGGTAGGGCAGCACCGGCTTCGCCGCCTGCAGCTCGGGCGGCCACACCGCGAGCGGTCTTCCTCTGTCGATCTGCACGACCGCGGCCTTGATCCCGATCTGCTCCCCCGTCTTCGGGTCGACCTTGTAGTGGCCGAGCACCGTGTCGAGCTCGAGCGCCGCGAGCGCCGCGCGCAGCTTCTCCTGGTCCGCGCTTCCCGCGCGGCGCAGCGCTTCGCCGAGCACCGTTCCCGCGGCATAGCCTTGCGCGGCCGCCGCATTGGGCGGGCTCGACCATTTTTGCGAATACAGCTGCACGAACCTGTCATTTCCGTTCGTCTTCAGCCGCGGATGGTATTCGGCCGCGGCGAGGCTGAATTCCGCATCCTGGCCGACCAGCTCGATGAACTTAGGATCCGCCGCCGCACGCGCGAAGAACAGCTTCGGCGCGAAGCCTACCCTTTTCAACGTCTTTACCATGTCCGCCGCGTCGCGCGGCTGGCCGAACGCGATCCACGCCTCGGCCTCCGCATTGATGGCCTTGACCACCTGGGGAACATAGTTGTCGACCTCGCCGCTGTAGGTCTCCACCGGGCCGACCGTGAACGCCTGCTTGAGCGCGCTCTCGCGCGTCGCTTCGGCCATTTCCTGCGACGCCATGTCATCGCGCGCGAGGATCAGCAGCGAGCGATAGCCTTGCTCCCCGGCGATCTGCAGCACGCCTGCGCCGAACGCGACGTAAGGCACGGCGCTCTGGAACACGTAGCGCGGCAGCCGGCGATGGACGGCGACCGAAGAACCAGCTCCGTTTACCATGACGTGTCGCGTTTTCTCCGCCTCGGCCGCGGCCATGAGCGTAGCCGCGCTGCCGTAGGGGCCGATCAACGCGTCGGCCTTGTCGTCGCGAATCAGCTGCTGGTAGAGGGCCGAGTTGCGCGCCGCCTCGGAGCCATCGTCGAGCAGCCGCAGTTCCACGTTGCGGCCACCGACGCCGCCGGCGGCGTTCACTTCATCCTGCCACACGAGGAGCCCCTTGCGGTACCCGTCCGCGAGGTCGGCGAGCATCCCCGACTGCGAAACCACTGCTCCCACCACGATGGGGGGCTCGGCAGCGAACGCCGGTGCGAGAACGAACAGCGCGAAGAGCGCCCTAATAATCATCTATCCTTGCTCAAGGATGAAACTGCCTGATCTCCTGCGCGACATTGTAGGCGCTGCCAACGTCCTCACCGACCCGCAGGATACCGCCCCGTACTTTACCGACTGGCGCAAGCAGTACTCGGCTGCCGCCGAGTGCGTGGTGCGCCCGTCCAGCACGGCCGAAGTCGCCCGCGTGGTCGCGCTCTGTGCGCGCGAGAACGTCGCGCTCGTGCCGCAGGGCGGCAATACCGGCCTGTCCGGCGGCTCGGTGCCGAGCGGGTCCAGGCGCGAGATCGTGCTCTCGCTTTCGCGCATGAACCGGATCCGCAGCCTCGATGCCCTGAATGACACGGTGACCGTCGAGGCAGGCTGCGTGCTGGCCGCGGTGCAGAAAGCGGCCGATCGAGCGGGCCGGCTGTTCGCGCTTTCGCTCGCTGCCGAGGGCAGCTGCCAGATCGGCGGCAACCTCTCGACCAACGCCGGCGGCGTCAATGTGCTGCGTTACGGCACCGCGCGCGACCAGGTCCTCGGCCTGGAGGTCGTGCTGCCCGACGCTCGCGTCTGGAACGGGCTGCGCGGATTGCGCAAGGACAATACCGGTTACGACCTCAAGCAGCTGTTTCTCGGCGCGGAAGGAACGCTCGGCGTCATTACCGCCGCCGTGCTCCGGCTCCATCCCAGGCCGACCGCGACGGCGACGGCGTGGATCGCGCTCGACAGCCCGCGGCGCGCGGTCGAGCTGCTCGCGCTGCTGCGCGAGCGGCTCGGCGAGCGGCTCAGCGCCTTCGAGCTGGTTTCGCACAACTGCCTGGAAGCCGTTCTTTTCCATTCAAAAGATCTGCAGGACCCGCTCGCTTCGCCGCATCCCTGGTACGTTCTCGCCGACCTCGCCGACAGCGGCGAGCCAGGGGTGTTGCACGAGCATCTCGAGCGGGCCCTGTTCGAATGCGCCGAGCGCGGTGCGTTGCGCGACGCGGTGCTCGCCCAGAGCGGCGAACAGGCGCGGGCGCTGTGGCGCCTGCGCGAAACCATTCCGGAGGCGCAATTTACCAACGTCAAGCACGACGTCTCGGTGCCGATGTCGAAGACCCCGGAGCTGATCGAGCGCGCCGGAGCCGCCCTGGAAAGCGCGTTTCCCGGCGTGCGGCCGTACGTCTTCGGCCACGTGGGCGACGGCAACGTGCATTACAACGTCGGCCCCGAGGCGCTGATCGCGCAGCGTGAAGCGGTGAACCGGATCGTCTACGACGTGGTGGCGAGCCTCGGCGGCTCGATCTCGGCCGAGCATGGCCTCGGCCAGCTCAAGCGCGACGAAATCCGCCGCCACAAGGATCCCCTCGAGATCGAGCTCATGCGGGCGCTCAAGCAGACTCTGGATCCGCGCGGACTGATGAATCCCGGAAAGCTGCTTTAGCGCGCTCGCGTGAAG
>DATILQ010000079.1:0-2259 GCA_035476235.1 Burkholderiales bacterium
GCCGGTGAGCCACTCCTCGTTGCGGAAGAAGAGATACATCAGCACGTTGAAGCCGAGCGTGGCGAAGGCGAGGTAATGGTGCTGCACGCGCAGCGCCGGGAAGCCGAGCGCGAGCCCGACGGCGAAGCACAGCAGCGCGGCGAGGGGCAGCACGAACCAGAACGCGAGGCCCAGCTTCATCAGGATCGCCGCGGTGTAGGCGCCGATGCCGAGGAACGCCGCGTGGCCTATCGACATCTGCCCGGCGTAGCCGACCGTCAGGTTGAGCCCCATGCCCGCCATCACGTACACGCACCACAGCGTGAGGAGGTAAGTGCCGTAGTTCTTCAGTCCGAGCGGCGCGAGCGCAATGGCCACCAGCGGCAGGATCAGAGAAAGATGCCTTTTCAAACCTTTCTCTCCTCGACCTTGCCGAGCAGCCCTTCCGGCTTGAACAGGATCACCACCAGGAACAGCATCAGCGCCACGCCTTCCTTGTACGCGGGCGAGACGTAAGCGCCCATCAGGTTCTCGAGGACGCCGACCAGCACCCCGCCGAGCAGCGCGCCACGCGTCTGGTTGAAGCCGCCGATGATCGCGGCGTAGAACGCCTTCAGGCCAATGGTGTCGCCCATGTCGAACTTGGCCAGGTAGGTTGGCGTCACCAGCAGCGCCGCCACCGCGGCGAGCAGCGCGTTGATCAGGAACACGTATAGCACCATGCGCCTGACGTTGATGCCGAGCACCGTCGCGGCCTCGGTGTTCTGCGCCACCGCCTGCATTGCGCGGCCGGTGATGGTCTTGTTCAGGAACGCCTGCAGGCCGAACACGATCGCCCCGGCGAGCGCGAGCGTGCCGATGTCATAGACGGAGATCCTCAGCGTCCCGATCGAGAACAGCGTGTCCGGGAACAGGTTCGGAAACGGCTGCGCTTCCGCGCTGTAGCTCGCCTTCACCAGGTTCTTCACGCCGATCGACAGCCCGAGCGTGGCGATCACCAGCGGAATGACGCCGTGTCGGATAAGCGGGTCGACCACCACTTTCTTGAAGCCATAGCCCGTGATTGCCGCCGCGGCGAGGCAGGCGAGCGCGAAGGCGAGCCACAACGGCATACCAAAGGACAGGCCGAGCAGCGTGATGAACGCCGGGATCATCACGAACTCGCCCTGCGCGAAGTTGATGGTCCCGGAGGCTTGCCAGAGCAGCGTGAAGCCGAGGGCGGCAAGCGCATAGATCGCGCCCGTCGCCGCGCCAGAAATGACCAGCTGCAGAAAGTCGACCATCCTTCCTGTCAGGCTACAGCGGCGAGAATGAAGTCGACTTCAGGATGCGGCACTCCTGGCTTTGATGCGCGCCGAGCTCGCGGCTCTTCTGCAGATAAGCCTGGAACGCGGGATCCGCCATCAGCGCATCGCGCTTCTTCTCGCGCTCGGCATGGCTCGCGTATTTCCAGACGTGCACGACCTGGTTCAACTGCCCGACCTCGGTCGTCGCATAGAACACCGGCTCGCCGCAATGCTTCACCTGTGCCGCGTGGCCGTGCTCCTCGTAGAGCTTGAGCCAGGCGCCAAACTTGTTGTTGTGCAACGTGTAGATGCGCAGATCGAAAATCACGCGTGCTCCCCCATGGTCAGTATAGCCTTCGTCGCCTCGAGCGCCCGGCTTGCGCGCGCCAGCGGCTCCATCTTCCTCGAGACCGGAACTTCGAGGCTGAGCGGAAGCCCGGCAGGGAGCGCCGCCAGCAGGCCGTGCAGGTCGAGGCCGCCTTCACCCGGAAACAGGCGATCGGAGCGCGCCTGGCGGATGATTTCCTGCATGTCCGCGGGGCGCTCGGGCCGCGCATCGCAGAGCTGCGCGTAGCGCAGCGAAGCGCCGTTCAAATCGGCGAAGCTGTTTTCGGTGCGAAAAAAATGGATCGCATCGACCAGCACGGCGGAATTCCCTGGCGCGGCATCGACGATCCGCCTGGCCTTCGCGACGGTCGAGACGTCGACCCAGGGCATCGGCTCCAGGTTGGCCGACAGTCCATAGCCGGCGGCGAGATCGCAAAGGCGCCCGAAGGTCTCGATCAACCGCGCTGCGTTGGAATCGGCGCCGTGCACGAGAAGCTCGGTCGCGCCAAGGCGCTGCGCCGTCGCCATCACCGCTTCAAACTCCTTGATGTTCGTCTGGGGCGTGAGGCGGAACACTTCGACGTCGAGGACGCCCACGCCGGTGTCGGTGAGCCGTCTCTCGACCTCGGCTGCGTCGAGCGTGTGGATGACGGGCTGGCCCGCCACC
>DATILQ010000080.1:0-32029 GCA_035476235.1 Burkholderiales bacterium
GAGCGGTACCCTGACCAGTAGCCGAAGGCGCCCGTCCTCGGCCTTTGCAAATCCCTGCAGAACGACCTCGGCCGGCAGGTCCGCGCCGTTGGCAACCGCGTTGCAAGGAAAGGCGAGCGCGGCGAATAATGCGATCGCCGCGCTTGCCTGCGCTGTCAGTGACAACCCCTTTTAATCGTCGTCCCCGCAGCCGCGCGGCCCACGGCCATTGCCGCGGCCTCTGTCATCGTGCTTGTCGCGGCCGCAGTTGACGAATTTCTGCACGCGCCGGCCGCCGACCGTCTCGCCGACGTACAGATTTCCGCTCGAGTCGATGGCCATCATGTGCAGGAACGTGAACTCTCCGGCCATGTGCCCGGGGCGCCCGAAGCCAGCAAGGATCGCCGGATTGGGAACTCCGGCAGGAGGATTGCCTTTGAGTGCAGCGGCGTGGTCCAAGATCCACATGATCTCGTTTCCGCCGTCGGACTCGTACATGAAGGTTTGCACGGCATCCGGCGAAAAATCGACGTCCCACGCCGAACCTGCCGTGCCGAGCGCCGCGGTACCGGGAACGATCGGAATAGCCTTTACGAACGTGCCCGCGGTGGTACCAGAGCCTTTCGTGTAAATGTTGATTCGATCCTGGCCGCGATCGCACGCGTACACATACCCGTTCCTGGCGAGCACGACGCAATGCGGATGGCCGCCCCCGCCGGCGGTGAATTGACCGTCACCCGAGCCCACAGTGCCCATCTGGCGCAAGTAATGCCCGTTTGCGTCGAACACGACCACGCGGTGATTGCCGTAGCCGTCCGCGATGTAGATCTCGCCGTTGGCGGGATCCACAGCGATGTCCGCCGGAAGGCTCAATAGCGTGTGGCTCGTGCCGGTCCTCATGACGTTGCCGCCCCCCGTGCCGGTACAGGGAATTGCACCGCCGAGCCCGTCGTCGCACACGAATTTGGTGCCGATCTGCATCAGAAGCGTGCCGTCGTGCGAGTATTTCTGCACGACGCCATCGCCATTGCCGCCGATCCAGATATTGTCCTGGTAATCCACGAAGCAGCCGTGAATGCTGTTCGGCAAAACCGCGTTTTGCCCCCCGATGTTATTGCCCGCGGGTCCTATCGTCCCCGCTGGCACGAGCGCGGGGTTGCCCCAAGCGCGCACCACATTGCCTTCGGTATCGAATTCGATCACCGGCGGCGAGGCCTTGGACTTGAATGCCCCGCCGAGCGTGCCGGTGTTCGTGTCGGCTCCGCCCACGCCTTCCGGGGACGCGAGGCCGCCCGTCTGGAAGCCACGGGTCACGATGATGAGGTGATCCTGCGAGTCGATGCAGGTCCCGCCGGGTTCGCCAGTTACCCAGTTGTCCGGCAGGGGCTTGGGCCAGAAAGGATCGACCTTGAAGGTCGGGGCTACCAGGCGCCTTTCCGCCTTCTGCGGGCCGGCGACCGGCTCCATGCTGACGAGGCCGACGCCGATGGCGGCGCCTAGGCCAATGGTTACCGCAAGGACATGCCGTTTGTTTGCCATGACACCCCCCTCGTGCAGTGGAGCCGGCAGTATGAGCGTCACTGTCCCTGCGAGACATTAGACTCAGTCATTAACTTATTAGTGTTTTGAATGAATATGCCGGCACGCTATCCGGAGCGCATCGTCTGCCTCACCGAGGAGACTACCGAGACCTTGTACCTCCTCGGCGAGGAACGCCGCATCATCGGCATTTCGGGCTATACCGTGCGGCCGCCGCAGGCGCGCCGCGAGAAGCCGAAGGTGTCGGCGTTCCTTACGGCGAAGACCGGCAAGATCCTCCAGCTCAAGCCCGACCTGGTGATCGGTTTCTCCGACCTGCAGGCCGACATCGCACGCGAGCTCGCCAAGGCGGGCCTCAACGTCATGCTCTTCAACCAGCGCTCGGTCGAGGAGATTCTGAACGTGATTCTGGTCTTGTCCTCGGTGGTCGGAGTCAGCGACAAGGGCGTTCAGCTGATCAAACAGCTCGAGAGCGGTTTGGCAAGAATCCGGGCTGATGGGGAGAAATTCTCGAGAAAACCCAAAGTCTATTTCGAGGAATGGGACGAGCCGATGATCAGCGGCATCCGCTGGGTGAGCGAGCTGGTCGGCATCGCCGGCGGCGAGGACGTTTTTCCAGAGCTTTCGCTTTCCCACGCCGCGAGTGGTCGCGTGATCGCGGATCCCCGGGCGCCGGCGGAAAGACGGCCCGATGTGATCCTGGGTTCCTGGTGCGGCAAGAAGTTCCGCCCCGAGCGCGTCGCCGCGCGGCCGGGCTGGGACGCGGTGCCCGCCGTGCGCGACGGCGAGCTGCACGAGATCAAGTCCGCCGAGATCCTGCAGCCCGGTCCCGCCGCGCTCACCGACGGCGTGCGCCGCATTCACGCCATCCTCGCCGACTGGGCTAGGCGGCGCTCGCCTTGGGCGCGTTGATGGTGAGAGGCGGGGACGGAAGCTCGATGCCGCGCTCGTCGTAGGCGTTCTTGAGTCGCTTGAGGAACTCGCGCCGCACGTTCCATTGCTCGATCGGCGGCACGACGCGGATGCGGCCGCGCAGGATCACCGCGGAATCCGCCAGGCGCTCGACTCCCAGCACTTCGGTCTCCGCCGCGAGCTTTGCCGCCCATGCCGGATCGCTGCGCAGCGCCTGGCCGACCTCGCGCATGACCGCGAGGGCCCTGTCGATGTCCGCCTCGTACGCGATTCCCACTTCGATCACTGCGTGGGCGTAACCGCGCGTGCGGTTGCTGACGACCTTGATCTCGCCGTTCGGAACGAAATGAACGTGCCCCTCGAAATCGCGCAGGCGCACGTAGCGCAGCGTGACCTGCTCGACGAGGCCGGCCTTGCCCGCGACTTCGACCACGTCGCCTTCGCGCACCTGATCGTCGAGCAGAAGGAAGAAGCCGTTGAAGTAGTCCTTGATCAGGCTCTGCGCGCCGAAGCCGATGGCGACGCCGGCGACGCCCGCGGTAGCGAGGATCGGCGCAATGGAAATGCCGAGCTCGCCCAGCACCAGCGTGCCGGCGACGATGACGATGACCACCGCGGCGGCATTGCGGAACACGCGCGCCAGGGTCTCGACGCGCGCGACGTCGTCGCCGCCCGTGCGGCGCGCCACGTAGGAACGGAAGACGCGGATCAGGCGCGCGGCGCTCGCCTGCAGCACCCACGCCAGCGCCAGGATGACCAGGATGCGCAGCGCGTGGAGGGCCGCGAGCTTCGCGTCCGCATCGAGCTCCTGGAAATAGAAGAGAACTTCTTTCAGTGCAGCCCTAGCGAGGCCTCGATGTTGCGCACCATGGCCACCAGGCGCGGGCCCAGGTCGTCCTCGAGCTGCCCCTTTTTCACCATGAACGCCGGGACGGCGCAGTTGAACGACACGATCTCGCCGTCGACGGTGCGCCGCATCGGCACCCCGACGCCGTACACCTCGCGGCGCAGCTCGCCCATCGAGGCGCAAAAGCCGCGCGCCCGGATGTCCTCGAGGGACTTGTCGATCGAGGGGCGAAACTTGCGGTGCGCCTCGGGCTCCTTGACCTTCATCTGGTTGAGCACCGCTTCGCGCTCCGGCGGCGTGCAGGCGGCCAGGAACGCGCGCCCGATCACCGACTGCGATATCGGCACGGAAGTGCCGATATCCGGCAGCGTGGTGATGCCGTTGCCGCTGCGGCAGGACTCGACGTAGACCATGTTCAGGCGGTCGCGCACGCCCATCGACACCGAGCCGTTGCAGTAGTCGGCGAGCTCCTTCATGAGCGGCCGCGCCACCTGGCGCACGTTCATCGAGGCGAGCAGCGGATAGCCGATCGACAGCACCGCCGAGCCGAGCTGGTACTTGCCCAGGCGCATGTTGTGGCGCAGGTAGCCGAGCTTGGTGAGGGTGTAGGTGAGGCGCGAGACCGTCGGCTTCGGCAGCCCGGTGCGCACCGAGATCTCCTTGTTGCCGAGCAGCGGCTCGAGCGGCGTGAAGCAGCGCAACACTTCGAGGCCTCGCGCCAGCGTGGTGGCAAACTGGCGATCGCCTTCGTGCTCGTAGCTGAAGGTTGCGGCAGGCTGGGAAAGCGGTACCGCGGGTTCAGGTGCGCCCATTGAGAATCTCTCCTCCGGTCGATTCGTGTGGGAAGTGCAGCGGAATGTTTCGCGTTTCGATATTCTGTCGGCACGCCCTCGCCTGTCAACTTAGTCGTATCGGATTTCACATAGTGAAATAGGAAGTGGCCTCTCTTTTCGACCTGAACGGCAGGGTCGCGCTCGTCACCGGCGCTACGCGCGGCATCGGCAAGTCGATTGCCGAAGAGCTGGCGCGCGCCGGCGCCAGGATTGCGCTTTGCAGCAGAAAAGCCGAGGCCTGCGAAGAGGTGCGCAAGGAGTTCGAAAGCAAGGGCTTCGACGTGCTGGCGCGGCCGTGCAACGTCGCGCGGCGCGAGGAACTGCAAGCCCTGGTGGATGAAACCGTCGCTAAATGGCGCCGCATCGACATCGTCGTGGCAAACGCCGCAGTGAACCCCTATTACGGCCCGCTGACCGGGATCTCGGAGGAAGCTTTCGACAAGATTCTGGCCACCAACGTGAAGAGCGTGCTGTGGCTCGCCGGCATGACCCTGCCCGGCATGGCGGAGCGCGGCGGCGGCAGCTTCATCGTCGTCGGCTCGATCGGCGGGCTGATCGCCAACACCGTGATCGGCGCTTACGGCGTTTCCAAGGCCGCCGACCATCACCTGGTGCGCAATCTCGCGGCGGAATGGGGGCCGAAGAGCATCCGCGTCAACGCGATCGCTCCCGGGCTGGTCAAGACCGAGTTCGCCCGCGCATTGTGGGAAGACGAGAAGCGGCGTAACGAGCGTATTCAGGCGACCCCGCTGCGGCGCCTTGGCGAGCCGCGCGACATTGGCGGCATCGCGGTTTTCCTTGCTTCCGACGCGGCGGCGTTTATCACCGGGCAGTGCATTGTTGCCGACGGCGGCGTTACCATTCTCTGATGGATCTAAATTACTCCGCCGAGGAGCTCGCTTTCCGGGAGGAGGTGCGCGCCTGGCTGTCTAAAAACCTGCCGCAGGACCTGAAGGAAAAGGTCGACCGCTACGAGCACTTGTCGAAGGAAGACCTGCTGCGCTGGCACCGCATCCTCGCAAAGAAGGGCTGGGTGGCGCCGGCCTGGCCCAAGGAATGGGGCGGCACCGGCTGGAACGTGGTGCAGCGCTACATTTTCGAGGAGGAGCTCGGCTACGTCGGCGCGCCGCCGCTCATCCCGTTCGGCCTGGCGATGTGCGCGCCGGTGCTGCTGCGCTTCGGCACCGAGGCGCAGAAGAAACGCTTCCTGCCGCGCATCTACCAGGGCGAGGGTTTCTGGTGCCAGGGGTATTCCGAGCCCGGCTCGGGGAGCGACCTGGCCTCCCTGAAAACAAAAGCCGTCAGGCAGAACGATCACTACGTCGTCAACGGCCAGAAGACCTGGACCACGCTCGCCCACTACGCCGACTGGATCTTCTGCCTGGTGCGCACCGATCCGACGAGCGAGAAGCGCCAGGAAGGCATCTCGTTCCTGCTCGTCGACATGAAGACGCCGGGAGTCAGCGTCCGCCCGCTCATCCTGATGGACGGGGCGCACGAGGTGAACGAGGTGTTCTTCGACGACGCAAGCGTGCCGGCCGAAAACCTGGTGCACGAGGAAGGCAGGGGCTGGACGGTGGCGAAGTATCTCCTTGGCTACGAGCGCATGAACACCGGGCGCATCGGCGAATCCAAGCGCCAGCTCGCGCGCCTCAAGGAATTGTCTTCCGGGAAATTGAATGACGTCAGATTCCGCGACCGCCTGTCGCGGGTGGAAGTGGAGCTTACGGCGCTCGAGATCACCAACCTGCGCTTCCTCGATCGCATGCGCCGTTCCGGCCAGCCGCCGGGCGCCGACGTTTCGATGCTGAAGATCAAGGGCACCGAGATCCAGCAGGCGCTGGCCGAGCTGATGATGCAGGCCGCCGGCACCGCCGGCAGCGACGCGTTCGCCGCCGCGCTGGGGCGGCGCTACCTCAGCATGCGCAAGACCACGATCTACGCCGGGTCGAACGAAATCCAGCGCAACATCATCGCCAAGATGACGCTGGGATTATGAACTTCGATTACAACGAAGAGCAGCAGCTGCTCGCCGATTCGGTGCGGCGCTTCCTGCAGAAGGATTACGACTTCGAGGCGCGCAGGAAAATCGTCGCCTCGCCCGGGGGCTGGAGCGCGCGGGTCTGGTCGCAGCTCGCCGAGCTGGGCCTCACCGGGCTGCCGTTCTCGCCCGATTACGGCGGCTTCGGCGGCGGCGCGGTGGATCTGATGGGCGTGATGGAAGCCTTCGGCGAGGCGCTGGTGGTCGAGCCTTACCTCGCCACCCTCATGGGCGCGCAGCTCGTTGCGCGCGCGGGCAGCGCGGAACAGAAGCGGGCCATCCTGCCGGCCGTCGTCGAAGGCAGGATGAGGCTCGCCTTCGCGCACGCGGAAAGAAAAAGCGGTGAAAAGCTCGGCGTGGTCGGCGCGCCGATCGCCGACAAGCTCGTCATCTCTTCCGGCGTCCGGCTTTTTCTCGCCGATCGCGCCGACGTCAAGATGAAGCCGTACCGCAGCATGGACAACATGGCTGCCGCGGACCTGATCTTTTCCAAAGACCGGGCCGAGCCCATGCCCGGCGCAGATCAGGCGATTGAAGAAACCATCGACTTCGCCACCGCGCTGGTTTGCGCCGAAGCCGTCGGCGCGATGAAATTCTCCTGCGACGCCACCCTCGAGTACCTCAAGACCCGCAAGCAGTTCGGCGTGCCGATCGGCACTTTCCAGGCGCTGCAGCACCGCATGGTGGACATGGTCATCTCGTATGAGCAGGCGCGCTCCATGGCCTGCCTCGCTTGCTCGAGAGTCGATCAGGCGGTCAATGCCGCCGAGCGCTCGCGCGCGGTGTCCGCCGCGAAGATCAGGATCGCCGACAGCGCGCGCCACATCGGGCAGGAAGCGGTGCAGCTGCACGGCGGCATGGGCATGAGCGAGGAGCTGAAGCTGAGCCACAGCTTCCGTCGCCTGACCGTGGCGGCGCAGCAGTTCGGCGACGCCGATCATCACCTCGCGCGCTTCGCCTCGCTGTAGATGGAAAACCGGCGCGTCGTGCTCGCGAGCCGCCCGCAGGGCGCGGTGAGCGAGGACAATTTCCGCGTCGAGGGCGCGCCGCTGCCCAGGTGCGGCGACGGCGAGGTGCTGGTCAGGAATCTCTGGCTCTCGCTCGACCCGTACATGCGCGGGCGCATGAGCGACGCGAAGAGCTATGTAAAGGGCGTCGACATCGGCGATGTCATGGTTGGACAAACGGTCGGCGAAGTCGTCGAATCCCGGCGTCCTGACTTTCAGCCCGGCGAGAAGGTGCTAACGCAGCTCGGCTGGCAGCTCTACGGCTGCGCGAAGGAGGTCAGCAAGATCGACGGCTCGCGCGCGCCGCTCACGTGTTACCTCGGCGTCCTCGGCATGCCGGGCATCACCGCGTACCTCGGCCTGAAGGAAATCGGCTCGCCGAAGCCGGGCGAGACCGTGGTGGTGTCCGCGGCCTCGGGCGCGGTCGGCAGCGTTGTCGGGCAGCTCGCGAAGATCTGTGGCTGCCGCGCCGTCGGCATCGCCGGCGGCCACGAGAAATGCGGGTATGTTACGCGCGAGCTCGGCTTCGACGCCTGCGTCGATTACAAGGCGGGCAACCTGTATCGCGATCTGCAGGCCGCCTGTCCGAAGGGCGCCGATGTGTACTTCGACAACGTCGGCGGCGAGATCCTCGACACGATGCTGCGGCTCACGAACCTTTTTGCGCGCATCGTCGTCTGCGGCATGATCGCCGACTACAGCGCCGCCCAGCCGTATGCGGTGAGGAACCTGCGCTTCGTGCTCATCAACCGCATCAAGATGCAGGGCATGATCGTATTCGACTGGAAGGCGCGCTACGGCGAGGCGCTGAAGGCGCTCGGCGAATACTTCGCGCAGGGCAAGCTCAAGTACCGCGAGTCGATCGTCGAGGGCCTGGAGAACGCGCCCAGGGGCCTCATCGCGCTCCTTCGCGGCCAGAACTTCGGCAAGCAGCTGGTGAAGCTGGCCTGAAAGGCGCGATGCCGGGCTACGTAGGCTTCTGGCAGCGCTTGGCTGCGTTCCTGATCGACTGGCTGGTGGTGTTCGTCGTGTACGGCCCGCTCGTCATCATGGCGTTCGGCAGCGAGTATTTCTCGCTCGAGGTGCCGCGCTACTGGGACGCGGCGACGGGGCTCGTCATCGCGGTGGGGACGCTGCTGTTCTGGCGCTACCAGGGCGCCACGCCCGGCAAGATCGCCATCGCCGCCAGGATCGTCGACGCGGAAACACGAGGCTCGCCGAGCACGGCGCGCCTGGTGGTCCGCCTTTTCGCCTATATCGTTTCAGCTTTGCCGCTTTGCCTGGGGTTCCTGTGGATTGCGTTCGACCGGCGCAAGCAGGGCTGGCACGATAAGATTGCAGGCACCGTAGTCATCCCCGACGATGAATAAAGGCAAACCATGATCGACCTCTATACCTGGCCGACGCCCAATGGCCACAAGATCCACATCATGCTGGAGGAAACCGGCCTCGAATATAAGGTTCATCCCATCGATATCGGAGCGGGTGATCAATTCAAGCCGGAATTCCTCGCCGTCTCGCCGAACAACAAGATCCCGGCGATGGTCGACCACGCAGGCCCCGGCGGAAAACCGCTCGCGCTCGCCGAGTCTGGCGCGATGCTGTTCTACCTTGCCTCGAAGACCGGCAAGTTCCTGCCGCGCGACCTGCGCGATCGCTGGCAGGTGATGCAGTGGATCATGTTCCAGATGGGGCACATCGGCCCGATGCTCGGGCAGGCGCACCATTTCCTGCAGTACGCGCCCGAGAAGATCCAATACGCGATGAACCGCTACAAGAACGAAGCGAACCGGCTTTACGGGGTGCTTGAAAAGCAATTGAAAGACAGCGAATGGGTGGCGTGCGGCGAATACAGCATCGCCGACATGTCGATCATGCCGTGGCTGCGCGCGCCCGAGCGCCAGGGCGTGAACATCGACGACTATCCCGGCGTGAAGCGCTGGCGCGACCGCATCGCCGAACGACCCGCGGTGAAGCGGGCCGTCGAGGTATTGGCCGATCGCCGGCGGCAGACGCCGGGCTTCAGCAAGGAGCAGGCGGAGGTGTTGTTCGGCTCGAAGCAGTATGCTCGCCGGTAAAGTCGCCTGGATCACGGGTGGCGGCTCGGGCATCGGCTTGGCCGGCGCCCTCGAGCTCGCGCGCGCCGGCGCCCATGTCATCATCTCCGGCCGCAGCAAGGAAACCCTGGCCGCCGCCGAAAAGCAGCTCAAGGCGGCCGGCAAAGGCGAAGCGCTCGCGGTGGACGTCGCCGACAAGCCCGAGGTGGCGAAGATCGCCGCCGCCATCCTCAAGCGCCACGGCCGCATCGACATCCTCGTCAATAGCGCCGGCATCAACCTGCCGAAGCGCAACTTCAGGAATGTCTCGGTCGACGGCTGGGATCAGATCGTCGCCATCAACCTGTCCGGCATGTTCTATTGCTGCCATGCCGTGCTGCCGGCGATGCGCGAGCGCAAGGAAGGCCTGGTCATCAACGTCTCCTCGTGGGCCGGGCGCTACGCGAGCACGCTGACCGGCCCCGGCTACAACGCCACCAAGCACGCCGTGGTCGCGCTCACCGAGTCCCTCAACATGGAGGAGGGCGCCAACGGCATCCGCGCCACCTCGATCCTGCCCGGCGAGGTGGCGACGCCGATCCTCGAGAAGCGCCCGGTGCCGCCGCCTCCGCACGAGCGCGCGCGGATGCTGCAGGCCGAAGATCTCGGCAGGACGATCCTGTTCATCGCCACGCTGCCCGCGCGCGCCTGCGTGAACGAAATCATCATCAGCCCGACCTGGAACCGCTTCTACGTCGGCGGCCTGGAGGCCTCGAAGAGCTGAGTTGCTCCTCAGTCTCCCGTCGGGGCGATGCGGAATTCCAGCACCGTCTCGGTATGGTCCAGCGTCCCGGCGAGGCGGCCCGCGCTCGAGCGGTCCGCAGAGCGGATGACCATGCTGTGGCGGTGCACGCGACCTTCGCCCTCGAGCTGGTAGCTGAAATTGGCGATGCTGAAGCCATGGCTCTCGACCAGGCCGCGCAGCTTCTCCTCGCTCATCGCGGCGGAGCGCGCGCAGCGCACTTCGAAGTGAAAGTAGCTCTGCACCGGCATGCGCGCTTCGATCATGTGAAACAGCGACAGCGCGCCGAGCGTGAGCACCACCGACACCAGCAGCGGAAAATAGAACCCGATCCCGGCCAGGATGCCGATCGCGGCGGTGATCCAGATCGACGCGGCGGTGGTCAGGCCGCGCACCGAGAAGCCTTCCTTGATGATCACGCCGGCGCCGAGAAAGCCGATGCCGGTCATGATGCCCTGCGCCATGCGCGTCGGATCGAGCTGCACCAGCGCCGAGGCCGCGCGCATCCAGTGACCCTCGTAAACCGTGACCAGCATCAGCAGGCTCGAGGCGGTGCAGACCAGCGCGTGCGTGCGGAAACCGGCCGGACGGCCATGGTAGGAGCGCTCGAAGCCGATCGCCGCGCCGGCGCCGAGCGCCACCAGCAGCCGCGCGAGAATTTCGAAATGGTCGGCGCTCAACCGGGCTCTCCTTCAGAATTGCATCTTACGCCGATGCCCCGGTGAGCTCTTTCGACCATCGATCGGATGCGTGGCTGACGCTGCGCGTCTTCCTGCCCTTCGTCGCCGGCTACTACGTCTCGTACGCCTTCCGCTCGATGAACGCGCTGCTCGGCCCGCCTATCGCCGCGCAGTTCGATCTCGGCCCCGCCGATCTGGGGTTGCTGACGAGCGTCTATTTTCTCGCCTTTGCGCTCGCCCAGATCCCGATGGGCGTGCTGCTCGACCGCTACGGTCCGCGCCGCGTCGATGCCGCGCTGCTGCTGGTGGCCACCGCCGGCGCCTTCGCGTTCGCGCTGGCCCGCTCGTTCGGCTGGCTCATCCTCGGACGCGCCCTGGTCGGCCTCGGCGTCTCGGTGTGCCTGATGGGCTCGTTCCAGGCGTTCGCGCTGTGGTACCCGAAAGAGCGCCTCGCCACCGTCAATTCGCGTGCCTTCGCGGTGGGTATCCTCGGCGCAATGACGGTGACCGTGCCGCTCGAGATGGCGCTGCGCGCCATCGACTGGCGCACCATCGCGGCTTTTTTCGCCCTGGCGACGCTCGCCGCCAGCGCCGCGGTGTTCTACGCCGCGCCGGAGCGCAGGCGCTCCGCCGCGCCCGATTCGCTCGCCGTGGCGCTGGGCGGCGTGCGCGCGCTGATTGCCGACGCGGCGTTCCGGCGCACCGTGGTGATGGTCAGCGCCAGCCAGTGCGCGGCGATGTCCCTCGGCACGCTCTGGATCGCGACCTGGCTGCGCGACGTCGCCGGCTATGATCCGGTGCAGGTCGGACGGGGCCTGCTGGCGGTGAACGGCACTCTCATCGCCGGCTACCTCGCCTTCGGTCGCCTGGCCGAGCTGCGCGCGCGGCGCGGCGCCTCGATACTGCCGCTGATTGCCGGCGGCATCGGGACAGCGTCGCTGTGCCTTGCCCTGCTCGCGCTCGGCGTGACCACCGGCGCGCTCGCGTTATGGGGCATATTTACCTTTTCGAGCAGCGCGGCGACGCTCGCCTATGCGCTTTTGCTGCGCCGCTTTCCGACGGAGATGGCGGGGCGCCTCAACACGACCGTCAACAGCTTCGTGTTTCTCGCCATGTTCCTGGGGCAGTGGCTGGTGGGACTGGTGCTCGGGCTCTGGCCGCGCAGCGGCGCCGGCTACCCGCCGCAGGCCTATCACTGGGCGCTCGGCACGCTGTGGCTGCTGCAGCTCGCCGGGCTCGCCTGGTTCTGGCGCGGCCGGCGCCTGTTTGCGAACTGGTGAGCTACCCGAAGTAGATGTCGCGGTACGACGTGTAGATCGACGCGCCGATCACCGGCGCGAGCACCAGCCAGCCGAGCAAGAAGGGAATCGACGCGAGGATGGCGAAGCCGAACACGATCAGGCCGTAGATGAGGAACGGCACGATGTTCTTCAGGCAGCCGCGGAAGCTCGCCTTGAGCGCGTCGAGCGCGCCCAGTCCGTCGAACACCACCAGCGGCGGCGCGAACCACACCGCCATGAAGACCGGCACCATCAATGCGAGGGCGATGAGCCAAGCGAGCAGGTACGCAGCTAGCTCGCTCAGCGTAGCGCTTGCCAGATCGGGGCCGGCGCCGAGCATGACCCACACGCTCACTCCCGTCACCAGCGCGCTGACCACGACGATCGCGAATAACAGCGCAAGGTAAATTGCGCCCACGGCGATGAGAGCGCCGAAACGGTTGGTGAAGCCGGCGAATAGATGTGCGATCTTCAGCTCGCGCCCCTCGTCGAGCGCTTTGGCGCCGATCACGAACCCGGCCGTGAACACCGGGGTAAGCAGGATGCTAAGAATCGTGCCGAAGCTGCGCATGAAGTAAAACGCGATACCTATAACAATGGCGATGATCGCGATGGCGACCCAGGTGCCGGGCCGGCGCTTGAGGAGCTCCCAGCCGCCCGCGATCCAGGTCCAGCCGTGGCCGGCCGGCACGGGATGTCCTTCGGCGATGAAATTCGTACTCATTGTTACTTGTCCTTCAATCTTACTCTCACCGTGGCGATCGCCTTGGCCACGAGCGATCCGTCCTCGTTCTTCGCCTCGCCCTCGACGAAGATCGTGCTGCGGCCGTTCCTCAGCACCCGCGCCTCGGCGAGCAGCCGCGCCCCGCTGCCGCCGCCGATGAAGGAGGTGCTCATGTCGATGGTGATCACGCCCAGGGAATCCGGATGAAGCGTGCGCGCCGCGGTGCACAACGCCACGTCGAGGAGAGACAGGATGACACCGCCGTGGACGGTGCCGATGCTGTTGGTGAGATGGGCCTCGATCGGCAGCGAGAGCCGCGCGGTTCCCTCGCCGAGCGTCTCGGTGAGGATCTTGAGGTGCGAGACGAAGGGGATGCGCTTCTGGTAGTCGCGCGTGAAGGCGAGCCTGGCGTCGCCGGTCATATCACGCTCGCTCCGCCGTCCACCGCGATCGCTTGCCCGGTGATGTGGCGCGAGGCTTCGGAGGCGAGCAGCACGACCAGCCCTTTCAGGTCGTCGTCGTTCCCCAGGCGCTTGGTCGGCGTCCAGTCGCGGATCAGCTCGCCGGTGGTGCCGAGCGTCGCCTGGGTCATTTTCGAGGGGAAAAAGCCCGGGCAGATGGCGTTGACGGTGATGCCGTGCTGCCCCCACTCGGCGGCGAGGGCGCGGGTGAAGTTCACGAGGCCGCCTTTCGTGGTGTTGTAGGCAATGGTGCGCACGATGCGTGGGTCCTGCCCCATCAGGCCGGCGATCGAGGCGATGTTGATGACGCGGCCCCATTTCGCCGGGATCATCGATTTCCTGCCGAGGATCTGGGTCAGCACGAACGCCGCCGTCAGGTTGAGGTTCAGCAGCTTGTCCCAGGCCTCGAGCGGATGCTCCTCGGCGGGCGCGCCCCAGGTGGCGCCGGCGTTGTTGACCAGAATGTCCACCTTGCCGAATTTCTTCAGGATCTCGTCGGCAACCGGCGCGATGGCCTCGCGCTTTCCCATGTCGCATACAAAAGAGGCGGCTTCGATGTTCTGCTTTTTCAAATAGGTAATTGCCTCCTGCAGCTCATCCTGTTTTCGCGCGGTCAGCGCGAGCTTCGCGCCCATCTCGCCCAGTGCTTGCGCCATCTGCAAGCCGAGCCCGCGTGAGCCGCCGGTCACCAGGGCGACGCGGCCCTTCAGGCTCAGGAGATCTGAGACCTTCATCCCTTGAGCTGCAACGACTTGTACTCGAG
Source organism: Burkholderiales bacterium (assembly GCA_035476235.1). Taxonomy (GTDB): domain Bacteria; phylum Pseudomonadota; class Gammaproteobacteria; order Burkholderiales; family SG8-39; genus SCGC-AG-212-J23. The sequence goes on from DATILQ010000080.1 coordinate 13,905, forward strand.
AAATTCCTCGAGGCCATAGACACCGGCCTCGCGGCCGTGGCCCGACTGCTTGAAGCCGCCGAAGGGCGCGTTCATGTTGAAGGCGCCGCCGTTCACGTCCACCTGCCCGGCGCGGATGCGGCGCGCGACGCGCTGCGCGCGCGCGTCGTCCCTGGACCACACCGCGCCCGCCAGGCCGTACACGGTGTCGTTGGCGATGCGCACCGCGTCTTCCTCGTCCTTGTAGGGGATGATCGACAGCACCGGGCCGAAGATTTCCTCCCGGGCGATGGTCATGTCGTTGCGCACTTTGCCGAACACGGTGGGCTTCACGTAGTAGCCGCCCGGCGGCACGCCCTCGGGCGCCTCGAGCCCGCCGGCAAGGAGCTCGGCGCCTTCCTGCAGGCCTTGCCTGATATAGCCGCGCACGCGCTCGAGCTGCGCCTGCGAGCTGAGCGGCCCCAGCCTGGTGGTTTCGGCGAGCGGGTCGCCGACGGTGAAGCTGTTCGCAACTTCCGCGGCGATTTTCGCCGCCTCCGGGTACCTCGACTCGGGAACGAGCATGCGCGTGAGCGCGGTGCAGGTCTGGCCTGAGTTCAGATAGCAGCCGTTGACGGTGCCCTTCACTGCCGTGGCGAGGTCCGCGTCGTCCAGGACCACCGAGGCGCTCTTGCCTCCCAGCTCGAGGGCGACGCGCTTGACCGACTGGGCCGCGAGCTCCGAAATCCGCTTGCCGGCGCGCGTCGAGCCGGTGAACGAGATCATGTCGACGTCGCGGTGCTTGACGAGCGCCTCGCCCGCGTCCGCGCCGTAGCCGGTCACCAGGTTGAACACGCCCTGCGGCAGGCCCGCGGCTTCGATCGCTTCGGCCAGGATGAAAGCGTTGAACGGCGCGACTTCGGAGGGCTTCAGCACCACCGTGCAGCCGGCGGCGAGCGCAGGCGCCACCTTGAGCGCGATCTGGTGCAGCGGGTAGTTCCACGGCGTGATCGCGGCCACGACGCCCACCGGCTCGCGCACGACCAGGGAGTTCCCCACCCGCTCTTCGAAGACAAACTCCTTCAGCAGCTTCGCGAAATTGGCGAAGTTGGCGATCGGCAGCCCGGCCTGGATGCGCCCGGCGAGCTTGAGCGGCATGCCGACTTCCTGCGCGATCGTTTTCGCCAGCTCGTCGGCGCGCGCTCTCAGGTTTGCCGAGATTTTCTCCAGGACCTCCGCGCGCTTGTCGGCAGAGGTATTGCTCCAGGATTCAAAAGCGCGGCGCGCGGCACCGACGGCGGCGTCGACGTCCTTCGCGCCGCCGGCCGGCACGCGGCCCATCACCTCGCCGGTGCCGGCGTTGTGCACGTCGATCATCTGTTTGCCGGAAGGAGCGACCCAGCGGCCGCCGATGAACAGCCTGTCGCGGACGAGCATCCGATTCTCCTCGTGAACCGCGCCATTTTAGCCGAGTGTCCGAGATATACTCCGCGCGATGGCGCGAAAAGCAAAAGCAGCGCTGTGCAGGGAGCTGAACAAGCCGGTGGTGGTCGAGGAGGTCACGGTCGAGCCGCCGCGGCGCGGCGAAGTGACCGTCAAGCTCGGCGCCTGCGGCGTCTGCCATTCCGATCTTTCGGCGACCAACGGCACGATCCCGATGCCGCGGCCGCTGATCCTCGGCCACGAGGCCGCCGGAGAAGTGGTCGAGGTGGGCGAGGGCGTGGACGGATTCGCGCTCGGCGATCACGTCGTCTCCTCGTTCATCTACATGTGCGGAAAGTGCCGCTTCTGCTCGGCCGGCCGCCCGGTGCTGTGCCTCGAGCAGGGCAAGGCGATCAGCACGCTGCCCGACGGCACGCTGCGCACTCGCGACGCCCGGGGCGAGCCGCTCAACGTCTTCTCGGGCTGCGGGGTCATGGCGGAGTACGCCACGGTCCATGGCGACAATCTCGTCAAGATCGATGCGAAGATCCCGCTCGACCGCGCGGCGCTGGTAGGCTGCGCGGTGACTACCGGGGTCGGCGCCGTGATCAACACCGCCAAAGTCACGCCCGGGTCGACGGTCGCAGTGCTCGGCTGCGGCGGCGTCGGCTTGAATGTCATCCAGGGCGCGCGCATCGCGGGCGCAGCACGTATCATCGCCGTCGACGCCATGGAAGCGAAACTCCTGCTGGCCAAGAAGTTCGGCGCGACCGCCACGCTGCTCGCGAAGCCCGGCGAGGACCTCGCCAAGGCGCTGAAGAAGCTCACCGGAGGCGGGCCCGACTATGCCTTCGAGTGCGTCGGCAACGGCGAGCTCGCCGCGGCCGCGTACCGCGCCATTTGCCGCGGCGGCGTGGCGGTGGTGGTCGGCGTGGCCAAGCCCGGCGACTCGACCGCGGTGCGCACCATGACGCTGCCGTTCGAGGAAAAGACGCTCACCGGCAGCTACTTCGGGTCGTGCGTGCCGCGCGTCGACTTCCCGCGCATGCTGGGCCTTTACCTGGGCGGGCAGCTGAAGCTCGACGAGCTCATCACCCGGCGCTATTCGATCGACGAGGCGCCGCAGGCCTTCGCCGACCTCGAGTCGGGCAGGAACGCGCGCGGCGTGATCGTGTTCCCGCAATGACCGGCCGCATCCTGGTCGTCGACGATCAGCGCTCCATCGCGGAGATGATGGCCGGCGTGCTGCAGGGGCGCGGCTACGAGGTGCTTACCGCCTTCGACGGCGAGGCGGCGCTGCGCCAGGTGCACGCCGAGCGGCCCGATCTGGTGGTGTCGGACATCCTGATGCCGGGGATGGATGGCTACGAGCTGTGCCGCCGGGTGCGCTCCGATCCGCTCACCGCCCTGCTGCCGATCGTGCTGGTCACCTCGCTCGATCCGCAGACCGAGCGCATCAACGGCCTGGAGGCGGGCGCCGACGATTTCCTTTCCAAGCCGGTCAACTGGGACGAGCTGTTCGCGCGCGTGAAGTCGCTGCTGCGCGTGAAGCGCCTGCAGGACGAGGTGGTGAGCTGGAACATGGAGCTGGAGGGGCGCGTGCGCGACCAGGTCTCGCAGCTCGAGCGGCTCTCCCGGCTGAAGCGCTTTTTCTCGCGGCAGGTGGCCGAAGCGATCGTCGCCGGCGGCGAGGAGATCCTCAAGCCGCACCGGCGCGACATCACCGCGGTATTCCTCGACCTGCGCGGCTTTACCGCCTTCACCGACCGCGCCGACCCCGATGAAGTACTGGAGCTGCTGCGCGCGTACCACGCGACTCTCGGCGCGACCGTGGAGGAGTTCGGCGGCACGCTCGAGCATTTTGCGGGCGACGGCATGATGATCATCTTCAACGACCCGTTCCCGGTGGAGCGCCCCGCCGAGCGCGCGGCGCGCATGGCGATGGCGCTGCAGCGCGCTTTCACGCCGATTTCGCGCGCCTGGGCGAAGCTGGGCCATGACGTCGGCCTGGGCATCGGCATCGCGCAGGGCGAGGCGACTCTCGGGGTGATCGGCTTCGAGCAGCGCTGGGAATACGCCGCGATCGGCAACGTGCCGAACCTCGCGGCGCGGCTCTGCGGCGAGGCGGGCGCCGGCGAGATCATTCTCGACGCGCAGACCGAGCGCGCGGTCGCCGACATCGCGGAAACCGACCCGGTCGGCCCGCTCGCGCTGCGCGGCTTTCAGCAGGCCGTGCCGGCGTTCAAGCTGAAGGCGCTGAGCTAGCTCTCAGGCCACCTCGAACAGGCCGGCGGCGCCCATGCCGCCGCCGATGCACATCGTGACGACGACCAGCTTCGCCTTGCGGCGCCGGCCCTCGATGAGCGCGTGCCCGGCGAGCCGCGCGCCGCTCATGCCGTAAGGGTGGCCGAGCGCAATCGCCCCGCCGTTGACGTTGAGTCGCTCGTCGGGGATGCCGATGCGGTCGCGGCAATAGAGCACTTGTACCGCGAAGGCCTCGTTCAGCTCCCACAGGTCGATGTCGCCGACCTGCTTGCCGGCCTGCTCGAGCAGCTTGGGCACCGCGAACACCGGGCCGATGCCCATTTCCTTCGGGTCGCAGCCGGCGACCGCGAAGCCGCGAAAGATGCCGAGCGGCTGCAGGCCGCGCCTTGCCGCCTCGCGGCCGCTCATCACCACCGCCGCCGCGGCGCCGTCGGAGAACTGGCTGGCGTTGCCGGCGGCGACGCAGCCGCCCTCGATCGCCGGCTTGATCTGCGATACGCCTTCGTAGGTGGTGTCCGGCCGGATGCCCTCGTCCTCGGTGGCTGTCACCTCGCGCATCGTCTCGGCGCCGGTATTCTTGTCGACCAGCTTCATCTTGGTGGTGATCGGCACGATCTCGTCCTTGAACCGGCCTGCCGCGCGCGCCTCTGCCGCGCGCCGCTGGCTCTGCACGCCGAGGCGGTCCTGCTCCTCGCGCGGGATCTCGTAGCGCCTCGCGACGTACTCAGCGGTCTGCAGCATCGGCCAGTAGCTCTCGGGCTTGTGGCGGTGCAGCCACTCGTCCTGGAAATGGTGCTTGTTCATCTCGTTCTGCACCAGAGAGATCGACTCGACCCCGCCGGCGACGTAGACCTCGCCTTCGCCCGCCAGGATGCGCTGGCTGGCAAGCGCGATGGTCTGCAGGCCGGAGGAGCAGAAGCGGTTCACCGTCATGCCGGGGACCGAGCTGGGGCAGCCGGCGCGCACCGCGATCTGCCGCGCGATGTTCCAGCCGGTGGCGCCCTCGGGATTGGCGCAGCCGATGATCACGTCCTCGACCTCGTCCGCGTCGACCCTGGCGCGCTCGAGCGCGGCGTGCACCACGTGCCCGCCCATCTTCGCGCCGTGCGTCATGTTGAGCGCGCCGCGCCAGCTCTTGCAGAGCGGCGTGCGCGCGGTGGAAACGATGACTGCTTCGGTCATGAAAAATCCTCCTCGCTCAGACGTTGAAGCGTTTTCCCTCTTTGGCGAACTTCGCGAGCAGGGGCGCGGGCTTCCACTGCGCGCCCTGGTAGCCTTTCTGGAAGCGCTCGATGGCGGCGAGCACCTTGTCGAGGCCGACGCTGTCGGCATAGAACACCGGGCCGCCGCGGTAGGGCGGAAAGCCGTAGCCGGCGAGGTACACCATGTCGATGTCGGAAGCGCGCAACGCGATGCCCTCCTCGAGGATGTAGGCGCCTTCGTTGGCGAGCGCGTACATGCATCGCGCGATGATCTCCTCGTCGGAAACCTGGCGCGGCTCGACGCCGATCTCCTTCCTGTAATTCTGCAGGAGCGTCTCCACTTCGGGATCGGGGATCGGCTTGCGATTGCCTGCCTCGTACCGATAGAAGCCCTTGCCGGTCTTCTGCCCGAAGCGGCCCAGCTCGCAGATGCGGTCGGCGAACTTCGAGTACACCATGTCGGGCCGCTCCTTGGCGCGCCGCTTCCTGATTTCCCAGCCGATGTCGTTGCCCGCCATGTCGTACATCGCGAACGGGCCCATGGCGAGGCCCCACTTCTGCAGCGCGGCGTCGACCTGGGCCGGCGTCGCGCCCTCGTCGAGCAGGAACAGGCTCTGCTGCACGTACTTTTCGAGCATGCGGTTGCCGATGAAGCCGTCGCAGACGCCGGAGACGACGGGCACCTTCTTCAAGGTCTTGCCGAGCTTGAGCGTGGTGGCAAGCACGTCCTTGCCGGTTTGCTTTCCGCGCACCACCTCGAGCAGGCGCATGACGTTGGCCGGAGAGAAGAAGTGCGTGCCGATCACGTCCTGCGGGCGCTGGGTCGCCGCGGCGATCTGGTCGACATCGAGCGTCGAGGTATTCGTGGCGAGGATCGCGCCGGGCTTGGCGGTGACGTCGAGCTTCTTGAACAGGTCCTGCTTGACGTCCATGCGCTCGAACACCGCCTCGACGATGATGTCGGCGTCGCCCATGTCCTCCAGCTTCAGCGACGGCGTGATCAGGGCCATGCGCCTTTCCATCTCGTCCTGCTTTAACCGCCCCTTGGACACGGTTCCCGCGTAATTGCTCCTGATATTGGCGAGTCCCCGGTCCAGCGCCTCCTGCTTCATCTCGACGACGGTGACGGGGATGCCGGCATTGGCGAAGCACATGGCGATGCCGCCGCCCATCGTGCCGGCTCCCACGACCGCCGCCTTGCGGATCTCCCGCACCGGCGTGTCTTCCGGCACGCCGGGGATCCGGGTGGTCTGGCGCTCGGCGAAGAACATGTGGCGCAGTGCCTTCGACTCGGGGGTGCCGACCAGGTGCGCGAAGCGCTCGCGCTCGAACTTGCGTCCTTCGTCGAAGGGCCGCGTCAGCGCGGCTTCCGCACAGGCCACGATCTCGAGCGGCGCCGGATAGCCCTTCCACTCCCTCGCCACCTGCTCGCGCACCTGGGCGAAGAAGGCCTTCGGATCGCCGTCGACCTTCGCCTGCATGTCGCGGATCCGGCGGCGGGGCCTGCCTTCCGCGAGCAATCTGGACAGAAAAAGCAGGGCCGCTTCCAGCAAGTCCCCTTCCGCGATCTCGTCCACCAGCCCCAGCAGTTTCGCTCTCTCCGCCGCGATGGGGTTGCCGCTGGTCATCATGCGCAGCGCTTCCGCCATCGCGATGATGCGCGGCAGGCGCTGCGTGCCGCCCGAGCCGGGAAGGATGCCGAGCTTGACCTCGGGCAGCCCGAGCTGCGATTTGGGCAGCGCGATGCGGAAGTGACAGGCGAGGGCAAGCTCCAGGCCGCCGCCGAGCGCGAAGCCGCCGATCGCCGCGAGCAGCGGCTTGGTCATGGCGTCCTGCTGGTCGTTGAGCTCGGGGAGGTCGGGCTTCTCGCGGGGCTTGTTGAATTCGCGGATGTCCGCGCCGCCGGAAAACGCCTTCGCCGAGCCGATCAGCACCGCCGACTTGACCGCCGGATCGCCTTCCGCCTTCTTCAGGCATTCCATGATCGCGACGCGCAGCGCGATGCCGAGGCTGTTCACCGGGGGGTTGTTCAGCGTGATGACGGCGCTGCCGTCACGGACGGAATAGTGAACAATGCCCTGCGCCGCTTCGCTCATTCTTGGACCTCCGGGGGAATAGGGATTCTAGCCGCTTCGCGGGCGGCTACAATCCCCGCCGGGATTGAGGAGGACATGGTCCAATCCGAGGCGCAGCCCCTGCTGCGCGTAAAGGACGTGGCGGTGCACTTCGGCGGGATCGTCGCTCTCGACGGCGTGTCGTTCGAGGTGGCACGCGGGCGCATCGTCGGCCTGATCGGACCAAACGGCGCCGGCAAGACGACGCTCTTCAACTGCGTCTCCCGCCTCTACGACTGCGACCGCGGCGAGATCGACTTCGACGGCGGCCCGCTGCTTGCCGTGCCGCGCCATCGCGTTGCCGCGCTCGGCATCGGCCGCACCTTCCAGAACCTGGCCCTGTTCCGCAGCATGAACGTGCTCGACAACGTGATGGTCGGCTACCACTGCCGCTCGAGCGGGGGCTTCGTCGCCAACGCGCTGCGCTTGCCACGCGCGGTGCGCGCCGAGCGCCTCGCCGCGGACAAGGCGCGCGCGCTGCTTGCCCTGCTCGGCCTCGAGGCCCTCGCGGCGAAGAGCGTCGCGGAGCTTCCCTTCGGCACGCAGAAGCGCGTGGAGCTCGCGCGCGCGCTCGCCGCCGAGCCGAAGCTGCTGCTGCTCGACGAGCCGGCGAGCGGGCTCAATCACGAGGAGGTGGGCAGACTCGGCGCGCTGATCCGCGAGCTGCGCGAGCGCTTGCGGCTCACTATCCTGCTGGTCGAGCACCACATGAGCCTGGTGATGGACGTCTCGGACTGGGTGGTCGCGCTCAATTTCGGCCGCCGCATCGCCGAAGGCGCGCCGCACGAGGTGCGGCAGCATCCCGAGCTGATTCGGGCCTACCTGGGGGGTTGATGCTGCTCGAGGTATCCGGGCTCCACGCCGCCTACGGCGCCACGCGGGTGATCCACGGGATCAGCTTCGCAATGGAAGAAAAGGCGATCACGGCCTTGCTCGGGGCGAACGGTGCAGGCAAGACGACGACTTTGCGCGCCTTGTGCGGCATGGTGAAGACCGAGGGCGAGATCCGCTTCGGCGGCGAGCGCATCGACGGGCGCAGCACCGAGGACATTGCGCGCCTTGGAATCGCACACGTCCCCGACGGCCGCGGCACCTTCCTCAACCTTACGACCGAGGAGAACCTGCGCCTTGGCGCCTACACCCGCAAGGATCGGGCGGCCGTCGCCGCCGACCTGGAGCGCGTCTACGGCTATTTTCCGCGCTTGAAGGAGCGCCGCGCCCAGCAGGCGGGCACGCTCTCGGGAGGCGAGCAGCAGATGCTGGCGGTGTCGCGCGCGCTGATGCTGGCGCCCAAGCTCATGCTGCTCGACGAGCCCTCTTTCGGCCTCGCGCCGGTGCTGGTGCGCGAGCTGTTCGAGATCCTGCGCGCCATCAACGCGCGCGAGCGGGTCGCCCTGCTGCTCGTCGAGCAGAACGCGGCCATGGCGCTCGATCTCGCCGATCGCGCCTACCTGATCGAGACCGGCCGCATGGTGCTGGCCGGACCCGCCGACGAGCTCAAGCGCGACCACGGCGTGCGCCGCGCCTACCTCGGATACTGAGCGATGGACGCTCTGCTGCACCAGGTGCTCGCCGGCCTCGCCACCGGCGGCATCTACGCCAGCCTCGCGCTGGCGCTGGTGATGATCTACCACGCCACCCACCTCGTGAACTTCGCGCAGGGCGAAATGGCGATGTTCACGACCTGCATCGCCTGGAGCTTGATCGACGCCGGGATGCCGTACTGGCCGGCGTTCTTTTTGACTGTTTTTTTTGGTTTTGTCCTGGGGGTATTGATCGAGCGGATCTTGATCCGGCCGGTGGAGCGCGCGAACGTGCTCGGCGTGGTGGTGGTCTTCATCGGGCTGCTCGTCATCCTGAACAGCGTCGCCGGCTGGATCTACACCTACACCATCAAGAGCTTCCCGAGTCCGTTCCCGCAACAGCCGATCCTCGGCATCCGCTACATCTCGGCGCACGAGCTCGGCGCCATCGGCGTGACGCTGGCCGTGCTCGCGCTGCTGTACGTTTTCTTCCGCTTCACGCCGCTCGGCCTCGCGATGCGCGCGGCGGCGCAGAACCCCGAGTCGAGCCGCCTGGTCGGCATTCGCGTCGGCTGGACGCTCGCGCTTGGCTGGGGCCTCGCCGCCGCGGTCGGCGCGGTCGCGGGCATGATGGTCGCGCCCATCGTCTACCTGGATCCGAACATGATGAGCGGGATCCTGCTCTACGCGTTCGCCGCCGCGCTGCTCGGCGGCATCGACAGCCCGGGCGGCGCGGTGCTCGGCGGCTTCGCCGTGGGCGTCCTGGAAAACGTGCTCGGCGCGTTCGTCATCGGCAACGAGCTGAAGCTCGCCGTGGCGCTCGTGCTGATCGTCGGCGTGCTGCTGGTGAAGCCTTCCGGCTTGTTCGGCAGGGTGTACGTGACGCGCGTATGACGAAGAAGAATTTTCTGATATTGATGATTCTGATAGGCGTCGCGTGCGCGCTCCCCTTCCTGGTCAGCAGCTATCGCACCTTTCAGCTCACGCTGGTGCTGGTGTACGCCATCGCGCTGCTCGGACTCAACATCCTCACCGGCTACAACGGCCAGATCTCCCTCGGCCACGGCGCCTTCTACGCCCTGGGCGCCTACTGCGCCGCGATCCTCATCGACAAGGCGGGCGCGCCGTACTGGGCGGTAGTGCCCGCGGCGGGCGGCGTGTGCCTCGTCGCCGGGTTCCTGTTCGGGCTGCCGGCGCTGCGCCTGGAGGGGCTTTATCTCGCGCTCGCCACCTTCGCGCTCGGCGTGGCGATGCCGCAGTTGCTGAAGTACCATCACCTCGAGAAGTGGACCGGCGGCGTGCAGGGCATCGTCCTCGCGAAACCCGAAGCCCCGTTCGGAATTCCGCTGGAGGCGGACAGGTGGCTGTACTTCTTCACCCTGGCGGTGGCGCTGCTCATGTTTGTGCTCGGCTGGAACCTGCTGCGTGGCCGCATCGGGCGCGCCCTGGTTGCGATCCGCGACCAGCACATCGCCTCCGAGGCGATGGGCATCCACAACGCGCTCTACAAGTCGCTTGCATTCGGAGTATCGGCCATGTTCACCGGCGTCGCGGGCGCCCTCGGGGCGCTCGCCGTGCAGTTCGTCGCCCCCGACAGCTTCGGCGTGCTCCTTTCGATCGTCTTTCTCGTCGGCATCGTGGTGGGCGGCCTCGCCTCGATCAGCGGCGCTCTCTACGGCGCGCTGTTCATCCAGTTCATCCCGAACATCGCCGACGAGATCTCGAAGGCCGCGCCCTGGGCGATCTTCGGCGCGTTCATGATCGGCTTCGTCTACCTGATGCCCACGGGCGTGGCGGGCGCCGTCCGGCTGCTTTTGACAAAGAGGAGATCCCCATGAAAACCAAGCTCGTTTGCACCGCAGCGATGCTGGCAGCGTTCGCCTTTCCGGCCGCCGCCCAAAAGAAGTACGACCCGGGCGCGTCCGACACCGAGATCAAGGTCGGCAACACCAACCCCTACAGCGGGCCGGCGTCGGCGTACGGCACGATCGGCAAGACCATCGACGCCTATTTCAGGATGGTGAACGACCAGGGCGGCATCAACGGCCGCAAGGTGACCTTCATCAGCTACGACGACGGCTACAGCCCGCCCAAGACGGTCGAGATGGCGCGCAAGCTGGTCGAGCAGGACCGGGTGCTGTTCCTGTTCCAGACGCTCGGCACGCCTTCGAACACCGCCATCCACAAGTACATGAACCTGCGCAAGGTGCCGCAGCTGCACGTGGCGACCGGCGCGACCAAGTGGAACGACCCGAAGAACTTCCCGTGGACCATGGGCTGGCAGCCGAATTACCAGACCGAAGCGCAGATCTACGCCCGGCACATCCTGAAGACCCGGCCCGACGCGAAGATCGCCGTTCTCTACCAGAACGACGACTACGGCAAGGATTACCTCAAGGGCCTGAAGGACGGGCTGGGCGGCAAGGCGCAGAGCATGATCGTCGCCGAGGCCTCCTATGAAGTGAGCGACCCGACGGTCGACTCCCAGATCGTGCAGCTGCAGTCCTCGGGCGCCAACGTGTTCTTCAACATCACGACGCCAAAATTCGCGGCGCAGGCGATCCGCAAGGCCTACGACATCGGCTGGAAGCCGGTGCACTACCTGAACAATGTCTCGACCTCGGTCGGCTCGGTGCTGACCCCCGCGGGCCTCGACAAGTCCGCCGGGGTGATCTCGACCGCCTATTACAAGGACCCGACCGACGCGCATTGGGCGAACGACCCGGCGATGAAGCAGTGGCAGGCCTTCATGACAAAGTACTATCCGGACGGCAGCCTGATCAACGCCTTCAGCGTCTACGGCTACACGGTGGGCGCGACGCTGCACGAGGTGCTCAGGATGTGCGGCGACAACCTGACGCGCGAAAACGTGATGCGCCAGGCGGCGAGGATGAAGGGATGGCGCGTCGATACGCTGCTGCCGGGAATCACCATCACGACCAGTCAGGACGACTTCGCCCCGATCCAGTCGGTGCAGCTGCAGCGCTTCAACGGCAAGCAGTGGGAGCTCTTTGGCGAGGTGATGAGCAGCCGCTGAGCTGCGAAACGAGTTTTCGGAGGGGTATCGATGAATGGCTTGATGATGGACATGCCGCTGCTGATCAGCGGCCTGATTCTGCACGCGGACCGCCACCACGGCGACACGGAAATCGTGTCGAAGACCGCAGACGGAAGCGTGCATCGCTATACCTACCGCGACGCGCATGCGCGCGCCCGCAAGCTCGCCAACGCGCTAAGACGCCTCGGCGTCCGGCCGAGCGAGCGCATCGCCACGCTCGCCTGGAACAGTTACCGGCATTTCGAGGTCTACTACGCCGTCGCCGGCTCCGGGGCGGTGATCCATACGATCAATCCGCGGCTGTTCCCGGACCAGATCACCTACATCGCGAACCACGCCGAGGACAAGTACGTCTTCTTCGACCTCAGCTTCGCGCCGCTGCTGGAGAAGCTCGCGCCGCTGCTGAGGACGGTGAAGGGATACGTCGCAATGTGCGCACGCGATGCGCTGCCGGCAAACATCCCGAATCTTCTTTGCTACGAGGACCTGCTCGAGAAGGAGAAGGACGATTTCCAGTGGCCTTCGTTCGACGAGCGCACTGCGGCCTGCCTGTGCTACACCTCGGGCACCACCGGAAACCCGAAGGGCGCGCTCTACAGCCACCGCTCGACGATGCTGCACGCATTCGGCGCCGCGCTGCCCGACGGCCTGAACGTCTCGGCGCGCGAGGTGGTGCTGCCGGTGGTGCCGATGTTCCACGTCAACGCCTGGGGGCTGCCCTATTCCTGCGCGCTGGTGGGCGCGAAGATGGTGTTCCCGGGGCAGCACCTCGACGGCAAGAGCGTGTACCAGCTGTTCGAGTCCGAGGGCGTGACCGTGAGCGCCGGCGTGCCCACGGTCTGGCTCGCGCTGCTCAACTATATGAAGGAAAACAGGCTGCGCTTCTCGACCCTCAAGCGCACGGTGATCGGCGGCTCGGCCTGCCCGCCGGCGATGATCAAGGCGTTCCAGGACGACCACGGCGTCCAGGTGCTGCATGCCTGGGGCATGACCGAGATGAGCCCGCTCGGCACGGTCGGCAGCTTCAAGTCGAAGCATGCTAAGGCGTCGAAGGATGCGCGCGACGCGCTCCAGTACAAGCAGGGGCGCGCCATCTACGGCGTGGACATGCGCATCGTCGGCGAGGACGGCAACGAGCTGCCCTGGGATGGCAAGGCTTTCGGCGACCTGCAGGTGCGCGGGCCCTGGGTGATCGACAGCTACTTCAAGGGCGAGGGCGGCGATCCGCTGAAGACGGACGCGCACGGCACGAAGTGGTTTCCCACCGGCGACGTGGCGACCATCGACCCGGACGGCATCATGCAGATCACCGACCGGTCGAAGGACGTGATCAAGTCGGGCGGCGAGTGGATCAGCTCGATCGACCTCGAGTGCATCGCGATGGCGCACCCGGCCATCGCCGAGGCGGCGGTGATCGGGATCAAGCACCCGAAGTGGGACGAGCGGCCGATCGTCGTCGCGGTGAAAAAGCCCGGCCAGGAGGTCTCGAGGGAGGAGATCCTCAAATTCTACGAAGGCAAGATCGCGAAATGGTGGATGCCCGACGACGTGGTGTTCGTCGCGGAGCTGCCGCATACGGCGACCGGAAAGCTGTCGAAGCTCACGCTGCGCCAGAAATTCACCGAATACCGCCTGCCCGGCGCATGAGCATCAAGTCGAAGGTCGAGAACCGCGTCGCGTCGGTCGAGCTCGCCAGGCCCGAGAAGAAGAACGCGCTGACGGCCCGGATGTACCAGCAGCTTGCCGCGGCGCTCGCCGCGGCCGACGCCGATCCGCAGGTGCGCGCGATCCTTCTGCACGGCTCGCAGGATTGCTTCACCGCGGGCAACGATGTCGGCGATTTCCTCAGCCGCCCGGCCGGCGCGGAGCCGCCGGTCGTGGAGCTGTTCAAGGTGCTGCCCAACCTCGCGAAGCCGATCGTCGCCGCGGTGGGCGGGCCGGCGGTGGGAATCGGCAGCACCATGCTCCTGCATTGCGATCTGGTGTACGCGGCGACCAACGCCCGCTTCCAGCTGCCGTTCGTGCCGCTGGGCATCGTTCCCGAGTTCGCCTCGACCTACCTGCTGCCGCTCCTCGCAGGCTACCAGCGCGCCGCCGAGCTGCTGCTCCTCGGCCAGCCGTTCACCGCTCAGAAAGCGCAGGAAATCGGGATGGTTTGCGAGGTCGTGCCCCCGGAGCAGCTTTTTTCAAGGGCCAGAGAAGCGGCCTCCACGCTTGCCGCGCTGCCGCCCGAATCCTTGCGGCTCACCAAGCGTCTCCTGAAGAAGCGCCATGGCGCGGCGATCGCGGAGAGCATCGCCGAGGAGACGAAGATCTTCAGCGAGCGCTTGTCGTCTCCCGAGGCCAGGGAAGCGATGTCCGCGTTCCTCGAGAAGCGCAAGCCTGACTTCTCGCGCTTCTAGGACCCTGCTTGCTTTTCTGGTCGCCGTCGACGTCGGCCACTATGACGGCGAGCCCGGCGTGATTTCGGCGAGCGGCCGCGCGGAATTCGAATACAACCTCGAGCTGGCTTCACAACTAAAGGATTTGTTGCACGAGGCGGGGCTGAAAGTGCGCATGATCGGCGAGCGCGGCGACTACGCGATCCTGCACTACCGCACGCGCGACGCGGCGGGCGCCGATCTCTTCGTGTCGATTCACCACGACTCCGTGCGCGCAAGCCAGCTGCCGCACGCGCACCGCTTCGCGGGCTTCTCCCTTTTCGTGTCCCGCAGGAATCCGCAGGCCGACAAGAGCCTCGCCTGCGCCTCGGCCATCGGCGCGCGGCTTCGCGCCGCCGGCTTCGCGCCGTCGCGCTATCATGCCGACCCGGTGCTCGGCGAGAACCGGCCCTTCGCGGACGAGATCAACGGCGTGCATTACTACGACAACCTCACGGTCGCACGCAGCGCGGCGATGCCGGCGGTGCTCGTCGAGACCGGCGTGATCGTCAATCCCGCCGAGGAAGCCCGGCTGCGCGATCCGCGCCTGCGCGAGCGGATGGCGCGTGCGATGGCCTCCGGGGTGCTGGCTTGCCTGCCGTAGTCTTGTTTTTCCTGCTCTTCACGGCGCTCCCGGCGCGCGCCGATCTGTATCGCTGGATCGATCCGGAAACCGGCGCCATCAAGTATTCGAGCTATCCCCCGCCCTGGGTGGGCGATGCCGAACGCGAGCGGCGCTTGCCGCCGGTGGAAGTGCTGCGCTACACGCCGCAGGGCACGGCGAGGACGCCGGAGGGCGACAGGGCGATCGCTCCCCTCGAGGACCGTCGCAGGCGCCTGCTGCAGGAGCTCCTCGCGCTTCCCGAGCGCAAGGAGCGCGGCCCCGACGAGATCCAGCGCCAGCTGCAGGCTTACCAGCTCCTCGCCAGCGAACTCGACCGGCTCGATCCGAAAGGCGCGGCGGCGCGCAAGGCCGAGGATTACGAGGTGATGGAGAGGATTCGCAGGCGCCTGGAAGTCAACGCGCGATGACGAGCCTACGCGATCTCGAGGACCGCGTCGGCGAAGAGATCGCGGTTTCGCCCTGGATCGAGATCACGCAGGAGCGCATCGACACTTTCGCCAGGGCGGTCGAGGACTTCCAGTGGATCCATGTCGACCGCGGCCGCGCGCAGTCCTCGCCTTTCGGCGGCACCATCGCGCACGGCTTTCTCACGCTGTCGCTGCTCTCGCACCTGTCGGAGATGACCTTCTCCTTCAGCGACCGCAGGATGGGCGTCAACTACGGGCTCAACAGGGTGCGCTTCACGTCGCCGGTGCCGAGCGGCTCGCGCGTGCGCGCGCGCTTCACGCTCTCGAAGTACGAGAAGCTCGACGGCAACGGCGTGCAGGTCACCTGGAGCGCGCTGATCGAGCGCGAGGGCGCGGACAAGCCGGCGCTCGTCGCCGAATGGATTGGGCGGCATTATTACTAAATCAAAAACAGGGACAGACCACGTTTTATGAAACCGCGCTGGAAGCAGCGGCCTGCGGGATCCAACTGGGGCGAGTTCGGTCCCGACGATCAGCGTGGCCGCATGAACCTGGTGACGCGCGAGAAGGTGCTGCAGGGCGTCGCCGAGGTGAAGGAAGGCATTACTTTCTGCCTGTCGCTGCCGCTCGACTATCCGGGCGGGAGCGTACTCAATCCCCGCAGGTCGCCGCCGAGACTGGCCTCCACGCTCCGAGGCGGCAAGCAGAATTTCTGCTTCCCGCTGGCGGCAGAGAATCCGGACTTCACCGACGTCGTCAGCGACGACCTGGTGCTCCTCACGCTGCAGTACTCGACGCAGTGGGACTCGTTCGCGCATATCGGCAGCCGTTTCGATGCCGATGGCGACGGCGAGCGCGAGATCGTGTTCTACAACGGCTTTCGCGCCGGCGCGGACGTCAGGCCGGCGCCGGAGAACCGGGCGGCCGAGCCCTGGGCGAAGTACGAGGGAACGCAGGCGCGCGCGCTCGGCATCGAGAATCTTGCCGAGCACGGCGCGCAGGGCCGCGGGGTGATGATCGATCTGCACCGGCATTTCGCGCGTCAGCGTCACGCCGTCAGCTACGAAGACCTGATGAAGATCCTTGACCAGGACGGAGTCGACATCGAAAAAGGCGACATGGTGTGCCTGTACACCGGCTTCGCCGACGTCATCCTCGAGCTGAAGAAGAACCCGGATCCGAAGCTGCTGCACGGTACCTGCAGCGGCCTCGACGGGCGCGACGAGCGGCTGTTGCAGTGGATCTCGGACGCGGGCCTTGCCTGCCTGATCGCCGACAACTACGCCGTCGAGATCATTCCAACGAGCCTGACCAAGCCCAGGCCGCACGCCTCGATGCCGCTGCACGAGCACTGCATCTTCAAGAACGGCATCCACCTCGGCGAGTTGTGGTACCTCACTGCGCTCGCGCGCTGGCTGCGCGAGCACGGGCGCAACCGCTTCCTGCTCACCGCGCCGCCGCTGCGGCTGCCCGGCGCCGTCGGCTCGCCCGCCACGCCGATCGCCACCGTATGAGCGCAAAGGTCGCGATCGTCACTGGCGCCTCGTCAGGCATTGGCGCTGCCACGGCCCGGGAACTCGGGCGCCGCGGCTGGCAGGTGGCGATCAATTATTCGAAAAGCAGAAGCGATGCCGAACGCGTGGCGCGGGAGTGCGGCGAGGGCATGTCAGTGCAGGCTAACGTGACGAAGGACGACGAGTGCCGCCGGCTCGCGAACTCGGTGCTCGAAAAATGGGGTCGCATCGACGGCCTGGTGAACAATGCCGGCGCCACCAAATTCGTGAAGCATGCCGACCTCGAAGGGCTGAGCGCCGAGGATTTCCAGCACATCTTCCAGCTCAACCTGATCGCGCCGTTCCAGATGGTGCGCGCCTGCGCCGCGGCGCTCAAGGCGAGCCGGGGTGCGGTCGTCAACGTGTCCTCGGTAGCCTCGGTGCTCGGAACGGGCTCGTCGATTGCCTATGCGGCCTCGAAAGCGGCGCTCAACACGATGACTTTCTCGCTTGCGCGCGCGCTCGGGCCCGAGGTGCGGGTAAACGCCGTCTGCCCGGGGTTCGTGCGCACGCCGTGGCAGGTCGCGGCGCACGGCGCCGAAGGCGCGGCCGAAGCCGAGCGGCGCTACGCGTCCGTCGCTCCGCTCAAGGCGGCGAGCGAGCCGGAGGACGTCGCCGACGCCATCGCCTGGCTGCTCGAGGGCGCGCGCCGCGTCACCGGCGAGATCGTGTTCGTCGACGGCGGCATGCACATCGCCGCGCCGCGCTGAATCAATTCGATTACATCGTCGTCGGCGCGGGGTCGGCAGGCTGCGTCCTCGCCAACCGCCTCACCGAAAGCGGCCGCCGCAGCGTGCTTCTTCTCGAAGCCGGGCCGCGCGACACCGACTTCTGGATCCACGTGCCGCTCGGCTACGGCAAGCTGTTCGCGCGCACCGACCTCAACTGGGCGTACGAGTCGGAGCCCGAGCCGGCGCTGAACGACCGGCGCATCTTCACGCCGCGCGGCAAAGTTCTCGGCGGCTCCTCCTCGATCAACGGCCTGGTCTATATCCGCGGCCAGCGCGAGGACTTCGACGGCTGGGCCATCCCGGGCTGGGGTTTCGACGATCTGCTGCCGTACTTCAGGAAGTCGGAGGACCAGAGCCGCGGCGTCGACCCCTGGCATGGCGTCGGCGGACCGCTCGCCGTGTCGGACCTGCCGCGCCACGAGCTGTGCGACGCCTTCATCGCATCTGCCGTGGCACTGGGCATTCCGCGCAACGACGACTTCAACGGCGCCACGCAGGAAGGCACCGGCTACTACCAGGCGACTGCATCCAACGGCCGCCGCTGCAGCACCGCGGTCGGCTACCTGCGGCCGGCAGAGAAGCGACCGAACCTGAAGATCGAAGTCGACGCCCTGGTGACCAGGATCCACTTCCGAGATCGCCGTGCGGTCGGAGTCGAGTTTAGGAAAAAAGGCGAAATCCATACGGTCCGCGCAGGAGAAATCATCCTTTGCGGCGGCGCGTTCAACTCGCCGCAGCTTCTCCAGCTGTCCGGGGTGGGACCGCGCTCGCTGCTCGAGCGGCACGGCATTCCGGTCGTGCACGAGCTGCCCGGCGTGGGCGCGGATCTGCAGGACCATTTCTACGT
>DATILQ010000081.1:0-22403 GCA_035476235.1 Burkholderiales bacterium
CGAAGACTAGGACCACCGCCACCGAGAGGGCCACGAGCCCGCCCAGCGCGAGCCACAGGTACTTGACTGGTCTTTTCATAAATTCAGTAACTTAAAAGTTTTGCAGGGATCGCCAAGCCCGGCTTGAAAGCCTCGCCGCCCATCCCCAATTCGGATGGCATGCAAGAGCCGAACGCGCAGACAGACCCGTCCCAAGACAAGCCGCTCGCGGAACTGCTGGCCGAAGCGCAGGCCAAGCTGGAGCAACAGCGCGACGCCATGATGCGCGCGGTGGCGGACGCAGAAAACGCCCGCAAGCGCGCCCAGGCAGAGGCATCGGCGGCGCAGAAGTACGCGCTGGAGCGCTTTGCCGAGCAGCTTTTGCCGGTCGTCGACAGCCTGCAGGCCGCGCTCGGCAGCGAAAACACCGGCCGCGAGGCACTGCGCAACGGGGTCGAGCTGACCCTGAAGCAGCTCGGGGCGGCGCTCGAGCGCGCCAACGTCCGGGAAATCAGTCCGGCGAAGGGCGAGCGTTTCGACCCCCATCGCCACCATGCGGTGGCGGCGGTCGAAGCGCGCGGCTGCGAGCCGAATAGCGTGGTTTCGCTCATGCAGAGAGGCTACACGCTGCATGATCGCGTGTTGCGTCCGGCGCTCGTCACGGTCGCCAAGAAGCTTGAAAACGACGACCGAAACCCCATATCTGACATAGATTTAGATTAAGGGCATCCAAATGGCAAAAATCATCGGCATCGACCTCGGCACCACCAATTCATGCGTCGCGATCATGGAGGGCGGCAAGCCCAAGGTGATCGAGAACTCCGAAGGCGCGCGCACCACGCCTTCGATTGTCGCTTACACCGAAGACGGCGAGATCCTGGTCGGCGCGCCGGCCAAGCGCCAGGCCGTAACGAACGCCAAGAACACGATCTACGCGGTCAAGCGCCTCATCGGCCGCAAATACGACGACTCGGAAGTGCAGAAGGCGGTCAAGGTCTCGCCCTACAAGATCGCGCGCGCCGACAATGCCGACGCGTGGGTCGAAGTGCGCGGCAGGAAGATCGCGCCGCAGCAGGTGTCGGCGGAGATCCTGCGCAAGATGAAGAAGACCGCCGAGGACTATCTCGGCGAGGAAGTCACCGAGGCGGTGATCACCGTCCCGGCGTATTTCAACGACTCGCAGCGCCAGGCCACCAAGGACGCCGGCCGCATCGCCGGGCTCGACGTCAAGCGCATCATCAACGAGCCCACCGCCGCCGCGCTCGCCTTCGGCCTCGACAAGGCCGGCAGGAAGGACATGAAGATCGCCGTCTACGACCTGGGCGGCGGCACCTTCGACATCTCGATCATCGAGATCGCGGACGTCGAGGGCGAGAAGCAGTTCGAAGTGCTCTCCACCAACGGCGACACGTTCCTCGGCGGCGAGGACTTCGACCAGCGTTTGATCGACTACGTGGTGACCGAATTCAAGAAGGACCAGGGCGTCGACCTGTCGAAGGACGTGCTCGCGCTGCAGCGGCTGAAGGAAGCCGCCGAGAAGGCGAAGATCGAGCTGTCGTCCTCGCAGCAGACCGAGCTCAACCTGCCCTACATCACGGCGGACCAGAGCGGGCCGAAGCACCTGACGATGAAGATCACCCGCGCCAAGTTCGAGTCGCTGGTCGACGAGCTCATCGCGAAGACCATCGAGCCCTGCCGCATCGCGGTCAAGGACGCGGGTGTCAAGCTCGACGAGATCAACGACGTGATCCTGGTCGGCGGCCAGACGCGCATGCCCAAGGTGATCGACAAGGTACGGGAGTTCTTCGGCAAGGAGCCGCGCAAGGACGTCAACCCCGACGAGGCGGTCGCCATCGGCGCAGCGATCCAGGCCGGCGTGCTCAAAGGCGACGTCAAGGACGTGCTGCTGCTCGACGTGACGCCGCTTTCGCTCGGCATCGAGACGCTCGGCGGCGTGATGACCAAGCTCATCAACAAGAACACCACCATCCCGACCAAGGCGACCCAGGTGTTCTCGACCGCGGAGGACAACCAGAGCGCGGTGACGATCCACGTCCTGCAGGGCGAGCGCGACATGGCGGGCGGCAACAAGTCGCTCGGCCAGTTCAACCTCACCGACATTCCGCCGGCGCCGCGCGGCCTGCCGCAGATCGAGGTCACGTTCGACATCGACGCGAACGGCATTCTTCATGTCACGGCCAAGGACAAGGCCACCGGCAAGGAGAACAAGATCAAGATCCAGGCGAGCTCGGGGCTCACCGAGGCCGAGATCCAGCGCATGGTGAAGGACGCCGAGGCGCATGCCGAGGAAGACCGCAAGGCGCTGGAGCTCGTGAACGCGCGCAACCAGCTCGAAGCGCTGGTGCACTCGGTCCGCAAGTCGCTCAAGGATTACGGCGACAAGCTGGAGGCGGGCGAAAAGGAGAGAATCGAGTCCGCGCTGAAGGACGCCGAAGGCTCGCTCAAGTCGGAAGACAAGGCGGCGATCGACGCCAAGGCGCAGGCGCTCGCGCAGGCGGCGCAGAAGCTGGGCGAAAAGATGTACGCCGAAACCCAGGCGCAGGCGGGCGGCCAGCAGGCGCAAGGCGCCGCCCCGGGGGACGCCGGCAAGAAGGACGAGAGCAACGTCGTCGACGCCGAGTTCACCGAGGTGAAGGACAAGAAGACCGGCTGAGCCCCGGCGGCAGGAGCTAGGCAGCAGCGGGCCGCGCATAGAGCGTGGCCCGTTTTTGTGTGGACGGGAGCATGGCGAAGCGCGACTACTACGAAGTGCTCGGACTGAACCGGGACGCCTCCGAGGAAAACATCAAGAAGGCCTACCGGCGCCTCGCCATGAAATGGCATCCGGACCGCAACCCGGACAATCCCAAGGCCGAGGAGCACTTCAAGGAAGCGAAAGAGGCTTACGAGGTGCTGTGCGACGCGGCGAAGCGCTCGGCCTACGACCAGTTCGGCCACGCCGGCGTCGATCCGCAGGCCGGCATGGGCGCTGCCGGAGCCGCGGGCATGGGCGGCTTCGGCGACATCTTCAGCGACATTTTCGGCGAGATCTTCGGCGGCGGACGCCCCGGCGGCGGACGCACCACCGTGTTCCGCGGCGCCGACCTGCGCTACAACCTCGAGATCTCGCTCGAGCAGGCGGCGCACGGCTTCGAGACCAAGATCCGCATCCCCGGCATGGCGGTGTGCGAGAGCTGCAAGGGCAGCGGCGCGCGTCCCGGCTCGCAGCCGACCACCTGCCCGTCCTGCCGCGGCGCCGGGCAGGTGCGCGTGTCGCAGGGTCCGTTCTCCATCGCGCAGACTTGCCCGCGCTGCCACGGCACGGGCACCGTCATCCCGAACCCCTGCGCCGCCTGCGGCGGCACGGGACGCGTCAAGCTGCAGAAGACGCTTGCGGTGAGGATCCCGGCCGGCGTCGACGAGGGCGACCGCGTGCGCCTGTCCGGCGAAGGCGAGCCCGGTGTCAACGGCGGCCCGCCCGGCGACCTCTATGTCCAGGCGCACATCAAGCCGCACCCGGTGTTCCAGCGCGACCACGACGACCTGCACTGCGAGATGCCGATTTCGTTCAGCACCGCGGCTCTCGGCGGCGACATCGGCATCCCGACGCTGGACGGCACGGCGCACATCCGCGTGCCGGCCGAGACGCAGACCGGCAAGGTCTTCCGGCTGAAGGGCAAGGGCATCAAGGGCGTGCGCAGCCACCTGCCGGGCGACCTGTTCTGCCACGTGGTGGTGGAAACGCCGGTCAGCCTCACCGAGCGCCAGCGCCAGCTGCTGCGCGAGTTCGAGTCGATCACCCAGCAGGACAGCGCGCGCCACAACCCGCGCGCCAAGTCCTGGCTCGACAAGGTCAAGGAATTCTTCGAAGGCTGAGAATCGGGGGTCAGAGCTGGGTCAGAGCCCGATTTACTTTAGCTCCGCAAGATCGCTTGTCCGCGATCCGTATCGGCACATTGCGTACGTTCAGGCGAGCGGCGGCGCCACCATTACTCCGGATTTGCCGACGCCAGGAAGCCCCGTGCTCGAGCGCCTCTACGCCGACGGTCGCGCCTGGCTTCGGGCTCAGGGCGCCAAGGAAAAATCTTAGGGCTCTGACCCCTAAGCTTTCGTCGTGTGGCGGCGGCCCCAGTCGCGCAACGCGGCGAGCACGGGCCCGAGACTCTTGCCGCGATCGGTAAGGTGATACTCGAGCCGCGGCGGATGCTCGCTGTAGAGCTTGCGCTCGATTAGGCCCTGTTTCTCCATCGCCTTCAGTCGGGTCGACAGGGTGTTTGGCGCGGCACCTGACAGGGAATTCTGCAGGTCCTGAAATCGCTGGGGACCCTTGAGCAGCAGATCGCGCAGTATGAGGATCGTCCAGCGCTCGCCGATCAGGTCAAGCGTGCGCGCGACCGGACAGCTGGGGTCAAAGGATTTGCGCATGGCCAAAACATAGCGGCTTGACATCACCGCAGCAAGTAACTATGATAAACATAGTTACTATCATATCAGAAGTATAACGCAAAGGGCACACCACACCCTACTGGAAAGGACCTCGCAAAGTGGCGAGCCTGCGATCGCGATGAGATGCTTCAGGTCAACCGGCACCGAGATTCTCTATACTCTTCTCAGTCGCCCATAATCCTTGCCGCTTTGTATCCGCCGTCAACAGTTGGGTTGCAACCTCAGAAGGATCTCCCATGAAACTTCGAATAATCATTCCCCGCGCAGCGGCTACTTTCATGATGGCAGTCGCATGTTGCTCCCTTGCCGCGGAGGTTTCCGACGCCGAACAGGCTAAAGATCTGCTCAACAAAGCAGTGGCCTACCTGGAGAAAGAAGGGCCCGCAAAGGCATTTTGCACATTCAACGATCCGGGCGGCCGTTTCCACAAGGGCGCCCTATATGTGTTTGCTGTCAACATGGATGGAGTCTATTTCGCACACAGCGCGGCCCCGACACTTGTAGGAACATCGCTACGCGATACGAGAGATGCCGCCGGTCAGCCCCTTGGAAAGAACATCATGGAAGTCATCATGAGTCACGGCGAGGGTTCTGTGGACTACATGTGGCTCAACTACAGCACTAATAAAGTTGAAAAGAAGCATTCTTTCGTGAAGCGAGTGGAAGAATTCGTGCTCGGGGTGGGTTACTACACTCAGTGAACGTCGGCTCGCCCGCAAACTCTTGATCTCGCGGCCCTCGAAGACCCATGTCCATCATGAGCTGGCGCGACAAAGCTGGAAGGAACGCAAGCCCGACGCGGTGAAACGCCTTGTGCAGGGTGAATCGTCGCTCGCGCGTGCGCGCGAGAACTCGTTGCCGCCTACAAAGGTGGCGTCGTGAGCTTGATCGAGGTTCTGAATGCCGACGGCAACCCGCTGCACATGCGCGACGAGAAGGCGCAGGCGCAAACCGAACCTGCGCGCGCCGCCATCTCCTCCTTCCGGGCTTTGGGTGGCGGATGGGATGCGCGAAATGCAAGCAGCAACAGCTATAGCGCCCTTCAGTGAACAGTTACAGGTGAACGAAATGACGGCAACAGACAATTCGTGGGTCCTCATCACGGGCGCATCGAGTGGCTTCGGCGAGGAGTTCGCTCGCCAATATGCCGAGCAGGGCCATTCTCTGGTCCTCGTAGCGCGCCGGCTGGATCGGCTTCAAACACTCGCCGAGGCACTACGCCAGCAGTACCGCATTGATATCGTCGTGGAGCAGGTCGATCTTTCAGATCTTGCGGCAGTCATCCAACTGCATCAGCGGCTCCGCGAGCGAGGCATTGCGATCGACATCCTGATCAACAACGCCGGCCACGGACTGCAAGGCCCGTTCGTGGATGGCAAGCTGGACTCGGCACTGGCGATGCTGCAGCTGGATGTCGTGAGCCTGACTGCGGTCACCCACGTCTTTGCGCAGGACATGCGCAAACGAGGACGCGGGAAGATCCTGCTGGTCGCCAGTCTGCTGGCCTACCAGGCGGTGGAGAACTTCGCTGTCTACGCGGCCGCCAAGGCCTACGTGTTGCGTCTGGGTGAAGCCCTTCATCGCGAACTCAAACGCGATGGCGTCACGGTTACGGCGCTTTGCCCGGGTATGTCGGACACCGGATTCGCCAGAGCGGCGCAACAGAAGATCACGCCCGCGTTGAAGCGGATGATGATGCAACCGGCACCCGTGGTGCGCGCCGGTATCCGCGCGTTGCAGACCGGACGCATCAGCGTCGTGCCAGGCTGGGCGAACAAGGCCGCCGTGATCTTTACCTGGGCAACGCCACGGTGGCTGCACCAGACGGTTTTCTCTCGCATCATGAACGCATGAGCCCGAGCCGAGATGATGATTGAAAGTGCTTATCCATCGCGCTCCGCGGTATGGGCGAGGGCCCTTTACCCCGCCGCACGACGGCTCCAGGGGTAAGCGCAGCTGCCCTTTCACCCGGCCGGACACGATGATGTAGAGCGAATCGGTCTGGTCGCCCTCGTTGACGACCGCGGTGTACGCCTCGCGGATCGGAATCCGCGAGACGCTGAGCTCCTCGGATAGGCGATCCTCGACCAGCCGCTCTCCGGGCTTGCGCCGGTTGGAGAGAATCGAGCGCCGCAGCTCGTCCGCCACCCGCTGGCTGAGCGAGGCGTGCTCGCGGCCGAGCGTGCCGACGGGAACGACTTTATTTGCCATAAGCCGCTTGTGTGCCGGGCTCGCAGCCGCGGCCAGGATCGATCCCAGCGAAAAGCACCGCTCAGCGACCCGAAACACGCCGCAAACCGCGCATTTCGCGGCACGGACGCGAAGGAATTCTCTATCCTTTTTTGACGAGAGGCGGAAAATACCTGCCCGCACCGGAACCGTTTCCCTCAGGGTACCCCCATGCTCCGTGCCACCCCGATCGCGCTCCTCGCTCTTTTGTCGGCGTGCGCGAATTTGCCGGACAAGTCCGCCACGCCTCCCGCCGCGCCCAAGATTGCGCTCGCGCTGGGAGGCGGCGCGGCGCGGGGATTTGCGCACGTCGGCGTCATCAAGGCGCTCGAAGCCCAGGGCATCGTCCCGGATATCATCGTCGGAACCAGCGCAGGGAGCGTGGTCGCCGCGCTCTATGCAGGCGGCGCAAACGGCTTCGAATTGCAGAAGCTCGCGCTCAGCATGGAGGACGCGTCGGTGAGCGATTGGGTGCTGCCCGACCGCGGCTTCATCCGGGGCGAGGCGCTGCAGAATTTCGTCAACAAGGCGCTCGCCAACCGTCCGATGAGCGCGCTGCCCCGCAAGCTGGCGGTGGTGGCGACCGAGTTGCAAACCGGCGAAATGACGGTGTTGCGCAGCGGCGACGTCGGCCTCGCGGTGCGCGCCTCGTCGAGCGTTCCGGGCGTCTTTCAGCCGGTGCGCATCGGCGGGCGGGAATTCGTCGACGGCGGGCTGGTGAGCCCCGTGCCCGCCAAAGTCGCGCGTGATATGGGCGCCGATCTCGTGATCGCGGTGGACATCTCGTCCAAGCCGAAAAACGCGAAGGTGTCGAGCATGATCGACGTGCTGTTGCAGACGTTCACCATCATGAGCACGACGGTCGCGCAATACGAGCTCGGCCAGGCCGACGTGGTCATCCGCCCCGATGTCGGCAGCATCGGCGGCACCGATTTCCAGTCCAAGCACCTCGCCATCCTCGAAGGCGAGAAGGCGGCCGCGGAAAAAATGGAGCAGATCCGCGCCGCGCTCGCCAAGATCGGCCGTCCCGTTGCGGCTCCGCTGATACCGGCCGCAGCGACGGCACCGCGGTCCTAGCCTTGAGCGCAAAAGCAGCGTTTCATGATCTCCTCCTTTTTTGGGCGGCAAGTTTTACTGCCTCGATGATCTCCGGGTACGCCGCGCAGCGGCAAAGGTTTCCCGAAAGGTAATGCTTGATGGCGTCTTCGTCAGGATCGGGATGCTCGTCCAGCAGCTGGCGCGTCATCAGGACGAAGCCCGGCGTGCAGAACCCGCACTGGAACGCTCCCGCCTCGACGAACGCCTGCTGAACCGCATCGGGCTCGCTGCCGTTCTCGACCGTCAGCACCTCGGCGCCTTCGATGAGCGAGGCGAGATAAAGACAACCTGAAACCGCACGGCCGTTCACCAGCACGGTGCAGCAGCCGCACAGGCCCTGGCCGCAGCTCTCGCGCGCGCCGTAGAGGCCGAAGTTCTCCTGCAGCACCTCGACCAGGTTCTCGTGCGGCGCCACCTGCGCCGACACCGCCTCGCCGTTCAGCCGGAAGCGGATTTCATGTCTCATTTCTTTTCCTGAAGTTTCATGAAAACGGCTTCCGGGTTCAACGTCAGCGAAGTCAGCCGCACGCCGACCGCATCGTGAATCGCATTGGCGATGGCCGGAGAAACGCCGAAGGTCCCGGTTTCGCCAGCGCCCTTGGCACCGAAGGGCCCGGAGCGCTGCTCGGCGCTCACGGCCTCGTTGACGATCTCTTCGGGCAGGTCCAGGAAGCCCGGGATCTTGTACTCCGCGAGCGACGCATTGCGCAGCTGGCCGTGGTCGTCGAACAGCATTTTCTCGAACAGCGTGAAGCCGAGCTGCATGATCGCCGCGCCGGAAAGCTGCGTCTCGACGATCTTCGGGTTGATCGGCGTGCCGACGTCGGCGACGTTGACCAGCCGCGCCACCCGCACCCGGCCCGTCTCGGTGTCCACCTCGACCTCCACGCCGCTGCCGCCGACCATCCAGAACGGCGTCGCGTTGTCGGTCAGGCCGTTCGCGTCGGGCGACTTGTAGCTCGGAACATAGCTTCCCGTGCCGATAACGTTCCCTGCCTGCATGCCGTATTTCTTCTTGAAGATTTCAGGGATCGCGGCATCGGGCGGGATTTGCAATTCGCTTTTCAACTGATTGAGTTTCTTCAAAGCGTCCTCCGCCGCCAGCTTGACCGCGTTGCCCATGTGAAACAGCGAGCGCGAGCCGAGCGTCGCCATGTCGTAAGGCGTGACGTCGGTGTCGGAATGCACCACCCGCACCGATTCGGCGGGCAGGTTGAGCACTTCGCCGGCGAACTGCGCCATCGCGGTGTCCGAGCCCTGCCCCATGTCGACGGTGCTGCAATAGACGATGCAGCTGCCGTCGCCATTGACGTTCACCGCGGCAAGCGAGGTGGTCGGCGAGACGCAGGCCTTGAAGCCGATGGCAACGCCGCGCCCACGGCGCAGCGCTCCCTTGCCTCGGTCGAAAGGCTTTTTCCACTCCATCAGGGCTTCCAGGCGCTCCAGCACCTTTTCGATCGCCGCGTCGCGCATCAGCGTGCCGGTCGCCTGCGGCCGCCCCTCGCGCAGCAGGTTCCTGCGGCGGAACTCGATCGGATCGATTCCCAGCTCGCGCGCCATCATGTCGGTGTGGCACTCGTAGGCCCACACCAGCTGCGGGATGCCGAAGCCGCGCAGCGCGCCGGCCGGCGGCAGATTCGTGTACAGCGCGTACGAATCGATCGCGACGTGCTCGATGTCGTAAGGGCCCGCGGCGGTGAAGCCGGACTTCTGCGTCACGCGCGGCCCGATGTCGGCGTAGGCGCCGCCGTTCCACCAGACCTCGCACTCGCGCGCGGAGATGCGGCCGTCGCGCGTAGCGCCGCTCTTGATGCGGAAGCTGCTCGCATGCTTGGTGATGGTGAAGAACTGCTCTTCCATGGTGAGCGAGATCTTTACCGCCCGTCGTGAGAGGAGCGAGAGCACCGCGACCAGCGCCTCCAGCTTGATGTAGAGCTTGGCGCCGAAGCCGCCGCCGAGAAACGGCACGCGCACGCGGATCCTGTTCTCCGGCCAGCCCAGCAGCCGCGCGATCTCGCTGCGCACGAACGAGGGGCTCTGCGAAGCGGTATGGATGGTGAGCGAGCTGTCGGTCGACTCGGCGACCGAGACGAGCGGCTCGAGCGGCGTGTGCATCACCTGCTGGGTGCGGAAGCGGTGCTCGAACACGCGCTCCGCCGCGGCGAGCGCCTGCGCGGCGTCGCCGCGCCGCAAGTGGAAATCGAGCGCTACATTGGTGTTGGTTCTTCCTTTCAGATGCTTCAGGTCCGGGAACGTCCCCGCGGGCTTGAGCGCGTCGTGGACGATGGCTTTCGAGCTCATCGCCTCGACCTCGTCGTAGACCGCGGGCAGCTCATCGTATTCGGCGACGATCAGGTGCGCCGCTTCCTCCGCCACGTGCGGGTCGGCGGCGAGCACCACCGCGACCGGCTCGCCGACGTAGCGGACCTTGTCAACGGCGAGCACCGGCTGGTCGTGGAAGGCCGGACCGTAATACGGATCGGGCACGATTTCCTTCAGATCGGCCGCGCTCACCACACGATGCACGCCGCCCACGGCCTGGGCCGCGCTCACGTCGAGGCGCTTGATCCTGCCGTGCGCGACGCTGCTGCGGAAAATCCTGCCGTACAGCATGCCGGGCAGGCGCAGGTTATGGACGTACTCGGCCCGCCCGGTGACCTTCAGCCAGGACTCCAGGCGCGGCAGCGAGCGCCCGACCTGCGGCGTTTCAGCGGGACTGAGCGCGCGCTTCACGGATGGCGCGTCTGAGATAGACGCGAATCAGCTGTTTCTTATACGCCGCCGAGCCGTGCAGATCGCCTTCGATGCTCAGCTCCCGCGTCGCCGCCTCGTCCAGCAGGTTTTCATCGATCTTCCTGCCCAGAAGAATTCTTTCCACCGCAGCGAGCCTGGTCGGCTTATCGGTTGCCGCGCCGATCACCACGCTCGCCTCGCGAATCGAATCCCCCTGGAAATCGAGAGAAACCGCTACTCCCACCGCAGGCCAGTCGTCGGCCGAGCGCGTGGTGCATTTCAGATAGGCGGCGCTGCGCGCGCCGAGCGGCGGCACTTCGAGCAGGGTGATCAGCTCGTTCAGGCGAAGCGACGTTTCCAGGTAGCCGGTGCTGATTTCCTCGACCGGGACGCTGCGCTCGCCCGCAGGTCCGGCAACCGTGACGCGGGCGCCGAGCGCGCTCAGTACCGGCGGCAGGTCCATGTGGGGATCGGCGTGCGCAAGATGGCCGCCCACGGTGGCCACGTTGCGGACCCGGACGTTGGACAGCGTGCGCAGCGTGCGCGCGATCACCGGCCAGCCCTTTCGCACGACTTCGGATTTTTCAATTGCCCGGAGAGAAGTCGTCGCGCCAACGCGCAGCTCGCCTCCCGGTCCGGTCTGGATGCCCGCGAGGCCGAGCCTGCCGAGGCTCACCAGGCGCGACGGGCGCAGCACGCCCGCCTTCATCATCAGCATCAGGGCGGTGCCGCCCGAGATCGGCCGCACCGATGAGTCCCGCGCATCGAGCGACGCGATCGCTTCGCGCAGCGATCGCGGCTCGGCCAGCTCGAATGGCATCACGTTGCCGTCATTTTAAGCATGCTAATCTTGGCGCTGCCACGGGAGGAGACATGCTACTCGAGCTCCAGCAGGCGCGGGTCGAGTACGACCAGCATGGCAAGGGCGCCCCGCAGCTGCTGCTTCTGCACTCGCTGCTCACCGAGCTCACCGTGTTCGACGGGGTGCTGTCCAAGCTCGCCAAGAGCCGCCGCGTAACGCGCATCAACCTGCCCGGGTTTGGCCGCTCGACTCCAGTCCAGCTCGATTCAGTGGGCGCCCACGCCGATCATGTCGCCCGCGTGATGGGCGCACTCGAGCTGCCGCGCGACACCGATGTGTTTGGCAACGGCTTCGGCGCCTTCGTGGCGCTCGAGCTGGCGATCAGGCACGGCGCGCGGTTTCGCCGCCTAGTGGTGGCCGATGCGCTGGCCGTGTTCCCCGAGGCGGCGCGCGCGCCGTTCAGCGCCATGGCGCAACGGGTCTCGGAGGCGGGCATGCAGGCCGTCCTCGATACCGCGATCGCTCGCATGTTCCCGCCCGAGTTCGCCCAGAAGCATCCGAAGATCATCGCCGCCCGCAAAGCGGGGCTCGCCGCCGTCGACCCGCAATGCTTTGCGCGCGCCTGCCTCGCGCTTGCCGCGCTGGACCTCAGCTCGAGCGCCGAAAAAATCCAGAACCCGACCCTGGTGCTGTGCGGTGCGCTGGATCAGACCACGCCGCCGACGCTGGCGCGCGCCCTGGCGGGGCGCATTCCGGGAGCGTATTACGAGGAGATTCCGGGCTCGGGCCACTGCCCGATGCTGGAGCAACCCGATGTGCTGCTGGCGAAAATGGGCGAGTTTCTCACGAGCCGCTGAACCAGTTGTAGCCCTTGTCCTCCCAATAGCCGCCCGGGTACTCGTTGGTGACGAAGATCGCGGCGATATGCTTGGGGTTCTTGAAGCCCAGCTTGGTGGGCATGCGCAGCTTCATGGGGAAGCCGTACTTCGGCGGCAGGATCTCGTCGGCGAAGCGCAGGGCGAGCAGCGTCTGCGGATGCAGGGCGGTCGCCATGTCGATGCTGGTCGAGTAATCGTCGGCGCACTGGAAGCCGACGTACTTCGCCGTGGTATCGGCGCCCACGCGCTGCAGGAAATCGGAGAAGCGCACTCCGCTCCACTTGCCGATCGCGCTCCAGCCCTCGACGCAGATATGCCGCGTGACCTGCGAGACCTGCGGCAGCGCGTAGAGCTCGGGCAGCCTCCAGGGCTTCGCGTCGCGGATCATGCCGCCGAGCTCGAGCTTGTAGTCGGTGCCGTCGATGACCTGTACTTCGCTCTCGCTGTAGTAACCGTTGAACGGGAACGGCCTGGTGATCCTGCTCTCGGGGAATTCGGGTGCCAGGCGCCGCGGATCGAAGAGCCAGTCCTGCACGCGGTCGTTCCAGCGCGACATCGCCCAGAGAACCTTCTGCACGCTCTCGGCGTCGGTCAGCTCGCAGCCGGCCAGCAGCGCCAGCGCGCCGACCGACAGCCCGCGCTTCAGGAACAGCCGCCGCTCGAGATTCGCCACCTGCGGCGTGCGATGCGCGAGAAAACTTCCGCCCATCCTGTTGCTCATGACGCCCTCCGAATGCGGCCCGTGAACATGCTGGGAAAGGTGCGCGGCACGAGGATCACCATGATCACGTGCACGATGACGATCAGCACCACCGCCGCCATGGCGAAGAAGTGCACCACGCGCGCGCCTTCGTAGTCGCCCATCAGCATTGCCAGCCAATGGAGCTGGACCGGCTTCCAGATGGCCAGGCCGGAAAGAACCATGACGATGAGCGCGACGATCAGCGCTAGATATGCCGCGCGCTGCGCGGCGTTGTAGACCGATAGGTCGTCATGCGCGAGCCGGCCGCGCAGCGCATCGCGCACGTCGCGCAGCACCGCACGGGGCGAGATCGGCAGCAATTTCCTCCTGAAGTGCCCCGCGATAATGCCGTAGCAGACGTACACCAGGCCGTTCAGGGCCAGCAGCCACATCGCCGCGAAGTGCCACTGCAGCGCACCGGCCAGCCAGCCGCCGAGCGTCAGCTCGTCGGGAAAGGAGAAGTCGAAGATCGGATCGGCGTTGTAGATGCGCCAGCCGCTGGCGATCATCAGCAGCACGGCGACGACGTTGATCCAGTGCGTGACGCGCACTACCAGGGGATGCACGAGTTCCTTTATGTCCGCCGCCATGTCGTTCCCCCTGGACTATCCTCCAGCACGATGCCTTTTTCCAGCAGTTCGCGCCGTATGTCGTCCGCGGCCCGGAAATCCTTACGCTTCCTCGCCGCCTCGCGCGCGGCGATACGCCCGGCAATCCAGTCCCCGGCTTCTCCGCCGCGCAGGAACGTATCGGCGTCGCGCTGCAGCAACCCCAGGACGCCGCCCAGCGCCTTCAGCTGCGGCGCGAGCTCCCTGCGGCCGCGGCCGATCTCGTGCGCGAGCTCGAAGAGCACCGCCACCGCCTCTGGCGTGCCGAAGTCGTCGTCCATCGCCTCCCTGAAGCGGCGAGCGTGCGGTGCGTTCCAGTTGACGGCAGAACTGCCGGAATCTTTCAATGCGATGTAGAGGCGGGTCAGCGCCTGCTTGGCATCTTCGAGATGCATGTCCGAATAGTTGAGCGGGCTGCGGTAATGCGCGCGCAGGATAAAGAAGCGCACCACCTCGGGATCGAAGCGCTGCAGCACCTCGCGCACGGTGAAGAAGTTGCCAAGCGACTTCGACATCTTCTCCTCGTCGACGCGCAGGAAGCCGTTGTGCATCCAGTAATTGACGAACTTGACGCCGTTCGCGCCCTCGGACTGCGCGATCTCGTTCTCGTGGTGCGGGAACTGCAGGTCCTCGCCGCCGCCGTGGATGTCGAAATGCTCGCCGAGCAGCGCGCAGCCCATGGCGGAGCATTCGATGTGCCAGCCCGGCCGCCCTTCGCCGTAGCGCGAAGGCCACCTCGGCTCGTCGGGCTTCGAGCGCTTCCAAAGCACGAAGTCGAGCGGGTCTTCCTTGGAGGCGTCGACTTCGACGCGCTCGCCGGCGCGCAGCGCGTCGAGCGATTTCCCCGACAGCTTGCCGTACCCGGGAAAGCGGCGCACGGCGAAGTTGACGTCGCCCGAGGTCGAGCGGTAAGCCAGCTTTTTCTCTTCCAGGCGGCCGATCATGTCGACCATTTGCGGAACGTACTGCGTCGCGCGCGGCTCGTGATCGGGCTTCTGCACGCCGAGCGCCGCCGTGTCTTCGTCTATGCAGCGGATGAAGCGCGCGGTCAGCTCGCCGATCGATTCCCGGTTCTCGAGCGCACGGCGGATGATCTTGTCGTCGATATCGGTGATGTTGCGCACGTAGGTGACGCGATAGCCGCTCGCGCGCAGCCAGCGCTGCACGACATCGAAGACCACCAGCATGCGCGCATGCCCCAGGTGCAGGTAGTCGTAAACCGTCATGCCGCAGACGTACATGCGCACCTCCCCCGGCCGCAGCGGCACGAATTCCTGCTTGGTCCTGCCCAGGGAGTTGTAGATCTTCAGCATGGCTCGCGCCGGCGTGAAAGTTGTGGAGGCGCGGGGGTTAGTCTAGAATGCAACGCTTTCGTAGGGCCTTGAAAATATTAACACAATGCATAAACCAGCCGCCCCATACGCCCGTCTGCGCCGGGGCTTGACGGCGCTTTGCGCCGCGGCGCTCTGCAGCGCGCTTCCGGCGCGCGGCGACGACCTGCAGGACGCTTCCAAATTCCTTAAAGCCGGGCAGCACGCGCAGGCGCTGGAGCGCGTCAACAAGGCGCTGAAGGCGAAGCCGCGCGATCCGCAGGCCCGCTTTCTCAAAGGCATCATCGTCACCGAACAGGGCAACAGCAAGGAAGCGATCGAAATCTTCACCAAGCTCACGCAGGACTACCCGGAGCTCCCGGAGCCGTACAACAACCTCGCGGTGATCTACGCCTCGCAGGGGCAATACGAGAAAGCCCGCGGCGCGCTGGAGCAGTCGATCCGCACGCATCCGAGCTACGCTACCGCCTACGAGAACCTGGGCGACGTTTACGCCAAGCTGGCGAGCCAGGCTTACGACAAGGCGCTGCAGCTCGATTCGTCTAACAGCGGGGCGAAAAACAAGCTCTCGCTGGTGCGCGAGCTGGTGCGCGAGCCGACGGTGGTCGCCGTCGCCAAGGAGCCGTCCAAGCCGAAGGAGCCGGCAAAGCCGCCGGCCGCGGTGGCCGAAAAGGCGCCGGAAAAACCCACCGCGGATTCCAGTGCAGAAGTCCTAAAGGCGCTAAACGGCTGGGCCGAAGCCTGGTCGAAGAAGGACGCCAATGCTTATTTGTCCTATTACGCCGGGGACTTCAAGACCCCCGGCGGCGAGGCGCGTCCGGCGTGGGAGAAGACGCGCCGCGAGCGCATCGCCGCACCCAAGTCGATCGAGGTCAAGGTCGACTCGCCCAAAGTGACCCTGCGCGGCAGCAACGCGGCGAGCGTCACGTTCCGCCAGGATTACCGCTCCGACAAGCTCACCAGCTCGAACACCAAGACCCTGGAGCTGGTCAAGGCCGATGGCCGCTGGCAGATCCGGGAAGAGAAGGCGGGCAAGTGAGGGGAGTTGCGCTTTTCCTGGCGGCGCTGGGCTTTGCCGTCGCGGCTGCGGCCGCGAGTCCTGAAGACCGCCTGTCGGCGGTGTTCGAAGCGATCGAGGCGAACCGCGTCGACGAGGCGATGAGGCGCATCGACGCGCTGCTCCGCGACTATCCCAACTTCCGCCTCGCGTACCTGGTGCGCGGCGACCTGCTGCTGGCGCGGGCGCGGCCGCTGCTGACCTTCGGCAACGTCGTCAAGACGGTGCCGCAGGACCGCATAGAGGGCCTGCGCGAAGAGGCGCTGGCGCGCCTGCGGGCGATGCGCTCGCGCCCCTCCGACGACCGGCTGCCGCGCTACGTGCTGCAGCTTCATCCCGGGCAGAAGCACGTCCTGGTGGTCGACTCGCGCCGCTCGCGGCTTTACGTGTTTGGCAACGACCAGGGCCGGCCGCGGCTGGTGGCGGACTTCTACGTAACGCTTGGCAAGAACGGCGTGGAGAAAACCCGCGAGGGCGACCAGAAGACGCCCATCGGCGTCTACCATGTCACCGGAAACCTGCCGCGCAGCAAGCTCACCGACTTCTACGGCGCGGGCGCATTCCCCATCAACTACCCCAACGAATGGGACCGCCGGCGGGGACGCAACGGGCACGGCATCTGGCTGCACGGCGTGCCCGCCGACCTCTACAGCCGCCCGCCGCGCGCGAGCGACGGCTGCCTCGTCTTCGCCAACCCCGACCTCGAATCGATCGGACGCTACGTGCAGGTGGGGACGACGCCGGTCATCATCGCCGACGCAATCGAATGGAGCGATGCCGCCTCGGTGGACGCCGAGCGCCGCTCGCTCAACGCTGCGCTCGAGCAGTGGCGCGCGGACTGGCAGGGCCGCGACACCGAGCGCTATCTCGGGCATTACTCCCAGCGCTTCGGCGCAGGCGGCGGCCAGAACTACGCCGCCTGGGCCGCGCACAAGCGCGCGGTGAATGGTGCCAAGAGCTGGATCAAGGTCGAGCTGTCGCGCGTGGCGATGTTCCGCTATCCGCGCGAGGGCGATTTCGTGGTGGTGAGCTTCGAGCAGGATTACAAATCGAGCACGCTGTCGAACACCATGCGAAAGCGCCAGTACTGGATCAAGGAAGAGGGGCGCTGGAAAATTCTGTACGAAGGAGCAGGATGAAACTCAAATATCTCTTCGCGCTGTCGACCGCCGCGGTGGTCCCGGCCGCGCTCGCCGCCGAGCCGCAGGTGGACGTGCGCACCAACGTCGGCACGATCCGGCTCGAGCTGTACCCGGAGAAAGCGCCGAAAACCGTGGAAAACTTCCTGCAGTACGTGCGCGACGGCCACTACAACGGCACCGTGTTCCATCGCGTGATCGACGGCTTCATGATCCAGGGCGGCGGCTTCGATGGCGGCTTCAAGCAGAAGAAGACGCGCTCGCCCGTCGCCAACGAGGCGCAGGCCGCGGTGAAGGGCGGGCTGAAGAACGAGCCCGGCAGCGTGGCCATGGCGCGCACCGCGGATCCCAACTCGGCGACGGCACAGTTCTTCATCAACGTCGGCGACAACGGCTTCCTCAACTGGGGCGATCCGCGCAGCGACGGCAATGGCTACGCCGTGTTCGGCAAGGTGGTTTCAGGAATGGACGTGGTCGCCAAGATCGCGAAGACGCCGACCGGTCCCGGCGGCCCCTTCCCGCGCGATGTGCCGCGCTCGCCGGTCGTCATCGAGTCGATGACGGTGGTGAGCGGGAAGTAGTGCGCGCGCTTTTCGCCTCCGATCTCCACCTCAGCGAGGATCGTCCCGAAGCGAACGAGCGCTTGATCGCCTTCCTCGAAGGCAAGGCGCGCTCCGCCGACGCGCTGTACCTGCTCGGCGACCTGTTCGAGTACTGGATCGGCGATGACGACCTCGCGCAGCCGTTCAACGCCATCATCGCCGGCCTGTTGCGCGACCTGACGGGCCGCGGCGTGCGGCTGTGCGTGATGCATGGCAACCGCGACTTCCTGATCGGCGCGCGCTTCTGCAGCGAAACCGGGGCGCAGCTTCTCGCGGATCCGAGCCTCGAACAGATCAACGGAGTCAAAACGCTTTTGATGCACGGCGATACCCTGTGCACTGACGACGTCGACTATCAGGCGTGGCGCGCGACGGCGCGCTCGAGCACCTGGCAGCAGGAGTTCCTGGCCCGGCCGCTCGCCGAGCGGCGCAGCACGATCCTGGGCCTGCGCGAGAAAAGCAAGGCAGTCATCCAGGCCAAGCCGGCCGAGATCATGGACGTGAATGGCGACGCGGTGCGCGAGGCGCTGCGGCGTCACGGCGTGAGCCGGCTGGTGCATGGGCACACCCATCGGCCGGGCCGCCACGCCGTGCAGGTCGACGCGCGGCCCTGCGAGCGCTGGGTGCTGCCCGACTGGTACGGGCGCGGCGGCTACCTGGAAATCGCCGCCGGCGCGCCGCGGCTGGTCCGTTTCTAAGCCGCCGGTTCGTCGGCGAGTGGCAGGTAGAGCGTAAAGCTACTGCCCTTTCCCGGGTCGCTCGACAGGCGGATCTCTCCGCCGAGCAGCCGGGTCAGCTCGCGACTGATCGACAGCCCGAGCCCGGTGCCGCCGTATTGCCGGCTGGTCGTGCCGTCGGCCTGCTGAAACGCCTCGAAGATGATCCTCTGCTTGTCGGCCGGGATGCCAATGCCGGTATCGGCGACGCAGAAGGCGATCACCGAGCGCGCCGCGTCGAGCCGCCCATGCCCCGGCGTCCAGCCCGATTGCGCCGGCGCGACGGCGAGCGAGACCTCGCCCTGCCGGGTGAACTTGAAGGCGTTGGCGAGCAGGTTCGTCAGCACCTGCTTGAGGCGCCCCATGTCGGTACGGATCAGCGGCGGCAGCACCGGGTCGATGGAAATGGAAAATTGCAGCCCCTTGCCCTGCGCGACCTGCCGGAAGGTGCGCTCGAGGTCCTCGCGCAGCTCGTCGAGCCGCGCCGGCGCGATGTCGACCGCCGTGACGGCGCCCGATTCGATCTTCGCCAGATCGAGCAGGTCGTTGATCAGGGCGAGCAAGTCCATCCCGGAGGCATAGATGGTCTGCGCAGACTGCACCTGCTTGGCGTTGAGGTTGCCGCCGACGTTGTCGGCCAGCAGCCGGGCGAGAATCAGCAGGCTGTTGAGTGGCGTGCGCAACTCGTGCGACATGTTGGCGAGGAACTGCGATTTCGCCTCGCTCGCCTTCTCCGCCGTCACCTTGGCGCGGATCAGCTCCGCTTCGACGCGGTTGCGCTCGGTGAGGTCGCGCGTCACCTTGGCGAAGCCGAGCAGCTTGCCAGTATCGTCGCGCACCGCGGTGACCACTACGTTGGCCCAGAACGTCGAGGCGTCCTTGCGCAGGCGCCAGCCCTCTTGCTCGAAACGCCCTTCGGCCTTCGCCACATCGAGCTCGACCTGGGGCTTGCCGCGCTCGAGCTCCTCGCGCGAGTAGAACTGCGAAATGCTCTCGCCGACGATCTCGTCGGCGCTGTAGCCGAGGATGCGCTGCGCGCCGGCATTCCAGCTGGCGACCCGGCCGTCGCTGTCGAGCATGAAGATGGCATAGTCGACCACGCTTTCCACCATCAGCCGGAAGCGCTGCTCGCTTTCGCTGAGCATGCGCGTGCGTTCGAGCACTCGCGACTGCAGCTCGCTCATGGCGTGGCTCAGCTCGTGGATCACCGCGCACAGCACCAGGCCGCCGAACACGACCGTGCTGATGAACGTCAGCAGGAGCAGCAGCGACTCGTTGAGCGGCGTGATGGCGAACGGGCCGACGTCGCTGCTTAGCGTGTACCAGAGCGCCATGGCGCACACCACGGCGATCGCGGTGGTCACCTCGCGCTGGCCGAAGCGGAAGGCGGCCCACACGATGAACGGCACGATGATGAAGGTGCGGCCGATCCCGCCCGCGAACACCACATGCGTGGCGGCGAGCAGCAGCGCCGCGAGCACGATGCCTTCGAGCGCCTTGCGCGGTGTCCACTGCACCGTGCCGCGCACGCTCCAGCTCAGGATCAGCGGCGTGAAGATGAGGATGCCGCAGGTGTCACCCTGCCACCAGGTCCACCAGTTGGCGAACAGGTCGGCGCCGGGCAAGGGGTACAGAACCGCCAGCGGGATCAGCGCTATCGTCGGCGCGACCGTCGCGCCGAGCGCGGACAGCGCGAAGAATTTCACTACCTGCTGCACATTGCGGAAGCGGTACGGGATGCCCACGTGCCGGCGGATAAGCGCCGACACGACGAGCGCCTGCAGCGTGCTGCCGGTGGCGATGATGCTCGCGGCCGGAATCGAAGCGTCGATGCTCAGATTGGCGAGCAGGCTGCCGAGCCACACACCGGGCCACAGGCGTGGGCCGACGACGAGAAGCGCCGCCAGGGCGATGCCGGAGGGCGGCCACAGCGCGGTGGCGTACCCGGGCGGGATCGCCAGCAGCAGGGCGAATCTCGCAGCCCCGAAATAGATCGCGGCTAGGAGGGCGGCCTGCGCGAGCGTCACCCACCGCCGCGGTAGCAAGGCTACGGCCTTATGCACATGGCTTTGATCGGCTAGCCGAGCCCGCGTTCCAGATCGGCCTGCAGATCGGCGACCGCCTCGAGGCCGACCGCAATGCGCACCAGTCCTTCGGTGACCCCGGCGGCGGCGCGCGCCTCGGCCGAGATCCGGCCATGCGTGGTGGTGGCCGGGTGCGTGATGGTGGTCTTGACATCGC
The DNA here is from genome assembly GCA_035476235.1 of Burkholderiales bacterium. Lineage (GTDB taxonomy): Bacteria > Pseudomonadota > Gammaproteobacteria > Burkholderiales > SG8-39 > SCGC-AG-212-J23. The sequence goes on from DATILQ010000081.1 coordinate 20,602, forward strand.
CCAGGTTGGCAGTGATCGAGATCAGGCGGGTCGCATCGATCAGCTTCCACGCCGCGCTGCGTCCGCCTTTTACTTCGAACGAAACCACCGCGCCCCCCGCACGCTGCTGGCGCTGCGCAAGCGCGTGCTGCGGGTGGGACGCCAGCCCGGGGTAATAGACGCGCGCCACGGCGCGATGCCCTTCCAGCCAGCGAGCCAGTTCCAGGGCGGCGGCCGACTGCGCGCGCATGCGCAGGTCGAGCGTCTCGAGCCCCTTCAGGATCACCCAGGCATTGAACGGCGAGAGCGACGGGCCCGCGGTGCGCAGGAACGCAAACACCTGCTCCGCGACCAGCTTGGCAGGACCGAGCACCGCGCCGCCTAGTACTCTGCCCTGGCCGTCGAGGTGCTTGGTCGCGGAGTGGATCACGAGATCGGCGCCAAGCTCGAGCGGGCGCTGCAGCACCGGGGTGCAGAAGACGTTGTCGACGACCAGCAGCGCGCCCGCGGCCCTGGCAACCGCTGCGAGCGCCGCGATATCGGAAATCTCGGTGAGCGGATTCGACGGGGTTTCCAGGAACAGCATCTTGGTGCTCGGCCGCAGCGCGCGACGCCATTCCTCCACTCGGGTCGGAGAAACGAAGGAGGTGTCGACGCCGAACCGGGCGAGGATGGTGCCGAAGAGCTGCACCGTCGCGCCGAACACCGCGCTTGAGCAGACAATATGGTCGCCGCTCTTCAGCAGCGCCATGGCGGTGGCGAGGATCGCCGACATGCCGGAGGCGGTGGCGATGCAGGACTCGGCGCCCTCGAGCGCGGCGAGGCGGTCCTGGAACATCGCAACAGTTGGGTTGGTGAAGCGCGAGTAGACGAAGCCGCCCTCGCTGCCGGTGAAGCGCGCAGCCGCCTGCTCGGCGTTGTCGAAAACGAAGCTCGAGGTGAGGAACAGCGCCTCGGCGTGCTCGTTGAACTCGGTGCGCGCCTGCCCGGCGCGCACGCCCAGCGTTGCCAGATCCGCCTTTTTATCCATAAAAAAACCCGGCCGCAGCGGACCGGGTTCTCGGCACGCTTTAGCGGCATTTATTACGCGCCCGCAAGCTGTGGCTCAAATCGGCGCGAGAAGGTCAGTATATCAGGCCGCGAGGTTCAAATCGAGCTGTGCGCTTTCGGCGTCGTCCCCCGAGTCGCGCGCGGCATCCCGCCGGATCTCGATGTCGCGCAGGTAGTCGCTGGTGATATCCCCCGTGATGTAGTGCCCGTCGAAGCACGAGGTCTCGAAGTTCTTCAGCTTCGGATTGGCGCGGCGCACCGCGTCCTTCAGCGCGTCGAGATCCTGGTAGATGAGCGCATCGGCGCCGATCTCTCCCGCCACCTCCTCCTCGCTGCGATGCGCGGCGATCAGCTCGGCGCGGGTCGGCATATCGATGCCGTAGACGTTGGGGAAGCGCACCGGCGGCGCCGCCGAGGCGAAGAACACCTTGCGCGCGCCCGATTCGCGCGCCATCTGCACGATCTCGCGGCTGGTCGTGCCGCGCACGATCGAGTCGTCCACCAGCAGCACGTTCTTGCCCGCGAACTCCATCGACATCGGGTTCAGCTTCTGGCGCACCGAGCGCTTGCGCACCGCCTGCCCCGGCATGATGAACGTGCGCCCGATGTAGCGGTTCTTGACGAAGCCCTCGCGATAGGCGACGTCGAGGCCATGAGCGAGCTCGAGCGCGCTCGGCCTGCTCGTGTCGGGCACCGGGATCACCACGTCGATTTCGAGCCCGGGCTGGCTGCGCTTGATCTTCTCCGCGAGCTGGCGCCCCATGTGCAGCCTG
>DATILQ010000082.1:0-15897 GCA_035476235.1 Burkholderiales bacterium
CATCGGCGAAGCGCGGCGCGACCGAGCGCGCTTTGAGCAGCGACAGGCGCAACGCGGTTTCGGGCGCCCCCTCCCCGGGCCGCGCACTCTCATCGCAATCCGGGCCGGCGGTTTTGAAGCGCAGGCCGAGGCGCTCCAGCAGCTCGCGGCGATACCTCGAGGTGGAAGCCAGCACAAGCCGCCGGGGTTGATCCATCACGTTGTTTTGACGGGAATTTTCCAAGGATGATATCATTCAACGTTTATGTCGCACCAGCCGGTGATCGACGGCTTCGAGTTCGCGTCGGCCGGCGCGGCGCAGCAAGGGGTCTGGCCGCTGAGCGGCTTTGCGCGCCTGCGCGAGCTGCTCGCGTCGGACGCTGGTGAGGTCGGGTACGCGCTGCAGGGGACGCGCGACGCGCGCGGGCGGCCCAGTCTGCGGGTCAGCGTGCGCGGCACGTTGCAGCTGCGCTGTCAGCGCTGCCTCGAGCCGATGCCGTTCAAGGTGCAAGCGGAAGAGCTGCTGGTGCTGGCGGCGACGCAGGCCGAGATCGACGCCGAGCCGGCCGAGGCGAGCGCGCCGGATCGGGTCGTTGCCGGCAAGGAGATGGCGGTGCGCGAGCTGATCGAGGACCAGTTGATCCTCGAGCTGCCGTATGCGCCGCGGCACGAATTCTGTAACGGCCCGCAAACCGAGGCGGACGCGGGTGGCTCGCCTTTCGCCGGCTTGCGCGGCCTGATTCAACGCAAGCAGTAATCTTTTAGAGGAGTCGACCATGGCAGTCCAGCAGAACAAGAAATCGGCGTCGCGGCGCGGCACGCATCGCGCGCACGATCACCTCACCGGCCCGACGCTCGCGGTCGAGCCGACCACCGGCGAGACGCACCTGCGCCACCACGTCAGCCCGACCGGCTTCTACCGCGGCAAGAAGGTCACCAAAACCAAAGGCGAGTAGCTCCGCTGATCACCGTAGCCGTCGATTGCATGGGGGGCGATCACGGCCCTCACGTGACGGTGCCGGCCGCGCTCGAGTTCCAGGCGCGGCTGGCTGACGTCGACATCGTGCTGGTCGGCCTGCGCGACGCGCTCGAAGCCGAGCTTGCCGCGCGCCGCGCCGCGGCAGGTCCGCGCCTGCGCGTGCGTCACGCGAGCGAGGTCGTGGCGATGGACGAGCCGCCGGTGCAGGCGCTGCGCTACAAGAAGGACTCTTCGATGCGCGTGGCCGTCAACCTGGTGAAAAACGGCGAGGCGCATGCCTGCGTGAGCGCCGGCAACACCGGCGCCTTGATGGCGATCTCGCGCTTCGTGCTGAAAACCCTGCCCGGCATCGACCGCCCGGCGATTGCCAGCGTGCTGCCGAACACGCGCCGCACCAATACCTACGTGCTGGACCTCGGCGCAAACGTCGACTGCACGCCGGAGAACCTGCTGCAGTTCGGTATCATGGGCGCGATGCTGGTGGCGGCGGTGGAGCACAAGGAGCGGCCGTCGGTGGGGCTGCTCAACATCGGCGTCGAGGACATCAAGGGCAACGAAACCGTCAAGCAGGCGGCCGACCTGCTGCGCATGAGCGGGCTCAACTTCGCCGGCAACGTGGAGGGCGACGACATCTACAAGGGCGGCGTCGACGTGGTGGTGTGCGACGGCTTCGTCGGCAACGTGGCGCTCAAGGCCTCGGAAGGCGTCTTGCAGATGATGGCGAGCGCGCTGCGCGAAGAATTCTCGCGCAACCCGTTCACGCGGCTGGCGGCGCTGGTAGCGCTTCCCGTGATTCGCGCTTTCCGCCGCCGCATGGACCATCGCCGCTACAACGGCGCCAGTCTGCTGGGGCTGCGCGGCATCGTGATCAAGAGCCACGGCTCGGCCGACGTGTTCGCCTTCGGCCAGGCGCTGGAGCGCGCGGTGGAGGAGGTGCGCAACAACGTGCCGCATCGAATTGCTGCCCGGATGGAACAACTGCAGGTTCCCTCAGATGATCTACTCCAGGATCGCCGGCACGGGTAGCTATCTGCCGCCTCGCGTCATGACCAATGACGAGTTCGCGGCCCGGCTGGACACCAGCGACGCCTGGATCCGCGAGCGCACCGGGATCGTGCAGCGGCACATCGCCGACGAGTCGCAGGGCTCGAGCGATCTCGCGCTGCAGGCCAGCCGGCGCGCGCTCGACGCCGCTGGCGTCGGCGCCGAAAGCATCGATCTCATCGTGCTCGCCACCTCGACGCCGGACTACATCTTTCCCAGCACCGCCTGCCTGCTGCAGGCGAAGCTCGGCGTCAAGGGATGCGCAGCGTTCGACGTCCAGGCGGTCTGCACCGGTTTCGTGTACGCGCTGGCAACGGCCGACAGCTTCATCCGCTCGGGGCAGTACCGGCGCGCCCTGGTCATCGGCGCCGAAGTCTTCTCCCGCATTCTCGACTGGAATGACCGCGGCACTTGCGTGCTGTTCGGCGACGGCGCCGGCGCCGTGGTCCTTGCCGCAGGCTCGCAGCCGGGCATCCATGCCAGCGTCCTGCGCGCCGACGGCAGCCAGGTCGACATGCTGTCGGTGCCGGGCAACGTCTGTAACGGCCGCGTCATCGGCTCGCCGTTCGTGCAGATGAACGGTCAAGGCGTGTTCAAGTTTGCGGTCAAGGTGCTGGAGGACTCGGCGCGCGAGACGCTCGCCGCCGCGGACATGACGATCGAGGACGTCGACTGGCTGATCCCCCATCAGGCGAACGTGCGCATTCTCGAGGCCACTGCGCGCAGGCTCGGCCTGCCGGCGGAAAAGCTCGTCGTCACCGTCGATCATCACGGCAACACTTCGGCCGCGTCGGTGCCGCTCGCGCTCGACGAGTTCGTGCGCGCCGGAAAGATCCGCGCCGGGCAGCGCGTGCTGCTGCAGGGAGTGGGCGGCGGCTTTACCTGGGGCTCTTCGCTGGTGACGCTGTGAAGCTGGCGATGGTCTTCCCCGGGCAGGGCTCGCAGGCGCTCGGCATGCTGCGCGGCTATGCTGGACTGCCCGAAGTCGATCGAGTGATTGCCGAGGCGCGCGATACGCTGGGCGGCGAATTCATAAGACTGATCGATGAAGGCCCGGCCGAAGCGCTGAACCAGACGGTCAACACGCAGCCGGCGATGGTCACGGCAGGATACGCGGCCTACCGCGCATGGCGGGGGCTCGGCGGCCCGGCACCGCAGCTGGCGGCCGGACACAGTCTCGGCGAGTACACTGCGCTGGTGGCCGCCGGCGCCCTTTCCTTCCGGGACGCCCTGCCGCTGGTGCGCTTCCGCGCCCAGGCGATGCAGGAGGCGGTGCCCGAGGGCAAGGGCGCGATGGCGGCGATTCTGGGCCTGGACGAGGCAGGCGTGCGCCAGGGGTGCGCGGAAGCCCTCGGCGAGGTGCAGGCGGTGAACTTCAACGCGCCCGGACAGGTCGTGATCGCCGGAGAGAAGCACGCAGTCGACAGGGCGATCCAGCTTTGCAAGTCGCGCGGCGCGAAGCGCGCGATGCCGCTGCCGGTGAGCGCGCCTTTTCATTCGGCGCTGATGCGGCCCGCCGGTGAGCGGTTGAAAGACTATCTCGCGCGGGTCGAGGTTGCCGCGCCGCGGCTCGCCGTGATCAACAACGTGGACGTGAAAGTGGAGAGCGACCCGGCCGCCATCAAGGACGCGCTGGTGCGCCAGGCATCGGCGCCCGTGCGGTGGATGGAAACCATCCAGCGGATGGTGGAGCAGGGCGCGACGCACATCGTCGAGTGCGGACCGGGAAAAGTGCTCGCGGCGCTGACCCGGCGCATTCATCCCGAAGCGCAGTCGTTCTCGCTGGCCGACCGGGCGTCGCTCGAGCAGGCGCTGCAGGCGATGACGGAAGAATGACCATGCTCGAAGGCAAAGTGGCGCTGGTGACCGGCGCGTCGCGCGGCATCGGACGGGCGATCGCCGCCGAGCTGGCCAGGCACGGCGCGAAGGTGATCGGCACTGCAACGAGCGAGGCGGGAGCGCAGAAGGTCCCCGCCGTCGGCAAAGTCCTGAATGTCAGCGACGCGGCGCAATGCGATGCGCTCGTCGAATCGATCCGCGAGGAATTCGGCGACATCCTGATCCTGGTGAACAACGCCGGCATTACCCGCGACAACCTGGCGCTGCGCATGAAGGACGCCGACTGGGACGAGGTGATCGACACCAATCTGCGCGCGGTGTTCCGGCTGTCGCGGGCGGTGATGCGCGGCATGATGAAGGCGCGCTGGGGCAGGATCGTGAACATCACCTCGGTGGTCGGCGAGTCTGGAAATCCCGGGCAGGCCAACTACGCCGCCGCCAAGGCGGGCGTTGCCGGCATGACGAAATCGCTCGCTCGCGAGCTCGGCAGCCGCAACATCACGGTGAACTGCGTCGCGCCGGGCTTCATCGACACCGATATGACGCGCGCGCTTGCCGACGCACAGAGAAAGGCGCTGCTCGAGCACATCCCGCTCGGGCGGCTCGGCACGCCGGAGGAGGTCGCCGCCGCCGTCGCCTATCTCGTTTCGCCCGGCGGCGGCTACGTCACGGGCGCAGTGCTGCACGTCAACGGCGGCATGTATATGTCGTAAAATACGAGCCCCTCTTGACCCACGCACAGGCAGTGCCCCTACAGGAAGGAGCCGCGGATGGAAAACGTCGAACAACGCGTCAAGAAGATCATCGCCGAGCAGCTCGGAGTCAACGAAGCCGAAATCAAGAACCAGTCTTCGTTCGTCGATGACCTGGGCGCGGACTCGCTCGACACCGTCGAGCTGGTGATGGCGCTGGAGGAGGAGTTCGAGACCGAGATTCCCGACGAGGAAGCCGAGAAGATCACCACCGTCCAGCAGGCCATCGACTACATCAAGGCACACGCCAAGTCTTGAGCGGAACCCGAGCGGAACCTGAGTGACCCGTCGTAGAGTCGTCGTCACCGGGCTCGGCATCGTCTGCCCGATCGGCAACACGGTCCAGCAGGCCTGGGATAACGCCCTCGCCGGAACGCCGGGCGTCACCCGCATCACGCGCTTCGATGCGTCGCGGCTGTCGAGCCAGATCGCCGGCGAAGTGAAGGAGTTCGACGTGGCGGCGTACCTGTCGCCGAAGGAAGCGCGGCGCATGGACCTGTTCATCCACTACGGCATGGCGGCGGGCCTGCAGGCCTGGAGGGACGCCGGCGTGCAGGCGACGCCCGAGAACAGCGAGCGCATCGGCGTCAATTTCGGCTCGGGCATCGGCGGCGTTCCGCTGATCGAGGCGATGCACGACGAGCTCAAGCAGAACGGGCCGCGCCGCATTTCGCCGTTCTTCATTCCCGGCAGCATCATCAACATGATCGCCGGCCTGCTGTCGATCGAGGTCGGCGCGAAGGGCCCGAACCTGGCCATGGTCACTGCGTGCACCACTTCGACGCATTGCATCGGCGAGGCGGGGAAATCGATCCGCTACGGCGAGGCCGACGTGATGATCGCCGGCGGCGCCGAAGCCGTGATCACCGAACTTGCGGTGGGCGGCTTCGCCTCGGCGCGGGCGCTTTCCACGCGCAACGACGACCCGGCCACCGCGAGCCGTCCGTGGGACAAGGAGCGCGACGGCTTCGTGCTGGGCGAGGGCGCCGGCGCCGTGGTGCTCGAGGAGTACGAGCACGCCAGGGCGCGCGGGGCGCGGATCTACTGCGAGCTGGCCGGCTACGGCGTCTCGGCCGATGCTTTCCACATGACCGCGCCCAGCGAGGACGGCGACGGCGCCTTCCGCTGCATGCGCAATGCCCTGAAGGATGCGAATCTGGAGCCTGCCGTGGTCGACTACATCAACGCGCACGGCACCTCCACGCCGCTCGGCGATGTTGCCGAGACGAGAGCCGTGAAGCGGCTGCTCGGCGCGCGCGCAGGGAAGGTCGCCGTGAACTCCACCAAGTCGATGACCGGGCACCTGCTCGGCGCGGCGGGCGGAGTCGAAGCGGTGCTCAGCGTGCTCGCGCTGCGCGACCAGGTCTCGCCGCCGACGATCAATCTGCGCACCCCGGACCCCGAGTGCGACCTGGACTACGTACCCAACGCGGCGCGCAGGATGCCGATCCGCGTCGCCCTATCGAATTCGTTCGGCTTCGGCGGCACGAACGGCACGCTGGTGTTCGCGCACCCTTGAGCGGCTCGCGCAGCCTGCGCCTGCAGTTGTCTCCGTCTCCGGCCTTCGCGACCGCGCTGGTGGCGCTGCACGCGAGCGCGGCGCTTTGCATCCTTCTGGTATTGCCCTCCGTTGCCGGCGCCGCGCTGGCCATCTGCTTGATGGCCCTTGGCCTGGCGGCAGCGTGGAGCCGGGCGCTCCTGAAATCGGCGAGCTCGGTTCGCGCCATCGAGCTCGAGGCCGGCGGCGCGAGCTTCGAGCTCGCCGGAGGCGAAAGGTTCGCGGCGCGGCTGACGGAGCGACGCTATGTCAACCGCTTCATGGTGGCGTTGCCGGTGCGGGGCCGGCTGCGGCGAACGGTGCTGGTCACCCTCGACATGCTGGGCGAAGAATCGTTCCGCGTGCTGCGCATCTGGGCGCTATGGGGAAAGCTGCCCCAAGTGGCGGCGCAGCAACTCCCGGCCTGAGCCCTGCCCCTATACGGCGTCGAACTATTTCAAAGTGCGTGTGTCTGTGGCACATAGGCGTTGCAAACGGGGTGGGGAGCCCTCGTGAGCGACCGCGAGATCGACCGGCAACTGGTCGCGCGGGCGCAGCGTGGCGACAAGCGGGCTTTCGGGCTGCTGGTCGAGAAGTATCAGCGCAAGCTGGCACGGCTGCTGTCGCGGTTCATCCGCGATCCGGCCGAGGTGGAGGATGTAACGCAAGAGGCGTTCATCAAGGCCTACCGAGCACTCCCCGCGTTCCGTGGCGACAGCGCGTTTTACACGTGGCTGTACAGGATTGGAATCAACACGGCCAAGAACTACCTCATGGCCATGGGTCGGCGGGCGCCGACCTCGACCGAGGTAGAGGCCGACGAGGCGGAAGGATTCGAGGAAGGCGAGCAGCTGCGCGACATCAATACGCCCGAGAGCGTGCTGCTGTCGAACGAAATCGCGGAGACCGTGAACTCCACGATCGAGAGGCTGCCGGAGGAATTGCGCACCGCGATTCAGATGCGCGAGATTGAAGGGATGAGTTACGAGGACATCGCGAAGGCGATGAACTGCCCGATAGGGACCGTCAGGTCACGGATCTTCCGGGCGCGCGAGGCGATCGCGGAGCAGCTCAGGCCGTTGCTCGGGACGCGGAAGGACAAGAGATGGTGAGCCTAAAAGGCAGGTGGTAGGGGCATGAAAGACAAGATTTCGGCACTGATGGACGGCGAGCTGGACGACACGTCCGCCGCTGAAATGATCGATTCGCTGGACCAGGATGGCGAGGCGCTGCATGCCTGGCGCACCTATCACCTGATCAGCGACGCGATGCGCGATAGCCGCATGCTGTCGGACGGTTTCACGGCGCGCGTCGCCGTGCGGTTGAGCGCCGAGCCTGCGCTGCTGGCTCCCGCAGGACTGCAGGCCGAGCAGCGCAAGTGGCTGGTGCTGTCGGCTGCGGCCAGCGTCGCCGCCGTGTCTTTGGTAAGTTGGCTGGCTTTTGCGCCGCAACGCCAGGCCCCGCCGCCCCAGGTCGCGCAGGCGAGCGCCACGCCGCTGAAGAAGCAGCCGGCGATCGTGCCGCTGCCGAGCGGCGCCAACGACTATCTCCTCGCGCACCAGGGTTTTTCCCCGCGTGCCTCGCTTCAGGGCATGGCCCCCTATGTGCGCACAGTGTCCGACTCGGTGCAGGAGAGCGCGAAGTGATGGCTGGCCGGGCGTTCGCTGCTTTCATCGCGCTCGGCGCCGGCCTGGCCCAGGCGCAGTCTCCGGAAGCGCTCGGCTGGCTGCGCAAGATCCAGGACGCGACGCAGAAGCTCTCCTACCGCGGCACCTTCGTCTACCAGCACGGCGGGCGCTCCGAGACCTCGCGCATCACGCGCTACGTCGACGCCGGCGGCGACATCGACAAGCTCGAGGTGCTGGACGGCGTGCCGCGCGAGATCGTGCGTACGCGCGACAGCATCCGCTGCTATCTGCCGGAGAGCCGCGTGGTCAAGGTCGATCGCCGCACCGCCGACCGCGATTTCCCTGCGCTGCTGCCCGAGCAGGTGAGCGCGCTGGCGCGCCACTACGACATCAGCCTCGGCGAGAACCGCCGCATCGCCGGCTTCGACTGCCAGGCGGTGGTGCTCGCGCCGAAGGATAATCTGCGCTACGGCTACAAGCTCTACGCCGACGTGCACAGCGGCATGCTGCTGAAGTCCGTCACGCTCGATTCGAGCGGCGACACGGTCGAGCAGTTCATGTTCACGCAACTGCTCATCGGCCCGGTGAGCCGTGACATGGTGAAACCCAGGCAGGCCGCCCGCGGCTGGCGCATCGAGGACAGCGCTGCCGCGCCTGCGCGCCTCGCCGGCTGGGAGCTCAGCAGCGAGCTGCCCGGCTTTCACAAGGTGAGCGAGCTCAAGCGCCGGCTCGGCGAGTCGCGGCCGGTCGGGCAGCTGGTGTATTCGGACGGTCTCGCGGCGGTGTCGGTGTTCATCGAGCCGCTCGAGGGCCGGCGCGATCTGCGCACCGGGCTGTCGAGCATGGGCGCGATCCACATCTATACGCGTCAAGTCGCGAATCACATGGTGACCGTGGTCGGGGAGGCGCCGGCCGTGAGCGTGCAGCGCATCGCTGACGCTGTCGAATTTCGTCTTCCGCACTAAAGAAAGGCAGGAGCAACAATGCGAGTTCTGAGAGGGCTGGTCGCGCTGTGGCTGGCCGCATCCTGTATGACCGTCCTGGCGCAGACGCAGGTGCTGCCCGACTTCACGCGCCTGGTCGAAGAGCAGGGCAGCACCGTCGTCAACATCAGCACCACGCAGGCCGTACGCCGCACCAGCGCGCTGCCGCAGATCCCCGGCATGGAAGACGACGAGATCCAGGAGTTCTTCCGCCGCTTCATTCCGCGCCAGCAGCCCGGGGTGCCCGGCCCGGGGCCGGCGCCGCGCTCCGAGAGCCGCTCGCTCGGCTCCGGATTCATCCTCAGCGCCGACGGCTACATCATGACCAATGCCCACGTCCTCGAGGCCGCCGACGAGATCAACGTGCGCTTCACCGACAAGCGCGAGTTCAAGGCCAGGGTGATCGGCGCCGACAAGCGCACCGACGTCGCGCTCATCAAGATCGAAGCGAGCGGGCTGCCCGCCGTGCGCTTCGGCGACCCGGGCAAGCTGAAGGTCGGCGAATGGGTGGTGGCGATCGGCGCGCCCTTCGGCTTCGAGAACACCGTCACCGCCGGCATCGTCAGCGCCAAAGGGCGCTCGCTGCCGCAGGAAAACTTCGTCCCCTTCATCCAGACCGACGTCGCCATCAACCCCGGCAACTCGGGCGGGCCGCTGTTCAACATGCGCGGCGAGGTGGTCGGGATCAATTCGCAGATCTACAGCCGCACCGGCGGCTTCATGGGCCTGTCGTTCGCGATCCCGATCGACGTGGCGCTCGACATCCAGAAGCAGTTGCGCGACAAGGGCCGCGTCGCGCGCGGCCGCATCGGCGTGGTGATCCAGGAGGTGACGCGCGACCTGGCAACCTCCTTCGGGCTGGATCGTCCGCGCGGCGCGCTGGTGAACTCGGTCGAGAAGGGCAGCCCGGCCGACCGGGCGGGGATCGAGGCCTCCGACATCATCATCGGCTTCGACGGCAGGCCGGTGGAGAATTCGAGCGACCTGCCGCGCCTGGTCGGCTCGACTCGCCCCGGTTCCCAGGCTGCGGTGGAGGTCTGGCGCAAGGGCGCGGCGCGCAAGCTCTCCGTCACCGTCGGCGAGCTGCAGGAGGAGCGCCTCGCGGCGCGCGACACGCCGCGCAGCCAGAAGCCGTCGGAGACGCCGGCCAACCGGCTCGGCATCGTCGTCGCCGAGCTGTCCGCCGACCAGAAGAAGGACAAGAAGCTATCGAACGGGCTGGTGGTCATCGACGTGCGGCCCGATGCGCGCGCCGACGTGCGGCGCGACGACGTGCTGCTGACGCTGGTCCACAAGGGGCAGCACATCGAGCTGAAGTCGGTCGAGCAGTTCAACAAGCTGCTGGCCGGCCTCGATAAGAGCGCCGTGTTCACCCTCCAGGTGCGGCGCGGGGACGCCGTGGCCTTCGTCACGGTCGCCGGGCTGACCGACAAAGGCTAGCTTGCGAGCGCGGCTTTACGGGCGCGCGGACTGCCACCTCTGCGAGGAGATGGCGCGGACGCTGCGCTCGCTCGGCGTCGAGTTCGACGAAATCGATGTCGATGCCGACGCGCGGCTGAAAACGCGCTATGGCAGCGACGTACCGGTGCTGGTGGACGCGCAGGAGCGCGAGATCTGCCGCCACCGCCTCGATGCGGCAGCGCTGAGCAAAATCAAATAAGATAGCGGGTTAAGGGAGGGTGCGCGGCCGGGCACCCTCTTTCTTTATATGGCGCAGAGCCTGCCTTGATGCCTCAAAGCCGAATTCGCAACTTCTCCATCATCGCGCACATCGACCATGGCAAGTCGACGCTGGCCGATCGCTTCATCCAGATGTGCGGCGGGCTGCCGGAGCGCGAGATGTCCGAGCAGGTGCTCGACTCGATGGAGCTGGAGCGCGAGCGCGGCATCACGATCAAGGCGCAGACGGCGGCGCTGCAGTACCGGGCGCGCGACGGCGAGACCTATCAGTTGAACCTGATCGACACCCCGGGCCACGTCGATTTTTCCTACGAGGTCAGCCGCTCGCTCGCCGCATGCGAAGGCGCGGTGCTGGTGGTGGACGCATCGCAAGGCGTCGAGGCCCAGACGGTCGCCAATTGCTACACGGCGATCGAGCAGGGCGTCGAGGTGATCCCGGTGCTCAACAAGATCGACCTGCCGTCCGCCGACCCGGAGAAGGCGATCCAGGAGATCGAGGACGTCATCGGCATCGACGCCCATGACGCCATCCGCGCCAGCGCCAAGACGGGAGAGAAGGTTCCGGAGATCCTGGAAGCGGTGATTCTGCGCGTGCCGCCGCCGCGGGGCGATCCGGCGGCGCCGCTCAAGGCGCTGATCATCGATTCCTGGTTCGACAACTACGTCGGCGTGGTGATGCTGGTGCGCGTTGTCGAGGGAACGCTGCGGCCGAAGGAACGCGTCCTGCTGATGAGCACCGGGGCATCGTATCTTTCCGAGCAGCTCGGCGTCTTCACGCCCAAAGCCAGAGAAAAGGAATCCCTGTCGGCGGGCGAAGTGGGCTACGTTACTGCCGGCATCAGGGAGCTGCGGGCCGCCAAGGTCGGCGACACGCTGACGCATGCCGACAAGCCGGCGCGGGCGCCGCTGCCCGGCTTCAAGGAAGTGAAGCCGCAGGTGTTCGCCGGGCTTTATCCGGTGGAGGCGAGCGAGTACGAGGCTTTGCGCGACGCGCTCGCGAAGCTGCATCTGAACGACGCTTCCTTCCATTACGAGCCCGAGACCTCGCAGGCGCTCGGCTTCGGCTTCCGCTGCGGCTTCCTCGGCCTGCTGCACATGGACATCGTGCAGGAGCGGCTCGAGCGCGAATACGGCATGCACCTCATCACCACCGCGCCGTCGGTGGTCTACGAGGTAAAGCTGCGCGACGGCAGCGTCGAGCAGGTGTCGAACCCGGCGCGCCTGCCCGACCCGACGCTGATCGAGGAGATCCGCGAGCCGGTGATCGCCACCAAGATCTTCGCGCCGCAGGAATACGTCGGGCCGGTCATCACGCTGTGCACGAACAAGCGCGGCATCCAGACCAACATGCACTACTCGGCACGCCACGTGGTCATCTCCTACGACCTGCCGCTCAGCGAGGTGGTGCTTGATTTCTTCGACCGCCTGAAGTCGATGACGCGCGGCTACGGTTCGCTCGACTATGAGTTCAAGGAGTACCGCGCGGCCGACATGGTGCGCCTGGACATCCTGGTGAACGGCGAGCGCGTCGACGCGCTCTCGAGCATGATCCACCGCGAGAGCGCGCAGGCGCGCGGGCGCGAGCTGGTGACCCGCCTGCGCGGGCTCATCCCCCGGCAGATGTTCGACGTCGCGGTGCAGGCCGCGATCGGTGGCCACATCATCGCGCGCGAGAACGTGAAGGCGCTGCGCAAGAACGTGCTCGCCAAGTGCTACGGCGGCGACGTCACGCGCAAGCGCAAGCTGCTGGAAAAACAAAAGGAAGGGAAGAAGCGCATGAAACAGGTCGGTTCGGTCGAAATTCCACAGGAGGCGTTCCTCGCCGTGCTGCAGCGGAGCGACAGTTGAGCTTCGCGCTGTTTCTGCTGATCCTGCTGGTCGTCACCGGGGCGGTGTGGGCTCTGGAGGCGGCGTGGCTGCGCCGCTCGCGGCCGGCGGAGGCCAAGCAGCCGTGGTGGGTCGAGTACTCGGTCAGCTTCTTTCCGGTGATCCTGATCGTGTTCCTGCTGCGCTCGTTCCTGGTCGAGCCGTTCAAGATCCCGTCGAGCTCGATGGTGCCGACGCTGCTGGTCGGCGACTTCATCCTGGTGAACAAGTTCACTTACGGCATCCGCCTGCCGGTGATAAACAGGAAAGTGGTGGAGATCGGCAGCCCGCAGCGCGGCGACGTGATGGTGTTTCGCTATCCCGAGGACCCTTCGCTCGACTACATCAAGCGCGTGGTGGGCCTGCCGGGCGACCGCATCGAATACCGCAACAAGCGGCTCATCATCAACGGCACGCAGGTGCCGGTGCGGCAGATCGACGATTACCTGTCCAGGGAGCGGATGCAGTTCTCGCGGCGCTACCTCGAGATGCTCAACGGCGTCGAGCATGAAATTCTGCTGGAGGAGGACGCGCCGGCGTTCGTCGCGCCGTCGCGCGCGTACCCGCATGCCGGCAATTGCAACTACAATATGAGCGGCCTGGCGTGCACGGTTCCGCCCGGCCATTACTTCGCGATGGGCGACAACCGGGACAATTCGAGCGACAGCCGGGTGTGGGGCTTCGTGCCGGACGAGAACATCGTCGGCAAGGCGTTTTTCATCTGGCTCAACCTGAACGAGCTTGGCCGCTTCGGATCGTTCAAATGAGAAACAGGGAGGCAGCGATCATGGGCCACGGCCACGGTCAACGCGGGGTCACGCTGATGGGGCTGATCTTCCTGCTCTTCGTCGCGATCTTCGTAGCGCTGCTCGGCTTCAAGCTGATCCCGGCCTACATCGACTTCTATACCGCCAAGAAGGCGATCAATGCCGTGGCGCGCCAGGGCACCACCGCCGCGGAGATCCGCAGGAGCTTCGAGCTGCGCTCCGCGATCGACGACCTCAAGGTCAGGGCGAGCGACCTCGAGATCACCAAGGACGGCAACGAGATGGTGGTCGGGTTCGCGTACCGCAAGGAAGTGCCGCTGTTCGCCAATGTCGGCATCTACATCGACTTCGCGGCCAGCTCGAAGGACCAGTAGATCGCCTTGTCACGGCCCGCGGCGCTCGAAAAGCGGCTTGGCCATCGATTCGCAGCCCTCGAGCTGCTCCAGCAGGCGCTGACCCACCGCAGCCACGGCGCGGAGAACAACGAAAGGCTGGAATTCCTCGGCGACGGCGTGCTCGGCTGCGCGGTGGCCGAGGAGCTGTATGCGCGTTTCCCGCAGCTTTCGGAGGGCAAGCTGACGCGGCTGCGCGCGAGCCTGGTGCGCGAGGAGACGCTCGCCGAGGTGGCGCGCGAGCTGCAGCTGGCGCAGTTCCTGCGCCTCGGCGAAGGCGAGCTGGCGAGCGGCCCCGAGCCGCGCCAGTCCATCCTCGCCGACGCGCTCGAGGCGGTGTTTGGTGCGGTGTTTCTCGACGGCGGCTATCCGGCCGCGCGCGCAGCGGTGCTGAAGGCGTTCGGCCCGCTCGTCGAGCGGCTCGACCCGGAGCAGCCGGCCAAGGACCCGAAGACCCAGCTGCAAGAGATGCTGCAGGGGGAGCGCCGGCGGCTACCCGAGTACCGGGTGCTGTCGGTGCAGGGCGCGGCGCATCGCCAGTCCTTCGAGGTGGAGTGCGCGGTAGCCGAGCTGGGCCTCACCGCGACCGGCAGCGGCACTTCCCGCCAGCGCGCCGAGCAGCAGGCGGCCAGGGCGATGCTTGAGCGGCTCTCGAAATGAAAGTGCGGCGCTGCGGCACGGTAGGCATTGCCGGTCGCCCGAATACCGGGAAATCCAGCCTGCTCAACCGGCTGATCGGCGAAAAGCTCTCCATCGTCTCGGCCAAGCCGCAGACCACGCGGCATTTGATCACCGGCATCCTGACACGCGAGGACTGCCAGTACATCTTCGTGGACGCGCCCGGGCAGCAGACGCGCTGGCGCAGCGTACTTCATCGTGCCCTGAACCGGCGGGCGACCGAAGCGGCGCGCGACGCCGATGTCGCGCTGTTCGTGGTCGAGGTGCTGCGCTTCGGCCCCGAGGATCGTGCAGCGCTGGAGCGGGTTCCTGCGGAGCAGAAGGTGGTCCTGGTTGTAAACAAGATCGACGTGTTGAAAAATCAGGGAGACCTCATCGCCTTCTTGGACCGGATCTCCAAAGTGCGCGAGTTTCACGCCATCGTTCCGGCGAGCGCCAAGACCGGCAAGAACATGGCCGAATTGCTGCGGGTCCTGCGCGAAGCGCTGCCCGAAGGCCCGGCGGCGTACCCGCCGGACCAGCTGACCGATCGGGACGAGCGGTTTTTCGCCGCCGAGCTGCTGCGCGAGAAGCTGTTCGAGGAGCTGGCCGAGGAGCTGCCGTACCGCTGCGAGGTGATGATCGAGAGCTTCAAGGAGGAGGGCCGGCTGCGCCGCATCGAGGCCACCATCCTGGTGGAGCGCGAGAGCCAGAAGCTGATCGTCCTGGGCGCGCGCGGCGAACGGCTCAAGCGCATGGCGAGCGCGGCGCGCAAGGACATGGAGCGCCTGTTCGAGGGCAAGGTCTACCTCGGGGTCTGGGTGAAGGTGCGGCGGGCCTGGACGGACGACGCGCGCGTGCTGCGTCAGCTGGGGTACGAATGAAGCGCAGGGCCGAGCACGAAGCGGGCTACGTGCTGCACACCTACCCGTACAAGGAAACCAGCCTGATCGTCGAGGCCTTCACGCGGCGCTTCGGCCGCGTGGCGGTGCTCGCACGGGGGGCGCGTCGCCCGCGCTCCGCGCTGCGCGGCGTGCTGCTGTCGTTCCATCCGCTGCGCCTGAGCTGGAGCGCCCCGGCGGAGCTCGGCAGCCTGATCTCGGCCGAATGGTCGGGCGGCCTGCGGCCGCTCGCGGGGCGCGGCCTGATGTGCGGGTTCTACGTCAACGAGCTGGTGCTGCGCCTGCTGCCGCGCGACGATCCGCACGAGGCGCTTTTCGATTCCTATGGGGAAACTTTATCCCGCTTGGTCGGCGACGGGCCTTTTGCTTCCGTACTTCGGGGATTCGAAAAGCGGTTGCTGGCCGAGCTCGGTTATGCTCCGCTGCTGGACCGCGATGCGGCGAGCGGCGCGCCCATCGACCCGGAGGCGCGCTACGTTTACGAGCCGGATCGCGGGCCAATGCCGGTGAGAAATTCTCATGCAAATGACCTGCTGGTGAGCGGCCGCACGCTGCTCGACGTCGCCGCCGACGATTACGCGCGGCCCGAGACGCGCGACGAGGCGCGCGCGCTGCTGCGCACGCTCATCGGCCAGCGCCTCCACGGGCAGGTGCTGCATACGCGCACGGTGCTGATGGAGCTGAACGAGCTGTGATCGAGCTCGGCGTCAACGTCGACCACGTCGCCACGGTGCGCCAGGCGCGCCGCACGTACGAGCCCGACCCGGTCTGGGCGGCGGTCGAGGCGCACCTCGGCGGCGCCGACGGCATCACCGTGCACCTGCGCGAGGACCGGCGCCACATCCAGGACGAGGACGTGAGGCGCCTGCGCGAGCTGACCCACATCCGGCTG
>DATILQ010000083.1:0-13780 GCA_035476235.1 Burkholderiales bacterium
ACCAGGAACCCCGAATCAGCAACGTCCAGCAGATGAGGATCCTCATGCAAAGCTTTTTCGATGCGATCCACCGTCACCTTCTTTCCATTTAACCAATGCGGGTCGAATACGCCGGCGCCGTCGAACAGGGCGGTCACTTCGAGATCGCCGACCTTCATCCGGTAGAAACCCGGCACCTGATCATGGCGCTGAGGTGCGGCAGCCGGAGCAGGGTTCGGTCCGGCAACAGAGCTGGCCAGCGCCACCAGAAGGGTGGCGACGAAGAGCTTCGAATTTCCTTTCAACAAGTTTGCGAGTGGCATTTGCGACTGTCCTGGCCTGAGCTCACCGAACAGATCGGCAGCGGCGTGGGTCGGGCATGACGTCATTTATATGACGGTCGTCATGATTATTTATATTACATACATCATATATAATGTCAAGCGATGGATGAATCCGCGAGGAGACCAGAATGAAGGTAAGCAGGGAACAGGCAACCAAGAACCGGGAGCGGATCCTCGACACAGCCGCCCAGCTCTTCCTTGAGCGCGGCTTCGAGGGCATCGGTGTAGCGGACACGATGAAGGCCGCGGGCCTCACCCATGGCGCGTTCTACGGCCACTTTTCTTCGAAGGAGGACTTGATCGCGCAGGCGTGCGGCCGTGCATTCAGCCGCTCACACGAGCGCTGGAGCAAGATGGCGGGCGGGACGTCCGACGATCCGTTGTCGTCGATCGTCCGCAGCTATTTGACGCGCAGGCACCGCGACGATCCCGGCGCAGGCTGCGCCGTGGCTGCGCTCGGCCCCGACATCGCTCGGCGCGGCTCCGGCGTTCGGCGCGCCGTCGCGGACGGATTGCGTTCCGCTTTCAACTTGTTGTCGGGACTGGTTCCAGGCAAGTCGGAGGCGGCAAGGAGGGAGAGGGCCATCAGCACCTACGCGAGCCTGGTGGGCGCGATGGTCATGGCCCGCGCGGTCGACGATGAGGCGCTTTCGCAGGAAATCCTGAACGCGGTACGAGGGTCCGTCTCAGGGTCCGGCGCGCGAACAAACGCATTGCAGCGGTGATAGGGGTTACGCACGAAATTCGATCTGCGGCCTGAGCCTGGAAGGCGCCAGCGCGTCGCCTTTGGTTAAGTCTTTCAAGCCCGCGAAGTAGTTTCCCGACGTTGCGACCAGCGGATTTGCCGACACGAATTCCCCACGTTGACTTGCACGTGAGGAAGTCAAGAACAGCAACTAACTGAAGGAATTGGTAGGTCGTGGCGGATTCGAACCGCCGACCAACGGATTAAAAGTCCGCTGCTCTACCAGCTGAGCTAACGACCCGCGGGAAAGGGCGAAATTTTATCAGTCCTCGCGGGCCATTCGCCAGTACTGGAGCTTCATCGTCGCGGCGGAGCCGAGCACGATGAACGCGAAAGTGATGATCGAGCCGAGCGCGAGGGTCGAGACGCCGGAGATCGCCTGGCCGATGGTGCAGCCGAGCGCGCAGATGCCGCCGAAGCCCATCAGCATTCCGCCGACGATGTGGCTCGCGGTGTCCTCGGCGTCGCGGAAGCCCTCCCAGCGGAAGCTGCGGGTGGCGAGCGCATACGCGGCGGAGCCGGCGATCACGCCGGCCGCGGAGGCGATGCCGTAGGTGACGATCCTCGACTTGTCGGTCCACAGCATCAGGTAGTCGAGCGTGTAGGCCATCGGCGAGACGAACGAGAACGATTCCATGCGCCCGGAATTGGTGGCGACGAAGGCCTCCTGCAGCGTGTTCGGGTCTTCCGCGAGGTGGCCGAGGTGCCCGCTCACGTACCAGCCGCCGACCACCACCAGCCCGGTGACCACGCCGCCGAGCGTGTAGTCGAAGCTGGAGCGGAATTCACGGCTCGCATAGACGAAAGCGAGGATTGCCCCGCCGACGACGGCAGCGAGAGCCGCCGTCCATGCGGCCTTCGACAAACCCAGCCCGGTTGATAACAGCGACGGCAGGTCCTGGCCCGGCGCGAGGGTCAGCGATGCCTTCTCCAGCACGCCGACGCGGAACGCGCCGAGCAGGCCGCGCAGCGTCATGTAGGCCGCGATGCCCAGAAACACGTACACGATGACTGACTTCAGGCTGCCGGCGCCGATGCGGATCAGCGTCTTCGAGCCGCAGCCCGAGCCGAGCGTCATGCCAACGCCGAAGAGAAACCCGCCCACGACGTACGACAGCCAGGTGAAGTTGGGGGCGGGGTAGATGGACTTGGAAAGGTCGACGACGCCGGTGACCTGCAGCGCGCTCGAGCCCAGCAGCGCCACGGCGATCGCGAGCAGCCACATCCGCATGCGGCCGAGGTCGCCCATGTTCACCCAGTCGGAGACCGCGCCCATGGTGCAGAAGCGCGTCTTGTTCCCCACCGCGCCGAAGATGAAAGCGAGGACAAACGCCCCGGCGGTGACTAAGCGGGCGAGCTGCGCAGGGTCGGGTTCGTTCAACGCTTCGGGTAGGCGGCCAGGCGCTGCTTCGCGCTCGTCGCGGCACTGCTCGAGGGATAGCGCGCGGCCAGGTCTTCGAGGGTTTTTTGCGCGGCACGGCGGTCGCCCATCGTTTCCTGCGCGCTGGCGATGCTCAGCATCGCGTCGGGCGCCTTCGGGCTGTCGGGCCACGCCGTGAGGAGCTTGCGCTGCGCGGCGATCGCGCTTTTGTAGTCGCGCTGCCCGGAGTAAGCCATGCCGATCCAGTACTGCGCGTTGGGCGCGAGCGAACTGCCGGGATACGTCACTAGGAAGCCCTGCATCGCCGAGACCGCCATGGGGTAGTTGCCGAGCTTGAACTGGTCGAGCGCCGCCTGGTAGGCCTTCGCCTCGCCGGGGGTAGCCCCTTCGACCTCGCTGGAGGCCGCCGGCGGCTTGTCGGCGCTCGCAGCAGCCTGCTGCTCGCGCGCCTGCTCGAGCTTCCTCAAGCGCGTGTCGATGTCGACGTACAGGTCTTTTTGCCGCCGGTCGGCGGTCTCGATCTGATTGGCGAGGACCTCGATCTGCCCGCGCATGCGGGCGATTTCGGCGCGCAACCCGTCCAGCTGCCCGGCGAGATCGAGCAGCGCGCTGCGCTCGCCGGCTGCGGCCTCGAACTTGGCAAGGCGATCTTCGAGCGCCTTCTGGCTCGCCTCGACCTGCTGGCGCAGCAGCTCGATGCGACGACGCGCTTCGTTATCGTCGAAGAGCCCCTGCGAAAGCGCAGGCCAGGCGAGCGCGCAGCCGAGCGCGAAAGCAGCAGCCTGGCGTGCCCCTGACCGGAGCATCAATATTCGCCGTTATAGAGCATGTCGCCGCGGCGGTTCTTCGCCCAGCAGTCTTCGGCATGCTCGGTGCAGACCGGTTTCTCCTCGCCCAGGCTTACCGACTCGATCTGATTGTCCTTGGCACCGAGGAGCGTCAGCGCCCGCTTGACGCTGTCGGAGCGGCGCTGCCCGAGACCGAGGTTGTACTCGCGGCTGCCGCGCTCGTCGGCATTACCCTGCATCAGCATCTTCGCACCCGGGTTCTCGCGCAGGTACTTCGCATGCGCCTCGATCTGGGGACGGAACTCGTCCTTGATGTCGTACTTGTCGAAGTCGAAGTAGATCGAGCGCTTGGACAGGATGTTGTTCGGGTCCTTGAGCGGGTTGGCCGCCGCAGGCTTGCTGGTCAGGTCGACGCGCGCGATCGGCTTGGTCTCGACCGGGGCGGGCTTGGCAGCCCGCTCCTCCACGCTCACGGGCGCCTGCTGCTCGGGCGTGGTGGCGCAACCCGCCGCCAGCGCGGCTGCGGCGAGAGTGGCGATGATGGCTAGGCGCATGGCATTCCTTCTCCTTCCTTTCATTCTGTGAATGGTCCCCAGGCCGGCTCACGCACGTCCCCCGCCGTGACGCTGAGACGCTGCTTGACGCGGCCGTCCGAAGACACCGCCGACAGCACCCCGCGTTCGCCGATCACCGTGGCGAGCAAGATCATGCGCCCGTTGGGAGCAAAGCTCGGCGACTCGTCGCGATCGCTGTCGGTGATGATCTGCACCTGGCGGTTGGAGAGATCGAGCAACGCCACCTGGAACTTGCCTTCGTTGAGCGTGATATAGGCGAGGGTCTTGCCGTCTGGACTCAGGCGCGGCGTCACATTATAGCTTCCCTCGAAGGTGATGCGCTGCGGCTCGCCGCCGGCGGCCGGCATGCGGTAGATCTGCGGGCTGCCGCCGCGGTCGGAGGTGAAATAGATCCACTGGCCATCGCCCGAGAAGCGCGGCTCGGTATCGATCGCCGCCGAGCTGGTGAGGCGCCGCAGGCCGCTGCCGTCGGCGTTGAGCAGGAAGATCTGCGAGCCGCCCTCGCGCGACAGCGTGACGGCGAGCTTGGCTCCGTCGGGCGACCAGGCGGGCGCCGAGTTCGATCCCCTGAAGTTGGCGATGACGTTGCGCTTCCCATCGACCAGCGAGTGGACGTAGACCACCGGCTTCTTGTTCTCGAACGAGACATAGGCGAGCTTGCGGCCGTCGGGCGACCAGGCCGGCGAGATGATCGGCTCGAACGAGACGAGCGCGGCTTCCTCGCCGGCGCCGTCCGCGTCGGCGATCTGCAGCTCGAAGCGGTTGCCCCGCTTCACCACGTAGGCGATGCGCGTGGAGAACACGCCCTTCTCGCCGGTGAGCTTCTCGTAGACGAAGTCGGCGATGCGGTGGGCGGTGGCGCGCACCTGCTCCTTGCTCAGGGTGTAGGCGATACCGCCGAGCGAGGCCTGCTTCACCACGTCGTAGAGGCGAAACCGCACTTCGTAGCGGCCGTCGGGCCGCGCCGCCACCGAGCCGAGCACCAGCGCATCGGCCAGGCGCGAGCGCCATTCCGCATAGTTGACCGTCGACGCCTCGGTCGGCGCAGGCGCGAGCGGCGGAACTTCGAGGCCGCGGAACAGCCCGCTCCTTTCGAGATCGGCGCGCACGATCGAGGTGATGCCGGGTCCGAGGGCCCCCTCGCCGGGGAAAGGAGCGACGGCGATCGGCATGCGCGGGGCGCCGGCGCCGGTGATCTCGATCGAAAGCTGCGCCGCGGCGAGCGGCGTGATCAGTAGAAGCACGGCGCCGAGGAAAGCGCGCAGACGCGTCAGCAAGGCCTGCATCCTCCGGATGTTCTTTGCAAAACGGCGATTATAGGCATCCGCCGCTTCTATTGGTCCTGCGGCCGGAAGCGAAGTTCCAGCTGCCGCTCGAAGAGGTTGGGCTGGTCCGGCTTGGGCAGCGGCGAGGACTTCAGTATGGCGCGTTCTACGGCATCGTCGTACCCCTTGTGCCCGCTCGACTTGCGCAGGCGGATGCTGATCACCTCGCCGGTCGGCAGCTGGGTCACATCGAAGATCGCCTCCGGATTGCCGCTCATGCCGCTCGGCAGGAGGATGTTGCCGCGGATCTTGGCGCGGATCTTGTCGACCCAGGTGGCGAGCGCCCGGTCGCGCGCCGCGGCGGCGATCGCCTGCTGGCGCGCCGCCGCCTCGCGCCGCTCGGCCTCGCGGCGCTGCTCGTCGATGGCGCGCTGCTCCTGCGCCAGCTGCTCGTTCACCCGCTTCTTGAAGTCGACGTCCTTTTTCGGCGCCGGCTTCAGCTCGGGCTTGGGTTTGGGCTTCGGCGGCGCCTTGAGGGCGATGTCCGGCTTTTGCACCGGAACGGGTTCCGGCTCCACCTTGGGCGGTGGCGGCTTGGGAGCCTCCTCCACCACAGCCGGCGGTGGCGGCGGTGCTTCCCACAGCTCGACGACCACCGTCTCGGGGGGATGGCTCTGCCAGCGCACGCCGAGAAACATCACGGCGGCGAGAAACAGGTGCACCAGCGCCGCGAGAACAAACGCAGGCAGGAGCGCCGGCTCGCGGCGCGCCCCGAAGGGAAGAGCCTCCGCGCTCACTGCGTGGTCTTCACCTGCAGGCCGACCTTTTGCACCCCCTGACGGCGCAGCTCGTCCATCACCGCCAGCACCGATTCGTAGCGCGCGCTTTTGTCGCCGCCGATGAGTACCGGCGGGTCGCCGCCTTTGGCTCTTGCCCTTTTTATGACATTGGCGAGTTCGGATCTGGTGACGTCGCGTTCATCGACGATCTGGCCGCTGGCGTCGCGCTGCCGGACCCTCAGCCCCTGGTCGGCCCTGACGAAGATCTCGATCGGCACCACGCGCGGCTGGCTCGCCTTGTCGACGGTCGGCAGGTCGATGACGGCCGGCGTCACCAGCGGCGCGGTGACCATGAAGATCACCAGCAGCACCAGCATGACGTCGACGTACGGCACGATGTTGATCTCGTGCATCGGCCCGCGCCTGCGATGCAGGGCCGGCATGGCGCTACTTCACCGCCTGGCGATGCAGGATGTTGGAGAACTCCTCCATGAAGCTCTCGAAGCGATTGCCCAGGCGCTCGATGTCGTACGAGTAGCGGTTGTACGCCACCACCGCCGGGATCGCGGCGAACAGGCCGATCGCCGTGGCGACGAGCGCCTCGGCGATGCCGGGCGCCACCTGCGCGAGCGTCGCCTGCTGAACGTTCGCCAGGCTGCGAAACGCGTGCATGATGCCCCATACCGTGCCGAACAGGCCGACGTAGGGACTCACCGACCCGGTCGAGGCGAGAAAGGCCAGATGGCGCTCGAGGAAATCCATCTCGCGCTGAAAGGTGGCGCGCATCGCGCGCCGCGCCCCGTCCACCATGTCGCTCGGGTCGGTGCTGCCGCGCTGCCCGCGCAGCTTGGCGAATTCGCGGAAGCCGGCCTCGAAGACGCGCTCCAGGCTGCCGATGGTGTGGCGGTTGGTGACCGCGCCCTGGTAGAGCGCGGTGAGCTCGTTCCCGCTCCAGAACTCGCGCTCGAACTGCTCGGTCTGGCGGCGCGCGCGCCGGATCGCGAACCACTTCTGGAAGATGAACATCCACGACAGGAACGACACCGCGATCAGCAGCACCAGCACCACCTTGACGACGACGCTGGCGTTGACGACCAGGGTCCAGATATCGATGTCCTGCGTCACGGTCATTTGAGCGCCTGTTCGAGCTCTCGGGGCATGCGCGCCGGCTTCATCCGGTCGCGGCTCACCAGCGCGAGCGTAATGTCGGCTCCGACAAGGAGCTCGCCGCCGCGTTCCACGCGCTGGCGGAAGACCACGCTCGCGCGGCCCATTTTAACCACTTCGGCACTCACCGATAAAAGCTCGTTGAGGTGCGCGGGTTGATGGTACTTCGCGACGATCCGGTAGACGAGGAACAGCACGCCGTGCTTGCCGAGCAGGCGCGCGAGATCGATGCCGGCCGCATTGAGCAGCTCGCTGCGCGCGCGCTCCATGAACGCGAGGTACTGGGCGTGGAAGACGACACCCCCGGCGTCGGTGTCCTGGAAGTACACCCGGACCGGAATCCGGAATGGGCTCTTCAATGGTCGGACAGCAGATCGCGCGCCGCCGCCGGCGCGACGATGCCGAAGTGGCGGTACGCGGAGAGCGTGGCGATGCGCCCGCGCAGCGTCCTCTGCAGGTAGCCTTGCTGGATGAGGAAGGGCTCGAGCACGTCCTCGATGGTTTCGGCGTCCTCGCCGATGGCATGCGCGAGGTTGTCGAGGCCGACCGGGCCGCCGGAGAACTTCTCGATCACCGCGAGCAGCAGCTTGCGGTCCATGAGGTCGAGCCCGAGCACGTCGACGTCGAGCATCTTGAGCGCGGCCTCGGCCACCGCCTTGGACACGGTGCCGTCCGCTTTCACCTGCGCGTAGTCGCGCACCCGGCGCAGCATCCGGTTGGCGACGCGCGGCGTGCCGCGCGAGCGGCAGGCGATCTCGACCGCGCCGTCGTCATTGAGAGAGACCTGCAGCAGGCGCGCGGAGCGGCGCACGATCGTCGCCAGCTCGTCCTGGCTGTAGAACTCCAGGCGCGCGACGATGCCGAAGCGGTCGCGCAGGGGGTTGGTCAGCATGCCGGCGCGCGTGGTGGCGCCGGCGAGCGTGAACGGCGGCAGATCGAGCTTGATCGAGCGCGCCGCCGGGCCCTCGCCGATCATGATGTCGATCTGGAAATCCTCGAGCGCGGGGTACAGGATCTCCTCGACCACCGGCGACAGGCGGTGGATCTCGTCGATGAACAGCACGTCCCTGGGCTCCAGATTCGTCAGGATGGCGGCGAGATCTCCCGGGCGTTCGAGAACCGGCCCCGAGGTCTGGCGCAGATTGACCCCCATTTCGCGCGCGATGATGTGCGCGAGCGTGGTCTTGCCCAGCCCCGGCGGGCCGAACAGCAGCACGTGGTCCAGCGCCTCGCCCCGCGCGCGCGCCGCCTGGATGAAGATCCCCAGCTGGCCGCGGATCTTCTCCTGCCCGACGTACTCGGCGAGGGTGCCGGGCCGCAGCGAGCGCTCGAACTGCTCCTCCTGCGCGGAGGTCGGCTTGGCCGAGATCAGCCGGTCGGTTTCAACGCTCACGCCGGCATTTTGCCGTCTTTCAGCTTCTCAATGGAAGCGCCAGACGAGGCCGATGCTGATGACATCTATATCGGATTTGCCGCCGGTATCGTCGCCTCCGACATTCTTATAGCGCTGCCATTCTGCCCGCACGCCCGCTGCGCGGGTCACATCGTATTGTGCGCCGAGGCCAAACGTCAGATCGGTGTTTCTGTCCTTGAGGCTACCGTTTCCCAATCCCGCCACCTGCGCGCTTATTTTAGACTCGGCACGGTAGGCGCCAAGTTTTCCGTAAACGGAAAACTGATTGGCAAACGGGTAAGCGCCAAGGCCGACGAGCTCCGCCGCGTTCGCTTTGATATTGCCGCTCACCCCCGGTGCACTAAACGTCACCTTACCAAAATCGTGGTAGCCGAGCTCCGCGGCGAAGTTGCGGTTGATCCGGTAGCCGCCAAGAACCCCGAACGCGGCAGCTTCGCTGTCGCAACTACTAAAACCGGAGCAATCGAAATGGCGATTCTTGGATTGTCCAACCGAAGCGCCGACGTACCAGCCGCTGTCGGTGCGAGCCTGCGCCGTGCTCACGGCCGGCGCCGCCATCACGGCGGCACCCAACATTGCTGCAATAAGTACCTTATCCCTTGTCATGCGTCGCTCCTGGCGGTCGGTTTCAACGCTCACCCCGACATTCTGCCCCAGAAAAAAAAGGGCGGCAGAGCCGCCCTTTTTTGCCCGGTACTGATTGCTGATCAGTTGAAGCGCCAGATCGCGCCGATGCTCAGCACATCGACGTCGAAATCGCCGCCGAGGTTACCACCCCCCAGCTTGCCATAACGCTGCCATTCGCCGCGGATGCCGAACTCGCGGCTGATATCGTATTGCACCCCTAGGCCGTACGTCAGATCGGTGTTTGTTTCCTTGATGCTGCCACTTCCGACTCCGGTCAGGCTGGCACCGGCTTTCACCTCGCCGTGGTAAAGCCCGAGCTTGCCGTAAACGGAAAACTGGTTCGCGACGGGCCAGGCGCCAACGCCGACAAGCTCCCATGCGGTCGCCTTGATATCGAGACTCGCGCCCGGCGCGGTTGCCTTCATCTTGCCAAGGTCGTGGTAGCCGAGCTCGGCAGCGAAGTTGCGGTTGATCTGGTAGCCGCCGAGAATCCTGAACGCGGTGTCCTTCTTGTCGCAACTGAAACCCGAGCAGTCGATATTCTTAAAGTCGGACTGCCCGAGCGTGATGCCCGCGTACCAACCTTGCGCCATGCTCACTGCCGGAGCCGCCATCACGGCGGCGCCCAGCATTGCTGCCAGAAGAACTCTCATGGATTACATCCTCCTTTTCGTTATGGTGAAAAACAGCCTTGTGGCTGCAGGGGAAAGACTATGGGAATTGACGGAAAAACAACGTGACGAAGGGCAACTCGGCCCAAATTGGGCCGAATTCCCTCGCTACTGTTGTGCCGACGCTACAGCGGAGTCCGGTGGAAGCTCAGTAGCGGTACTGGATCCCGAGCGAGAAGAAGTCGATCCTGGAGTCCTTGATCCGCTCTAATTCCGCGCGCACATCCCACTCCCGGGTCACGCGATAGGCGACTCCTAGCCCGACGTGCGCCTCGTTGTCATTCTTGCCAAGCTTGAAGGTGGTTCCTGAAAGGCTGGCCTCGCGGCTCTCCGCCTTGACCTTCGCGATCCCGACTTTGCCGAAGACCTCGAGGTTCCACAGTGGAATGGTCCCGACCGCGTCGGCACTCAAGGCGGTTGCCCTGGCGCTCACCGTGGTCGTTTCGGCGCCCGAGGTCGCCGTGAGCGAGGCCTTGTCGAAATCGATGAACGAGCCCTCGAAGCTGAAAACCCGGTTGATCCTGTAGCCGGCGAACATCTTCCAGGCCTTGCCCCGGGGATCGCACGCTGCGAGCGCCGCGCCAGGCGGCAGTTCGCTGCCGCACCAGTGCTTTGCCTTGGATGGCCCAATGCTGAGGCCGAAATACCCGCGGCCATCCTGCGCCAGCGCGAGCGCCGGCAGCGTCAGTGCGGCCGCCGCGATCGCGGCCAGGAACGCCTGTTTCTCCCTTCTCATCGACCATCTCCTTTCTTCATTTTCTGACCGCGACGGCGGTAGCTTACGGACAAGCTCACGACTTCGCCAGAGTTTTGAGCGCGGCGCGGATGCCGTCGGCCACCGCGATGCCCGCCGGCAGCCCCTTGACGGCGGCGAGCGCTTCCTTCTCGCTGTAGCCGAGCCCGACCAGCGCGTGGACCACGTCGGAGGCGGATTCGCGCGCCGGGGCGGCGCTCACCTCGACGAGCCTGCCCTTGAGCTCGAGCAGCAGCCGCTCGGCGGTTTTCTTGCCGATGCCGGGCACTTTGACCAGGCGGCCCGCTTCCTGCATCGCCACCGCCTCGGCCAGGTCGGCGACCGACAGCCCCGACAGCACCGAGAGCGCGGTGCGCGCGCCGATGCCGGAGATGCGGATCAGCTGGCGGAACGCCGCGCGCTCCTCGAGCGTCGCGAAGCCGTACAGCGTGTGCGCGTCCTCGCGCACCACGAGATGCGTGAGCAGGCTCACGGCCTCGCCGGTCGCCGGCAGCTGGTAGAAGGTACTCATCGGCACATCGAGCTCGTAGGCGACGCCGCCGACGTCCACCAGCACCTGCGGCGGGTGCTTCGCGGCGAGCCGCCCGGTGAGCCGGCCGATCAGACGAGCCTGCCTTTGCGCACGCGAAAGCCCTTCGTCGAGAGCGCGCCGAGCTTGCTGCCGTGGGCATGGCAGATCGCGCAAGCGAGCGCATCGGCGGCGTCGGGCGCCGGGTCGCCCGGCAGGGCGAGCAGGCGCCGCACCATGTGCTGCACCTGCTGTTTTCTGGCGTGGCCGTTGCCGACCACCGACTGCTTGACCTGCAGCGCGGTGTACTCCGCGACCGGCAGGCCGGCGAGCACCGCGGCGCAGATGGCCGTGCCGCGCGCCTGCCCGAGCGCAAGCGTCGATTGCGGATTGGCGTTGACGAACACGATTTCGACCGCGACCTCGCCGGGGGCGTGCGCCGCGATGATGCCGTTCAGGCCCTCGAGGATCGCTTTCAGCCTGGTTGCCAGGTCGCCGGCGCCGGATTTGACGCAGCCGCTCGCCACGTAGCGCAGCCGCGCGCCGCTCGACTCGATCACTCCGAAGCCGGTGACCTGCAGCCCGGGATCGATGCCGAGGATTCTCAGTCGATCACCGCGGTGGTGTACACGTCCTGGACGTCGTCGAGATTCTCGAGCGCCTCCAGCAGCCGGCGCAGGCTCGCGGCCTCGCCGCCCGCGAGCGAGCTCTCGGCCTTCGGCCGCATCGTGATTTCGGCAAGCTCGGGCCCGAGGCCGGCCTTTTGCAGCGCCGCCTTCACCGCCGCGAAATCGGCGGGCGCGCAGATCAGCTCGATCGAGCCGTCGTCGTTCTTGAGCACGTCCTCGGCGCCCGCGTCCAGACCCACCTCCATGACGCGCTCTTCGCTGGTGCCGGGCGCGAATACGAACTGGCCGACCTGGCGGAACAGGTAGGAGACCGAGCCGTCCGAGCCGAGGTTGCCGCCGTTCTTGGTGAACGCGTGGCGCACTTCGGCCACGGTGCGCGTGCGGTTGTCGGTCAGGCAGTCGACCAGGATCGCGGCGCCGCCCGGCCCATAGCCCTCATAGCGCGCCTCGTCGTAGGTCACGCCGTCGAGCTGACCCGCGCCGCGCTTGATCGCGTTCTGCACGCTGTCCTTGGCCATGTTGGCCTCGCGCGCCTTGTCCATCGCCAGGCGCAGGCGCGGGTTGATATCCGGATCGCCGCCGCCGAGCTTCGCCGCGACGGTGATCTCCTTGATGAGTCGCGTGAAGACCTTGCCCTTCTTCGCGTCCGCGGCGGCTTTGCGGTGCTTGATGTTCGCCCATTTGCTGTGCCCCGCCATAGTATGATTTTACGTCATGGCGTCGTATCGAGCCTGGGGCGTGGCGTTCGCGTTCATCGGGGTGCTCGCATTCTCGTTTCGCCCGATCCTCATCAAGCTGTCCTACGCCGCCCATCCGGTCACGCCGACCACGCTGCTCTTTCTGCGCATGATGCTGGCGCTGCCCTTCTTCGCGGCCATCGCATGGTGGCTGCGCGCTCAGCAGCCGCGGCTCGGCGCGCGCGACTGGGCGGGTGTCGTGACGCTCGGCTGCATCGGCTACTACGCGGCGAGCTTTCTCGATTTCATCGGCCTGCAGTACGTCGGCGCCGGGGTCGGCCGGCTGGTCCTTTTCCTCTACCCCACGCTGGTGCTGCTGCTCTCGTTCCTGTTCCTCGCCAAGCCGGCCAGCCGCCGGGAAGTGCTCGCGCTCGTGCTGAGCTATGCCGGAATTGCCCTCGTGGTTTCGAACCAGATCGACACGACGCCAGAGGGCAGGCTGTTCGTCCTCGGCGTGCTGCTGGTGTTCGCCTCCGCGCTTTGCTACGCGGTCTACCTCGTCGCCGGCAGCCAGATGGTGATACGGGTGGGCTCCATGCGCTTCACCGCGTTTACCATGCTCGTTGCCACGGTGCCGGCTGCAGTGCAGTTCTTCGTGCTTGAGCCGGTTTTCGCCCTCGAGCTGCCCGCCGCGGTATGGTGGTACGCGGCCATCATGGCGACCTTCAGCACGGTGTTGCCGGTGTTCCTCCAGGCTGAGGCGCTCAAGCGCATCGGCGCCAACCGCTTCGCGCTGATCGGTGCCGTGGGGCCGGTCAGCGTCGCGGCTACGAGCGCGCTCGGCCTCGATGAGCCGTTCACGTGGCGGCAGGCGGCTGGCGGGCTGCTCGTCATCGCCGGGGTCCTTCTCGTCACGCTCAGCTCACGCTCATGAGCATTTTCAAGCCCTAGGAAAAATCATGGACCTCGGAATTCGCGGCAAGACCGCCCTCGTCTGCGCGGCGTCGAAAGGCCTCGGCAAGGGCTGCGCCGCGTCGCTCGCGGCAGAAGGCGTGGATCTGGTCATCACCGCGCGCGGGCGCGAGGCGCTGGAGGCGACGGCCGCGGAGCTGCGCGAGCGCTTCGGCATCAAGGTGACTGCGGTGCCCGGCGACATCACCACGGAAGAAGGCCGGCAGGCGGCGCTGCGCGCCTGCGCCTCGCCCGACATCCTGGTCAACAACGCCGGCGGTCCGCCGCCCGGCGACTTTCGCGACTGGGACCGCGAGACCTGGATCCAGGCGCTCGAGGCCAACATGATCGCGCCGATCCTGATGATCCGCGCGGTGGTCGACGGCATGATGGCGAAGAATTTCGGGCGCATCGTCAACATCACCTCGGGCGCGGTGAAGCACCCGATCCCCGAGCTCGGCCTGTCCAACGGCGCGCGCACCGGCCTCACCGGCTTCATCGCCGGGCTGTCGCGCAAGACCGTGCG
>DATILQ010000084.1:0-25904 GCA_035476235.1 Burkholderiales bacterium
ACACCGGCAACGCCAACGCCGGGACCGGAGCCGAGGGACTGCAGCGCGCGCTGCAGGTCTGCGAGGCGCTCGCGCACCACCTCGGCTGCGAGCCGCGGGAGATCCTGCCGTTTTCCACCGGTGTCATCATGGAGCCACTGCCGGCGGAGCGGATCACCGCGGCGCTGCCGAAGGCGCTGCTCGACAAAAGTAACTGGCTGTCGGCCGCCGAAGCGATCATGACGACCGATACCCTGCCGAAGGCCTTTTCCCGCAAGCTACGCCTTTCGACCGGCGAAGCCACGGTAACGGGCATTGCCAAAGGGGCCGGCATGATCCGCCCAGACATGGCGACGCTGCTCGCCTTCGTGTGCACCGACGCCGGCGTGCCACGCAAGGCGCTCGAGCGCATTGTCATCGCGGCAGCCAAGGAATCCTTCAACCGCGTGAGCGTCGACGGCGACACATCGACGAACGATTCTTTCGTCGTGGCGGCGACGGGGCAGGGGCCCCAGGCGTCCTCCGGCCGCGACTTGCTGAAGCTGCAGATCGCGATCACAGCGGTTGCGCAACAGCTTGCGCAGGCCATCGTGCGCGACGCAGAAGGCGCGACCAAGTTCGTCACGATACAGATCGAGCGCGGCCGCAACGCCGAGGAATGCCGGCGCGTGGCGTACGCGATTGCGCATTCCCCGCTCGTGAAGACGGCATTTTTCGCCTCGGATCCGAACCTGGGCCGCATCCTGGCGGCGATCGGAAATTCGGGCGCGCCGATCGAGCCCCACAAAATAGATCTTTATCTCGACGACGTGCTCGTTGCCGCGGGGGGCAGCCGCCATCCCGGATATCGCGACGAGCAGGGCGTGGCGGCGATGAAGAAACCGGAATTCACGGTGCGCGCGGTGCTCAATCGCGGCAAGGCGGCCGCCACGGTCTGGACTTGCGACCTTTCCTTCGACTACGTGAAAATCAACGCCGAATACAGGACCTGACCCCGCTCACGTGAGCAGCGAACTAGAGAAAATTCTCGAGCGCCTCGAGCAGCTCCTGCCCCCGCCTCCCGCGCCGACCGATTGGGCGGCGAGCGTCGCGTATCGCTGGCGCTCGAGCGGCCGCCGCGGCGCGCCCGGCTGGCTGCAGCCGGTGCGGCACGTGCACCAGATCCAGCTCGCCGACCTGCGCGGCATCGACCGGCAGATCGAGCGCGTGGAGCAGAACACGCGGCAGTTCATCGACGCCAAGCCCGCCAACAACGTGCTTCTGACCGGCGCGCGCGGCACCGGCAAGTCGTCGATCGTGAAAGGCCTGCTTAACAAGTACAGCAAGCAGGGCCTGCGCCTCATCGAGGTCGAGAAAAACGACCTCGTTGATCTGCCGCATATCGTCGATCGCATCGCCTCCCGCGCCGAGCGCTTCCTCCTGTTCTGCGACGACTTGAGCTTCCACGGCGCCGAGGACGGGTACATCGCGCTGAAGGTGGTGCTCGACGGCTCAATCTCGACCACCTCGGAAAACCTGCTGATCTACGCGACGTCGAACCGCCGCCACCTGATGCCCGAGTACATGGGGGAGAACCTCGAGACCAAGTACGTCGGAGAGGAAATCCACCCGGGCGAGACGGTGGAAGAAAAAATCTCGCTGTCCGAGCGCTTCGGCCTGTGGGTCACGTTCTATCCTTTCGACCAGGACGAGTACCTCGACATCGTGGCGCACTGGCTGAAGACCTTCGGCTGCGGCGCGAAGGAGATGGACGCGGCCCGCGAGGAGGCACTGCAATGGGCGCTGCAGCGCGGCTCGAGAAGCGGCCGCGTGGCGTACCAGTTCGCCAGGGATTGGGCAGGTCGGCATTCCAAGAAACGCTGAGCTCGTAGAGGTCGCCGCGGCCGTGATCCAGCGCGCCGACGGCGCGTTCCTGCTGGCGCAGCGGCCGGCGGGGAAAGTCTATGCCGGCTACTGGGAATTCCCGGGCGGCAAATTCGAGCCCGGCGAGCCGGCCGTCGGGGCGCTCGCGCGAGAGCTCCGCGAGGAGCTCGGCATCGACGTGCGGCGCGCCTATCCGTGGCTCACGCGCGTCTTTGCTTATCCGCACGCCACCGTGCGTCTCAACTTCTTTCGCGTCACCGAATGGGACGGCGAGCCGCATCCGAAGGAAGACCAGGCGATCGCGTGGCAGGCGTTGGCCGCGCCGCTGGCGGCGCCGATGCTGCCCGCGAACGCTCCGGTGCTGGCTTCTCTCGCGCTTCCGGTGGAATACGCGATCACCAATGCGGCGCAATTCGGCACGACCCGGATGCTGGCGCGGCTGGAGCGACGCCTGGAGCAGGGCTTGAAGCTGCTTCAGGTGCGCGAGCCCGGATTGGCGAGCGAGGAGCGGCGCCTGTTCACGCAGCAGGCGCTCGAACTGGCGCATCGCTACGGTTGCAGAGTGCTCGTCAAGTCGCCGTTTCCCGGGGCCGACGGCGTGCACTTCACCGCGGCCGAGTTGATGCGCTTGCAGGCACGGCCGACGCAAGTTCTCGCCGCAGCCTCATGTCACCGCCGCGAAGAGCTGGAGCGCGCCATGCAGCTGGAGCTTGATTTCGCGGTCCTCGGGCCGGTGAAGCGCACTGCCTCGCACGCCGCCGAGCCGGTTCTTGGATGGAAGGATTTTGCGACGGTCGCTCGCGGCGCGAGCCTGCCGGTTTACGCGATCGGCGGCCTGGAGCTTGCGGATCTCGAGGCAGCCTGGCGCGCCGGCGCGCACGGCCTGGCGATGATCAGCGGGAGCTGGACCTAGAAGGAGAGTCGGGATCGGAGCCGGGATTCTCGTCCGGCGCGGGCTCCTGCTCGGGGACCCGGTAGCTCTCCGTGGCCCACAGGCCGAGGTCGATCATCTTGCAGCGCTCGCTGCAGAACGGCCGCCAGCTGTTCTTGGGGCCGAAGAGCGCCGGCGCGCCGCAGCGCGGGCAAGGCAGCTTCCTTACAGATTGCAAAACGTGAGCTCGAAGCCGACGTCCCAGTCGGCAATGCGCGGCCGAGGATCGTCGCCGTTCTGCGCGAGGAAGCGGATATTGAGGACGTACTTGTTGGCGCTGATTTCCGGCACGCAGGGCGTTTCGGCATCGAGGCGCACGCGCAGCATCTGCGCCGTCTTGCCGCCGAGCATCTGCTGGTAGGTGCCGAGCGCCGCGTTGTGCGCCTGCGGCTTGCCCGATTCCCGCAGGATGCGCAGGACGATCGCGGTGCCGTCGCGCAGCGGGTGGAGCGGTCCGGTCCACGCGGCGAGCTGGCCGGTCCGCTCCTCCGCCTGCCGATGCAGCCAGTAGTGGTAGGAAGGCAGGTCGAATTCGCAGGCGCCGCCCGGGATGCCGGTGCGCTGCTTGATCGACATCAGCCAGTCGTTCTCGCGCAGGTACTGCCCGATCTTGCCGGTCATGGAGAACAGCGCCGCTGACGCCTGCTCGATGTCGCGCAGCACGCTCGCCAACGCCTCTTCCGCGATCTCCGGGTTGTTCCTGAACGACAGCAGTACCTGCTTCTGGCGTTCGAGCTCCTGCAGCAGGTCGGACTTCAAGTCGGCGCGGCTCGAGACTTCCATGATCTCGAACAGCGTCAGCAGCGCCATGTGGTGGTCGTGCGGATCGGTGCGCGCGATGAAGTGCCGGGAACGCTCGAACAGGTCCTCCAGGCGCAGCAGCGTGCGGATACGCTCGTTCAGAGGATATTCGTACGTGATCACGGAGGCAGCACCGCTCGGCAGGGTCAAAAAGTTGGGCGGATTCTGAGCGATTTGCGCTCGCAGCACAACTTAGCCTTTGACGTTGCGGGTCATTTTCTCGTATCGGGCATGCAGCGCGGCGACCTGTTTCCGCAGCGCATCAAGCGTGCCGCCGTTGTCGATGACGTCATCGGCTGCCGCGAGGCGCTCGGCGCGGGACGCCTGCGAGCGCAGGATCGCCTGTATCTCGCTTTCCGACAGCTGGCTGCGCGCGCGCACGCGCGCGACCTGCGTTTCCTCCGGGGCGTCGACCACCAGCACGCGGTCCACGCGCTGCCTGTAATCCGGGGATTCAACGAGCAGCGGCACCACATGCACGACATAGGGCCCGCTCGCCGCGGCGATGCGCCGCTGCGACTCTTCGCGGATCAGCGGATGCAGCAGCGCCTCGAGCGAGCGCTTGGCCACGGGGTCGGAGAAGATGCGCTGGCGCATCTTCGTCCGATCCATGGCGCCGGTTGCGGCGATGAGCTCCGCGCCGAACAGCCTTTCAAGCTGCGGCAGCGCCGCGCCGCCGCGCTCGGTGAGCTCGCGCGCGATGGCGTCGGTGTCGACCACGCTGGCGCCGAGGCGGGCGAACTCCTCGGCCGCCGCGCTCTTGCCGCTGCCGATGCCTCCGGTCAGTCCGATCACAAAGCTCACAGCCTCTGCACGTACCAGCGCACGATGGGATCGCCCCAGTAGAGCGCGACCACGCCTGCGATCGCGAGATACGGTCCGAAATGAAAGCGGAACCCGGCGTCCCAGCGGCCGCGCGCCGCGAACATTTGCAGCGCGCCGAAGGCGAGGCCGACCAGCGAGGAAAGCAGGATCACCAGCGGCAGCATCTTCCAGCCCAGAAACGCTCCCACCGCGGCGTTCATCTTGAAATCGCCGTATCCCATGCCTTCCCTGCCGGTGAGGAGCTTGTAGCCCCAGTAGACCAGCCACAAAGACAGATAGCCGGCCGCGGCGCCGATCACCGCCTCTGGCAGCGGGACGAAGGCCCCCGCGACGTTGAGGACAAGCCCGATCCAGACCAGCAATAGCGTCAGCGCATCGGGCAGGAAGCCCGTTTCCTGGTCGATGAACGCGAGTGCGATGGTGAACCAGACGAACAGCGCCGCGCCAAGCGCGGCGAGCGACGGCCCGAAGCGCCATGCAGAATAGGCCGCCGCGAGTCCCGCGAGCAACTCGACCAAGGGGTACTTGATGCCGATGCCTGCGCCGCACGCAGAGCATTTGCCGCGCAGCGCGAGGTAGCTGGCGAGCGGAATGTTCTCGAGCGCCGTGACGGCATGCCCACAGCCGGGGCAGCGCGAGCGCGGCACGACGAGGTTGTAGGGTTCCTCCTTGGAGGGTTCCTGCCCCGCGAGCGCGGCGCATTCGGCCCGCCATTCGCGCTCCATCATCTTCGGCAGGCGATGGATGACGACGTTCAGGAAGGAGCCGATGCACAGCCCGAGCGCCAGCGCAACCCAGGGCAGCACGGCTGGCTGGAGGAGCCAGCCAAGGGCGCTCATTCCCTAAACGGCCTGGCCGATCTTGAAGATCGGCAGGTACATCGCAATCACCATGCCGCCGATCAGCGTGCCGAGGACCACCATGATCATCGGCTCCATGAGCGAGGACAGCGCCTCGACTGCATCGTCCACTTCGGCCTCGTAGAAGTCGGCGACCTTGCCGAGCATGCCGTCCAGCGCGCCCGTTTCCTCGCCGATCGAGCACATCTGCAGCACCATCGAGGGGAACACATTGGCGTTTTGCATCGCCACGGTAAGCGAGGTGCCGGTCGAGACCTCGCCCTGGATCTGCTTGGTTGCCATCATGTAGATGTAATTGCCGGACGCGCCGCCGACGGAGTCGAGTGCCTCGACCAGCGGCACGCCGGCCGCGAACATCGTGGCGAGGGTGCGCGTCCAGCGCGCAATGGTCGACTTGCGCACGAGGTCCCCGAACACCGGCATGCGCAGCATCAGCCGGTCCATGAAGATCTGGATCCCGATCGAACGCTTCCAGGCTTGAAGGAAGCCGTAGATGCCGCCGATGACCACCGGGAAGATGATGTACCAGTTGCCAACGAACCAGTCGGAAATCGCCATCACGATCAGCGTGGGCGCCGGCAGGTCTGCGCCGAAGCTCCTGAACACCTCTTTAAACGCCGGGATCACGAAAATCATGATTACCGCGGTGATGATGAATGCCACTGCGATGATCGCGATCGGGTAGAACAGCGCCGACTTGATCTTCGACTTGATGGCTAGGATCTTCTCCTTGTAGGTCGCCAGGCGTTCGAGCAGGTTTTCCAGAATCCCCGCCTGCTCGCCCGCCTGCACGAGGTTGCAGTAAAGCGGATCGAAGTACAGCGGGTACTTGCGGAACGCAGCGGCGAGCGACGAGCCGGTCTCGACTTCGGTCTTGATCTCCAGCAGCAGCTTCTGCACGGCCGGGTTGGAGGCGCCCTTGCCGACGATGTCGAACGCCTGCAGCAGCGGAACGCCGGCTTTCATCATCGTCGCGAGCTGCCGCGTGAACAGCGCGAGATCCTTTTCGGTGACCTTGCCGCCGCCGCGAATCCTCTGCTTCTTGACCTTCTGCACCAGGATGCCCTGCCGCCGCAGGGTGACGTTGACTGCCGTCTCGCTGACCGCGCGCAGTTCGCCGCGAATGACCTTGCCAGCCCTGTCCTTGCCTTCCCAGAGGAAGATGAATTCCTTGGGCCCCTTTATTGCTGCTGCTGTTGCCATATGACCAGGCCCTCCGCTTGTTGGGGCCGATAATGCCTCCCGGGAAGACGTTTGTAAAGGCTGAAATACCCGCTCTAAGCCCCTGAGGACTCGGCGTTTTCGACCGTCTCGACCGGCCGGAAGATACGCACCGTTTTCACCGTCCGGCCCTGGGCGTGCACGATTTCCATCGGCACGCTGCCGATCTTGACCGCAACGTCGGCCTCGGGGATGTCCTGCAGGTACTCGACGATCAGCCCGTTGAGGGTCTTCGGTCCGTCGGTCGGCAGATTGAGACCCAGCGCCCGGTTGATGTCGCGCACCGGCATCGCGCCCTCGGCGGTGGCGGTGCCCTGCTCGTCCCAGGCGAGCATCGGCGCCGCCGAGGGCAGCGAGGTGGTGAACTTGCCGATGATCTCCTCGATGATGTCCTCGAGCGTGACCAGGCCCATCAGCTCGCCGTACTCGTCCACCACCAGCGCGACGCGCTCCTTGTTTTCCTGGAAGTACTGCAGCTGCGCCAGCACCGGCGTGGTCGAGGGCACGAAGTAGGGCTCGACCAGCAGCGCTTCCAGCGCCGGCTTGTCGAGCTCGCCGGTGCGCAGCAGGGCCAACACCTTGCGCAGGTGAAGCACGCCGAGCACCTCGCCGAGCGCGTCGCGGAACACGGGCAGCCGCATGTGGTAGCTGGTGGCGAGCTGGTGGGAGATGATCTCCAAGTCGTCGTCGAGCTTGATGGCCTCGATGCGCGCACGCGGCACCATGATGTCCTGCACCGTGACCGCGCCGACATCGAACAGGTTGAGCAGGATCGACAGGTGCTTTTTCGGCATGAAGCTGGAGGACTCCAGCACCAGCGTGCGGATCTCCTCGGGAGACAGCTTGGGCGTAGCCATGTTTTGATCGGTCCGGATCCGCAACAGCCACAGCAGCGGCCTCACAAACAGGTTTACGAACCAGGCGGCGGGCACGAGAAGGCGCAGCGTCGCCTTGAGCGGGTACGAGAGCACAAGCGCAGTGCGCTCCGGGTAGGTTGCGCCGATCACCTTCGGTGTTATCTCAGAAAAGACGATGATGAGGAACGAGATGACGAGGGTG
This sequence comes from Burkholderiales bacterium, assembly GCA_035476235.1. Classification (GTDB taxonomy): domain Bacteria; phylum Pseudomonadota; class Gammaproteobacteria; order Burkholderiales; family SG8-39; genus SCGC-AG-212-J23. The sequence continues at coordinate 7,540 of DATILQ010000084.1, forward strand.
CCGATTGCGTAGACGATCTTGTCCTCGCCGAACAGCCTGATCGCGATGAAGCTCGAAAGCGAGCTCGCCGCCACGATCACCAGCGTGTTGCCGATGAGAATGCCGCCGAGCAGGCGGTCGGTGCGCTTGAGCAGCTCGGCGACGCGCACCGCCGAGCGGTGGCCCTGCGCCACCAGATGCTTCAGCCGGTAACGGTTGATCGCCATCATCGCGGTCTCGGCGATCGAGAAGAAGGCCGACAGCGCCAGCAGCACGACAAGCGCGGCCAGCTGCCCGCTCAGCGGCCATTGTTCGTGCATCTCAGCCCCGATGCAGAATCACTTCGAGAACGAAGCGGCTGCCTGGATAGGCGAGCATCAGCATGATGAAACCGGTGAGTGTCCAGCGCAAAGCGGTGCGCCCGCGCCAGCCGTAAAGCCAGCGCCCCGCGAGCAGCAAGGCGAAAACCAGCCAGGACAGGGCCACAAACAGCGTCTTGTGGTCGAAGCGCATGGCGCGGCCGAGAAAGGACTCCGAATAGGCAATGCCGACGACAAAGGTGACCGTCAGCACGGCAAACGCCGCGCCGATCAAACGAAACACGAGGCGTTCCAAGGAGAGCAACGGCGGCACATCGCGCAGCGGCCCCTCGAGCCATGAGCCGCTCTGTGCGGTTCCGTGCGCGGCGTGCAGGCGCCGCTCGACCGAGGAAATGAGCAGCGCATGGAACGTCGCGACGACGAAAAGGCTGTAGGCAAGCATGCCAAAGAAAAGGTGCAGCCGGAACTCGAACGAGACGGGATCCGGGCTCGTTCGACCCGAGAAGAACGCGGGCAGCGGCGCACAAACCGCAGCGGCGGCGAGCGCCATCGGATACACCAGCTCTATTCGAAAGAAGATGCCTTCAACCCAGCAGATGAGGACGGCCAGCCACATCATCACCGCGAGCGCCTGCGCGAAGCCGAAGCGCAGTTCTGCGGCGGCGAAGATCTGCGAGTAGAGCAGCGCGCCGTGAATTCCAAGCGCGACCAGGATGGCGCCGCGCTCCCACGGCCGCAGTCGTGTTGTCGGCGTACGGCGTCGCCAGCGCGTGTTCCAGAAATGCCACGCCAGCCCCAGATACACGGCCGAGGCAAGGACGTGAATTACAATGTCCGCCACCTCTTCAGTTTATCACCCCATGCTAGACAAGCTGAGCGCGCGGCTGGCGAAGATCGTGAAGCAGATCCGCGGCGAAGCGCGGCTCACCGAAGCGAACATCCAGGATGCGCTGCGCGAAGTGCGCGTCGCGCTGCTTGAGGCCGACGTCGCGCTGCCGGTTGTCAAGCAGTTCGTCGAATCGGTACGCGCAAGCGCGCTCGGCGAGGAAGTGATCGGCAGCCTGACCCCGGGGCAGGCCCTGGTCGGCGTGGTGCACCGCGAGCTCGCGCGCCTAATGGGCGGGGAGCACGTCGGGCTCGACCTGGCGACGCAGCCGCCGGCCGTGATCCTGATGGCCGGGCTGCAGGGCTCGGGCAAGACGACCACCGCGGGGAAGCTGGCGAAACTTCTCGCCGCCGACAAGAAAAAAGTCGCGCTCGTCTCGTGCGACGTCTATCGCCCGGCTGCGATCGAGCAATTGAAAGCGGTTACAGCCCAGGCCGGCGCAGATTTCGTCGAGTCGAAAGTGGGCGAAAACCCCGTCGCCATCGCCCGCCGCGCCCTGGAGCACGCGAAAACGCGGTACTTCGACGTGCTGATTGTTGATACCGCCGGTCGCCTGGCGATCGACGAGGAGATGATGCGCGAGATCGCCGAACTGCACGCCGCGCTCAAGCCGGTGGAAACGCTGTTCATCGTCGACGCCATGCAGGGCCAGGACGCGGTCAACGTCGCACGCGCTTTCGGCGAGCGGCTGCCGCTCACCGGCGTGATCCTCACCAAGCTGGACGGAGACGCCCGCGGCGGCGCGGCCCTCTCCGTGCGACAGGTCACCGGCAAGCCGATCAAGTTCGCCGGCGTCGGCGAGAAGCTTGCTGGCATCGAGCCGTTCCATCCCGAGCGCATGGCGGCACGGATTCTCGGCATGGGCGACATCCTCGGCCTGGTCGAGGAAGCGCATGCCAGGATCGACCTCGACGAGGCGAAGCGTGTTGCCGAAAAGCTGAAGCGGGGCAGAGGCTTCGACCTGGAGGATTTCAAGGCACAGATCGCGCAGATGAAAAAGATGGGCGGCGTCGCCGCGCTGCTCGACAAGCTGCCGGCGCAGCTCGCGGGGCAGCTCAATCCCGCGCAGCTGCAGGACGACAGGCAGATTCGCCGCATCGAAGGCATCATCAACTCGATGACGCCGGCCGAGCGCGCCGACCCCTCGATCCTCAAAGCCTCGCGCAAGCGGCGCATCGCCGCCGGCGCCGGGGTTCCGGTTCAGGCCGTAAACCAGCTCCTAAACCAGTTCGAGCAGATGCAGAAGATGATGAAGATGATGAAAGGCGGAAACATGGCCCGCATGCTGCGCAACATGAAGGGCATGCTGCCCGGCGTGCGCTGAGCTAGCGCCCGGTGCGCCGTCCGGGGTTCTTGCGGCCGCGCGGGCCGCGCGCATGGGGCGGCGCGCCGCGCCAGGACTTGCCGCCCTGGTGCTGCCGCCCGCTGTTCTGCGACTGACCCTGCTGCTGCGGGTTGCTGCGCTTGCCCAGCGCCTGGACGCGCCGAATGGCCTGGTTAAGGGCTTCGACGTTTTCGGGCAGCTGCTCGCCAGCGAGCGCCTCCTGCAGACGGCTGAGGGCGAAATTGCGGGATTGCTCGAGGCCATTGCGGCTTTCCATTTCCTGCCGCTGAATTTCGATGCTGGCGATGAGATCGATGACTTCGTCGGTCGCGTGGGGATCGTGCATTGTTATGATTACGGTAGCACAGATTCTTCCCAAAGGCCTGATTTCTCCCGTATAATCCGCGCCTTTTCGCGGTCCGCGGAGCATTTCCCAATGGTGGTGATTCGACTGCAGCGAGGCGGCGCCAACAAGCGGCCTTTCTATCACTTGGTCGTGGCTGATTCGCGGCGTGCGGCGTCCGGAAAGTTCCTGGAGCGCGTGGGATTCTACGACCCCAAGGCGCCTGAGGGACGCGAGGCGCTGCGCGTCGACATGGAGCGCGTGAAGCACTGGACCGGCCAGGGCGCGCAGCTCTCCGGCACGGCGGCGCGGCTCGTGAAGCAGTTTGCAAAGAAGGCCGCCTGAGCAGTTGTTAGCGATGGGCCGCGTCGCCGGGTCCTACGGCGTGCGCGGATGGGTGAAGCTGGCGCCGGACCGCGGCGCGGGCGAGGCGCTCGCCGCCGCGAAAGAATGGTGGATCGGGGCCGAGGCGTACCGCGTTTGCGAGGCGAAGCTGCACGGCGCGGCGGTGGTGGGCAAGCTCGCGGGAATCGAGACGCGCGAGCAGGCGCTCGCGCTGAAGGGATCGGCAGTATCGGTGCGGCGCGAGTCGCTGCCCGAGCCCGGCGCAGGACATTACTACCTCGCGGACCTGGTGGGTCTCGAGGTCGTGAACGAACGCGGCGAAGCGCTCGGGGTCGTGAAGCGCCTGTTCACCAACGGTGCGCAGGACGTGATGGAACTGGCAGGCGAGCGGACGCGGTTGCTGCCGTGGGTCGCCGCAGTGGTGAAGAACGTCGACCTGCCGAACCGGCGGATCGAAGTCGCCTGGGAGGCGGACTGGTGATCCGCTTCGACGTGGTGACGCTGTTCCCCGAGACCTTCGCCGCGGTGACGGGGAGCGGGATCACCAGCCGCGCGCTGCAGGCCGGACTGTGGCGCCTCGCGACGTGGAATCCGCGCGATTTCACGAGCGACAGCTACCGGACGGTGGACGACCGTCCGTACGGCGGCGGGCCCGGCATGGTGATGCTGGCCGAGCCGTTGGACAGGGCGCTCGAGGCGGCTAGGCAGGACGGGGGAAATGGAAAGACCATTTACCTGTCGCCGCAGGGCAGCAGGCTCGATCACCGCAAGGTGATGGAGCTGGCGAAGGAAAGCGCGCTGACGCTGCTGTGCGGCCGCTACGAAGGCGTCGATGAGCGGCTCCTGGCGCGGCGCGTCGACGAGGAGCTGTCGCTCGGCGACTTCGTGCTCTCGGGCGGCGAGCTCGCGGCGATGGCGCTGATCGACGCGGTGGTGCGCCAACTGCCGGGGGCGCTGGGCGATGCGCAGTCGGCGCTCGAGGAGTCGTTCGCGGGCGGCCTTCTCGACTGCCCGCAGTACACGCGGCCCGAGGCGTACCAGGGCGCGCGAGTGCCCGAGGAGCTGCTCTCGGGGCACCACGAGAACATCCGGCGCTGGCGGCTGAAGCAGGCGCTGGGGCGGACCTGGCTCAGGCGGCCCGATCTGCTGGCGGGGCGGCCGCTGAGCGAAGAGGAAACGAAGCTGCTGGCGGAGTTCCAGAAAGAGTACAGGAGCTGACATGGATCTGATTCAGACACTCGAGCAAGAAGAGATCAAGCGGCTGAACCGCAACGTGCCGGATTTCTCCCCGGGCGATACCGTGGTGGTGAACGTCAACGTCGTCGAGGGCGAGAGAAAGCGGGTGCAGGCGTTCGAGGGCATGGTGATCGCCAAGCGCAACCGCGGGCTGAATTCCTCGTTCATCGTGCGCAAGATATCGTCGGGTGAAGGCGTCGAGCGCACGTTCCAGACCCACTCGCCGCTGATCGCCTCGATCGAGGTGAAGCGCAAAGGCGACGTGCGCCGCGCCAAGCTCTATTACCTGCGCGCGCGCTCCGGCAAGTCGGCGCGCATCCGCGAGAAAACCGGCGCCGCGGAAGGCGAAACGCAGGAGTAAAAGAAGCATAAAATTCGGGCTATGCGCAGAGAGGCCGCTGCCATCAGCCCGGTCACCGGCATCGTCTCGGCGATCCGCGCCGGCGAGATCGTGATCCTGGTGGACGACGAGGAGCGCGAGAACGAGGGCGATCTCGTTTTCGCCGCCGACTTCGTCACGCCCGAGAAGATCAATTTTCTTGCCAAGCACGGCCGCGGCCTGATCTGCATGCCGATCACCGAGGCGCATGCGCAGCGCCTCGGCCTGCGGCCGATGGTCGAGCAGAACCGCTCGCGCCACGGCACCAACTTCACCACCTCGATCGAGGCCGCGGAGGGGATCTCCACGGGCATCTCGGCGCAGGACCGCGCGCTGACCATCAAGGTCGCCGCGGCGCCCGACGCCAAGCCCGAGGACATCGTTCAGCCGGGCCACGTCTTCCCGCTCATCGCGCAACCGGGCGGCGTGCTGGTGCGCGCCGGGCACACCGAAGCCTGCTGCGATCTCGCGCGTCTGGCCGGACTTTCGCCCGCCGCGGTGCTGTGCGAGATCATGCGCGACGACGGCGGCATGGCGCGGCTGCCCGATCTCATCGACTTTGCCGCCGGGCACAAGCTCAAGATCGGCACCATCGCCGACCTGATCGAGTACCGCAGCCGGAATGAATCGCTGGTGCAGCGCGTCGCGGAGCGCGACATCGAGACCGCCTGGGGAAGTTTTCATCTGGTGTCGTATCGGGATCTCGCGCTTGGTTCGATTCACCTCGCGCTCGTGCAGGGCCGTCCTGCGCCGCAGAGCGAGATTCTGGTGCGCGTGCACGAGCCGCTGTCGGTGGTCGACCTGCTCGATGCCGGGCCGGGCACGCATTCGTGGGGCGTCGGCGAAGCCCTCGAAACCATCGCCCGGGCGGGCACGGGAGTGATGGTGCTCCTCAACTGCACGCAAACGAGCGAAGCGCTGGAGGCGCGGCTTGCCGAAACGCGCACGCCGCGCGGCGGCCGGGGCATGGACCTGCGCCTCTACGGCATCGGCGCGCAGATCCTGCGCGATCTCGGCGTCGGGCGCATGCGGCTGATGGCCGCGCCGCGCAAGATGCCGAGCATGGCGGGATTCGGGCTCGAAGTCACCGGCTACGCCGAGCTGCCGAAGCGGTAAGGCCGCGATGCGCCTCGGCATCGTCGCCAGCCAGTTCAACGCGGAGGTCTGTCATCGGCTCCTCGAGCGCGCGCGGGCGCAAGCGCAGTCCATGGGCGTTGAAATCGCCGTCACCACCGTTGCGGGGGCGCTCGAGATTCCGCTCGCTCTGCAGTGGATGGCGCAGAGCGGACGTTTCGACGCCCTGGTCGCGCTCGGCGCCGTGATCCGCGGCGAGACCTACCATTTCGAAGTGGTGGCGAACGAGTCCGCGCGCGGCCTGATGGACGTGGCGCTCGACTTCGGCCTGCCGATCGCCAACGGCATTCTGACCACCGAGGATGAGCCGCAGGCGATGGCGCGCCTCGACAAGGGCGCCGAAGCGGTGCGCGTCGCCGTCGAGATGGCCAGGCTCAAGGCAAAGCTGCATGAAGACCACTAGGCGCCAGGCGCGCGAGATCGCCCTGCAGGCGCTTTACGCCTGGCAGTTGTCCGGCAGCGACCCGGTCGAGCAGGCCCAAAGCCTGGAAGGCTTCGACAAGACGGATGCATCCTTCGTCAACGCGCTCGCGAGCGGGGTACGCGACCGCGCCGCGGATCTGCAGCGGATCATCGCGCCGCACCTCGATCGCGAGTTCGCCCGGCTCTCGCCGATCGAGCGGGCGATCCTCTACATCGGCACCTTCGAGCTCGCCGCGCACCCCGAGACGCCGTTCAAGGTGGTGCTCAACGAAGCGATCGAGCTGGGAAAGAGCTTCGGCGCGACCGACGGCCACCGCTTCGTCAACGGCGTTCTGGAGAAGATTGCCGCGGCGCTGCGCCCGGACGAAGTGGCGCGCTCGAGAAAGATCGCCTGAACGAATTCGAGATCATCCGGCGGTACTTCGAGCGAGCGCCCAAGCATGCAGTGCTCGGAGTCGGCGATGACTGCGCCCTGCTCGCCGCCCGGGCCGGTTTCGAGATCGCGGTCACGACAGACATGCTGATCGAAGGGCGGCATTTCCTTGCGGGCGCCGAGGCGCGCGCGCTCGGCCACAAGGCGCTCGCGGCGAGTCTTTCGGACCTGGCGGCGACGGGTGCCTTCCCGCGCTGGGCGACGCTCGCCATTGCCCTGCCCGCGGCGGATGAATCCTGGCTCGGGGCGTTCGCGCAAGGTCTATTCGCGCTCGCAGATCGCTACGGAGTTGACCTCGTCGGTGGCGATACAACGCGCGGACCGCTTCTCGTGATCAATATCACCGCGTTGGGGGAAGTCCCTGAGGGCACCGCGCTGCGCCGCTCCGGCGCGCGGCCCGGCGACGATATCTGGGTTTCGGGCGAGCTGGGCGGCGCGGCGCTCGCCCTCGCTCACCCCGAGATCGGGGAAGCGGCGAAGCGGCTGCACGAGCCCGAGCCGCGCGTCGCGCTCGGCGAACGGCTCCGCGGCCTGGCGCATGCGGCGATCGATATCTCGGATGGACTGACCGGCGACCTCGGCCATATCCTCGAGCGCTCGCAGGTCGGCGCCGTGTTGCATTACGACCAGGTACCACGGCCACGCGCCTTCAGCGGCGTCAGCCACGATCAGCTTGAGAAAGACTGCGTGCTATCGGGCGGCGACGATTACGAGCTGCTCTTCACGGCTGCGCAATCGCGCCGCAAGGACATCGTGAGCCTCGCAAAAGAACTGAACCTTCCGCTGTCGCGAATCGGCAGTATCCGCTCCGGCGCATCCTCGCTCGAAGTGCTCGATGCCGACGGCCGGCCGATGCCCTACCGCGGCGGCTTCGATCATTTCGCCGCGCCGTGATCGTCTTTCGCCCGAAAGCGTCCTTCGCCTTCTCGCATCCTGCGCACGTCATCGCGTTCGGCGCCGGCGCCGGCCTGGTGCCGTACGCGCCCGGCACGGCCGGGACGCTGGTCGCCTGGCCGATCGGCTGGATGCTGGGCGGCAGCCTGCCGGCGCCCGCCGTGCTGGGGCTCATCCTGGCGCTGTTCGCGCTCGGCATATGGGCCTGCGACCTTACCGGCCGCAAGCTCGGCATTCCGGACCACAGCTCGATGGTCTGGGACGAGATCGTCGCTTTCCTGCTCGTGCTCGCGATCGTGCCGCGCGAGCTGGGGTGGCAGGCGGCGGCCTTCGTGCTGTTCCGCGTGTTCGACATCGTCAAGCCGCCTCCGATCCGTTATTTCGAGCGCCGCTATCGAGACGGCTTCGGCGTGATGTTCGACGACATCCTCGCCGCAGCCTACACACTGGTGGTGCTGGCGCTGATCAAGCGGCTGTTCTCCTGATGCAACAGCTCGCGGCAAGAATCGGCAAGCGGCTTAAGGCGTCGCGCGCCATGCTGGTCACGGCGGAATCGTGCACCGGCGGCTGGATTGCTCAGGCCGTCACCGCGGTCGCGGGCTCGTCAGACTGGTTCGAGCGCGGGTTCGTCACCTACTCCGACGACGCCAAGCGGGAGCTGCTCGGCGTGCGCGCCGAAACGCTCGCGCGGCACGGCGCGGTGAGCGAGGAGACCGCGCGTGAAATGGCAGCGGGCGCGCTGCGACAAAGCAAAGGCAGCCTGTCGGTCGCAGTCACCGGGATCGCGGGACCGGGCGGCGGCAGTCCGGCCAAGCCGGTGGGCACGGTGTGCTTTGCATGGCAGCGCAAGAACGGCCGGCGGCACGCCGAGACACGGCGTTTCGCGGGCAACCGCGAAAGCGTTCGTAAACAGTCCGTTATCCACGCCCTGAAAGGGGTGTTGAAACTGCTTGACGAGGACTGAACACAGTCCTAAATAGGGGCGATGGCTTCCGTCCGCCCCGCCGCCGTAGCCGGATCGTTCTATCCGAGAGACTCGCGCGCGCTCATCACCGAGCTCGACGATCTGCTCGGCGGCGTAGAGCAGCTCGCGCCGCGTCTGGGCTTTCCGAAGGCGCTTATTGTGCCGCACGCCGGTTACGTCTATTCGGGGCCGGTCGCCGCGCGCGCTTATGACGAGGTCGCCGCGGCGCGCGGCGTCGTGCGGCGGGTCGTCCTGCTCGGCCCGGTGCATCGCGTCCCGGTGCGCGGCCTCGCGCTGCCGGGCGCTGACGCCTTCGCCACGCCGCTCGGCGCGGTGCCGATCGACCGCGACGCCTGCCGGGCGCTGCAGGCCCTGCCGCAGGTTGTCACGAGCGAGCCGGCGCACGCCCTCGAGCACTCGCTCGAAGTACAGTTGCCCTTTCTGCAGAAGATTCTCGGCGACTTCGCGCTCGTGCCGCTCGCCGTCGGCACGGCGAATGTGGAAGAGGTCGCGCAGGTGATCGAGCGCCTGTGGGGCGGCCGCGAGACGCTCATAGTGATCTCTACCGACATGTCGCATTACCACGCTTACGAGGAAGCGCGCCGGATCGACGGCGCCACCGTGGACCGCATCGCCGCCCTGGCCACGGATATCGACCATGACGAAGCGTGCGGCGCCACGCCGCTGAACGGTCTGCTGTCGGTGGCGAAGAGAAGGAAGCTGTCGATCAAGCTGCTCGCCGCGTGCAACTCGGGCGACACGGCCGGCGGCAAAGGCCAGGTCGTCGGCTATTCCTCGTTCGCGCTCTACGAAGGCGGCGAGGTGCGCCATGAGGACGCCGGCAGCACGCTCATCTCCATCGCCTCGGGTAGCATTTCCAACGGGCTGGGGCTGGGCCCCAAGCCGGAAGTCGACGGCGCGGCCTGGCTCGACCAGGCCGGTGCGACGTTCGTCACCCTGCTGCGCGGGGGAGCGCTGCGCGGCTGCGTCGGCAGCCTGGAAGCAGCCCGGCCGATCGGCGCCGATGTTGCCGACAACGCGCTGCGCGCCGCGTTCCGCGATCCGCGTTTTCCGGCGCTGACGCGCGACGAATGGCCTGCATGCAGCGTCGAGGTGTCGCTGCTTTCGGCCGCCAAGCCGATCCAGTTCGCCGATGAGGACCACCTGCTTGCGCTGATCCGTGCCGGCGAGGATGGGCTCATCCTGGAGGCCGATGGCCGGCGCGCGACCTTCCTGCCGCAGGTATGGGAGAGCATCGCGGATACGCGGCAGTTCCTCGACGAGCTCATGCGCAAGGCCGGTATCCCCGCCAGCACCCGCCTCGGGCGCTGCAAAGTCGCGCGTTACCGCGTAATCAAGTGGAAAGAGACGAGAACGCCCTAGACACAAGCTATCCCGGTCGCTGGTGGCACAGCCTGCCCGACGGGCGCGTGCAATGCGACCTGTGCCCGCGCGACTGCAAGCTGCACGAGGGCCAGCGCGGGATGTGCTTCGTGCGCAAGAGGGAAGGCGACCGCATGGTGCTCACCACGTACGGCCGCTCCTCCGGTTTCTGCATCGACCCGGTCGAGAAGAAGCCGCTCAACCACTTTTATCCGGGGACCAGCATCCTCTCCTTCGGCACCGCGGGCTGCAACCTGGCGTGCAAGTTCTGCCAGAACTGGGACATCTCGAAATCGCGCGAGATGGACCGCCTGCAGGACCAGGCCAGCCCCGCAAAAATCGCCGACGCGGCGCTCGAGCTCGGCTGCAAATCGGTCGCGTTCACGTACAACGACCCGGTGATCTTCGCCGAGTATGCGATGGACATCGCCGACGCCTGCCATGCGAAGGGGGTGAAAGCCGTGGCCGTCACCGCGGGCTACATCCATGCCGAGCCGCGGCGCGAGTTCTACGCCAAGATGGACGCCGCCAACGTCGACCTGAAGGGTTTTACCGACGACTTCTACTTCAAGATCTGCGGCGGCCATTTGCAGCCGGTGCTCGACACGCTGATCTACCTGGTGAAGGAGACCGAGGTCTGGACCGAGATCACGACGCTGCTGATCCCCGGCAAGAACGATTCGGATGCGGAGCTCGAAGCCGAGTGCAAGTGGGTCAGGCAGCACCTCGGTGCCGACGTTCCGCTGCACTTCACCGCCTTTCATCCCGACTGGAAGATGACCGACGTGCCGCCGACGCCGCCGGCGACGCTCACGCGGGCGCGCGAGATCGCGCTGCGTCATGGCCTGCGCTACGTCTATACGGGCAATGTGCACGATGAGACCGGCGGCTCGACTTACTGCCCTGCGTGCGGGGACGCACTGATCGTGCGCGACTGGTACGACATCCGCGGCTACCACCTCGCCGACGACGGCGCCTGCAAGTCCTGCGGCGCGCGGATCAGCGGGCGGTTCCAGAAGTTCGGCCGCCCCTTCGGGCCAAGGCGAATCCCCGTAAGGCTGGAAAGCCGGGTCCAACCAAGATGATTGTGCGGGGGATCTGCATCCTGTCGGTGGTCCTGATCTCGGCCTGCGCATCGCAGACCAGGATCGCCGAGCCGGCGTTCGCTCCTGCGGCGACGCCGCAGCAGCTCGCCGCGCCGCCCCCGGGGTTCTTGATCAACGACTACAAGATAACCGTGGCAAGCCGCATCGTGGCCGCGAACGAGGAAGTGTTTTTCGAGCCGTTGCCCGAAATGCTGAAATCGGTCGTGGTGCTAGAGATCACGGTCGACCGCCAGGGTTACCCCCTTGATGTCTATGTCATCCGTTCCAACGGCTATCCGGAGCTGGAGCAGGTCGCGCTGGCGAGCGTGCTGCGGGCGGCACCGTTTGACGGGCCGCAGCCGGGCGTCCTGCAGGGCGCCGCTTCGGTGAGCTTTCTCGAAACGTTCCTGTTCCGCGGCGACGGGTTCTACCAGGTTCTCAGTCTGGTGCTTCCGCTGCAGGACTCGTTCAGTCCTTCATTAGCAGGTGCATCAGACTAGAGGTGTCCCAGCGGCGCCCGCCGCGCGCCTGCACCCACGCGTAGAACTGGTCGATGAGCGCGGTGGCCGGAAGCCGCGAGCCGTTTCTCTTCGCTTCCTCGAGGCAGATGCCGAGGTCCTTGCGCATCCAGTCGACCGCAAAGCCGAAACCGTCGAACTTGAGCTCGTTCATCTGCTTCCAGCGGTTTTCCATCTGCCAGGATTGCGCCGCTCCCTTGGAGATGACCGAGATCACCTTCTCGACGTCGAGGCCGGCACGCTTGCCGAAGCTGAGTGCTTCGGCGAGCCCCTGCACCAGGCCGGCGATGGCGATCTGGTTCACCATTTTGGTGAGCTGGCCGGCGCCCGGAGCGCCGATCAACGCGCACATCTTGGCGTAGACGTCCAGCACCGCTTTCACCTTGCTGAACACCTCCGGCTCGCCGCCGCACATGATGCCGAGCTGCGCGTTCTGCGCCCCGGCCTGGCCGCCCGACACCGGAGCGTCGACAAAGCCCACCCCACGCTCTTTGGCCTTTGCAAATAATTCTTTAGCGAGAAGCGCTGAGGCGGTGGTGTGATCGACCAGGATCGCGCCGCGCTTCATGCCGGCTAGCGCGCCGTTGTCGCCATACGCCACCGAGCGCACGTCGTCATCGTTGCCGACGCACATCATGACGAAATCGCAATCCTTCGCGGCCTCGCGCGGGCTGGCGGCGTGCTTGCCGCCGTACTCCTTGGCCCACTGCTGGGCCTTCGCGGCCGTGCGGTTGTAGACGGTCACGTCGTGGCCGCCCTTTTTCTGCAGGTGGCCGGCCATGGGATAGCCCATCACGCCGAGACCGAGGAACGCTAGCTTCGCCATCTTTTTGTCTCCTAAAGGAATTTTTCGAAGTTGACAGGCCGGCGTCAACGACTCACAATACCTGGACGTTTATACAGTATCCGGTGTTGGCCCAGCGCTAAAGTGCCTGCCGTAGATGCCAACCTAAAAAAGAGGTACAGCTATGGATGACAACAAGTCTAAGGCATTAGCCGCCGCCCTGTCGCAGATCGAGAAGCAGTTCGGCAAGGGCTCGATCATGAAGATGGACGCCGAGGCGATCAAGGACATCGAGGTGGTGTCCACCGGTTCGCTGGGCCTCGATCTCGCGCTCGGCGTCGGCGGGCTGCCGCGCGGCAGGGTCGTCGAGATCTACGGGCCGGAGTCCTCCGGCAAGACGACGCTCACGCTGCAGGTCATCGCCGAGGTGCAGAAGGCAGGCGGCACGGCGGCCTTCATCGACGCGGAAAACGCGCTCGACGTCACTTACGCCGGCAAGCTCGGCGTCAAGACCGAGGACCTGCTGATCTCGCAGCCCGATACCGGCGAGCAGGCGCTCGAGATCGCCGACATGCTGGTGCGCTCGGGCGCGATCGACGTGATCGTCATCGATTCGGTGGCCGCGCTCACGCCCAAGGCGGAGATCGAGGGGGAGATGGGCGAGCCGCAGATGGGTTTGCAGGCGCGCCTGATGAGCCAGGCGCTGAGAAAGCTCACCGCCAATATCAAGCGCACCAACACGCTGGTCATCTTCATCAACCAGATCCGCATGAAGATCGGCGTGCTGTTCGGCAATCCCGAGACCACCACCGGCGGCAACGCGCTCAAGTTCTATGCCTCGGTGCGCATGGACATCCGCAGGATCGGCTCGATCAAGAAGGGCGACGAGGTGGTCGGCTCCGAGACGCGCGTCAAGGTGGTGAAGAACAAGGTGGCGCCGCCCTTCAAGCAGGCCGAGTTCGACATCATGTACGGCGACGGCATTTCGCGCGAAGGCGAAGTGCTCGAGATCGGCGTCAATCTCGGCGTGCTCGAGAAGTCGGGCGCCTGGTACATCCACAACGGCGACCGGCTGGGGCAGGGCAAGGACAACGCGCGCGACTTCCTGAAGGAAAACCCCCAGCTCGCGCGCGAGATCGAGGCGAAGATCCGCGCAAAGGCGGGCATCGCCAAGCCCGCTCCGGCCGCCGCGGAGCCGGCGGAAGAAAAAAAGGTTGAGCACCTCGCCACCCGCAAGCGCGGCTGAGCTCAGACAGCGCGCGTTGCGGCTGCTGGCGCGGCGCGAGCATTCACGCGCTGAGCTCGCGCGCAAGCTCGCGCCGCATGCCGGGTCGGCCCAGGAGCTGGAAACACTCCTCGCCAGCCTGATTGAGAAAAAGCAGCTGTCGGACGAGCGCTATGCGTCGGAGCGCGCGCGCTGGCTGGGGTGCAAGTACGGCCCCGCGCGCATCCGCCGCGATCTGCGCGCGAAAGGCGTCGCCGAGGAGCTGGTCGCGCTCGCCTGCTCCAGCGACGACGAGCTCGAGCAGGCAAGCCTTGCGCTGAGGAAAAAGTACAGAACTGAAGCCACTACGCGTGAGGAGCGTGCGCGCCGCGCACGCTTTCTCCAGAGCCGGGGCTTCTCCTATGAGGCGATCCGCCGCGCGCTGGATCTCGCCGGCGACGACGCCTCTCTGTAGCTAAGCCGCCACAACAGGGTCAAAACGGCCCTTTTTGCGTCGCCAGCGAGCGACGAATCGCAGTCGCCTGGCAGCGACAGCCTTGCGCACGGGTTTTTCAGCGGGCAGTCTGAGCCTTCCAACAAGGCCTAGAGGGAGGAGACCAATGCGCAAGTCATTGGCGGGTTGTATCACCATCGCGGCCGCCGTCGGCTGTATCGACCTGGCCGCAGACTACGTCACACCGGCCTTCATTGCGTCGCCCGCGAGCCAGCCTTCGGTCTTGTCGTGGCCGCCCCTTCTGCCCGAGGCGCAGCCCCGGGCCGAGGACAGGACCGATCAGCGACGCACGCCCACCGCACCGGCCGGGCTGCGCGGCTGACGCTGTCATCCGCTGATACTGTATAAACGTTCATCCCTGCACGCAATGGCGTGGAGAGGGGGTGATCGGCATGGATTCAGCACAAGCATTGGCGGTGGTGCGTTCGCTGGCGAACGGCGTAGATCCTGAAAGCGGCGAGGTGTTTCCGGCGCAGAGCGCGTATCAAAGGCCGCTGGTAGTGCGCGCACTGTACGAGGCGGCAAGCGCGCTCGAGCGCATCGAGCGCTTCGAGCGCCGCAAGGCGCAGCTGCCGCAGAAGACCGGCGAGCCGTGGTCCGAGGACGAGGACCGCAAGCTCCTCGCCGCCTTCGACGCGGGGCGTGCGCTGCAGGAGTTGGCGGCGGCGCATGAAAGAACGATGGGGGCGGTGCGCGCGCGGCTATTGAAATACGGCCGCATCAACGCCTAGTAGCGCATGTCCCGGGGCGCGGCCGGCCGGCGCCCCGGGGTTTTTTCGCACTGCAGTAGAATGGCCCGATGAAATCCAACGAGATTCGCTCGACGTTTCTCGACTATTTCCGCTCGCAGGGCCACGCCGTGGTGCCTTCGAGCTCGCTCGTGCCGGTGAACGATCCGACGCTGCTGTTCGTGAACTCCGGGATGGTGCAGTTCAAGGACGTGTTCCTCGGCAAGGAAAAGCGGCCTTACTTGCGGGCGGCGAGTTCGCAACGCTCGCTCCGCGCAGGCGGCAAGCACAACGATCTGGAGAACGTCGGCTACACCGCGCGCCATCACACGTTCTTCGAGATGCTCGGCAACTTCTCCTTCGGCGATTACTTCAAGCAGGACGCCATCCGGTACGCGTGGGAGCTACTCACCCGGGTGTTCAAGCTTCCGCCGGAGCGCTTGTGGGCGACCGTCTATCACACCGACGACGAGGCTTACGAGCTGTGGACCAGGATGGTGGGCCTGCCGAAGGAGCGCGTGATCCGCATCGCCGACAAGCCCGGCGGGCAGAAATACCAGTCCGACAATTTCTGGCAGATGGCCGATACCGGCCCCTGCGGTCCGTGCAGCGAGATCTTCTACGACCACGGGCCGGGCATCGAAGGCGGAGCGCCGGGATCACCGGATGCTGACGGCGACCGCTACATCGAGATCTGGAACCTGGTGTTCATGCAGTTCAACCGCGATGAAGCCGGAGTCATGCATCCCCTGCCGAAGCCCTCGGTCGATACCGGCATGGGCCTTGAGCGCATTGCCGCCGTGATGCAAGGCAAGCACTCGAACTACGAGATCGACCTGTTCCAGGACCTGATCAGAGCGGCGGCGCGCGAGACGCACCAGAAGGATCTCAAGAACCCTTCGCTCAACGTCATCGCCGATCACATCCGCGCCTGCTCGTTCCTGATCGTCGACGGGGTGATCCCGGGCAACGAGGGGCGGGGGTACGTGCTGCGGCGGATCATCCGGCGCGCCATCCGGCACGGCTACAAGCTCGGCCAGACGAAACCGTTCTTCCACCGGCTCGTCGGCGATCTCGACAAGGCGATGGGAGACGCCTATCCCGAGCTGCGCGCGTCGAAGGACAAAGTCGAGCAGGTCCTAAAGCAGGAAGAGGAGCGCTTCGCCGAAACGCTGGAGAACGGCATGGCCGTGCTCGAATCGGCGCTCGCCTCGGGCGAAAAGCTGCTCGACGGCGACACGGTATTCCGCCTCTACGACACCTACGGGTTTCCCGTCGACCTCACCGCCGATATCGGCCGCGAGCGCGGCGTGCGCATCGACATGGCGGGATTCGAGGCGGCCATGGAGCAGCAGCGCGAGCGGGCGCGCGCTGCTTCGCGGTTCTCCATGGCGAGCGGGCTCGAATACTCGGGCAACAAGACCGAGTTCCACGGCTACGACACGCTGACGCTGCGCGCGCGCGTGGTGGCGCTTTACCGCGAAGGAACGCCGGTACAGGAGCTGCGCGCGGGTGAGGCGGGGGTGGTGGTGCTCGACCGCACCCCCTTCTACGCCGAGTCGGGAGGCCAGGTCGGCGATCGCGGCGAGCTGGCTGGTCCCGCCGGCACGTTCGCGGTCGACGATACGCAGAAGATCCAGGCCGAGGTGTTCGGCCATCACGGCAGGCAGCGCACCGGAGTGCTTCGCGTCGGCGATACGCTGAACGCGCAGGTGGACAAGGCGTCGCGGCGGCGCGCCATGTGGAACCATTCCGCCACGCACCTCATGCACGCGGCGCTGCGTCAGGTGCTCGGCAAGCACGTCGAGCAGAAGGGCTCGCTGGTCGACGCGCAGCGCACGCGCTTCGACTTCTCGCATCCCAAGCCGCTGACCGCGGAGCAGATCGCTCAGGTCGAGGCGCTCGTGAACGCCGCGATCCAGCGCAACGACGAGGTGACGGCGCGCATCATGAAATACGACGATGCGATGCGCGCCGGCGCGCTCGCCTTCTTCGGCGACAAGTACGGCGACGAGGTGCGCGTGCTCACCATGGGCGAGTTCTCGACCGAGCTGTGCGGCGGCACGCACGTGCGGCGCACCGGCGAGATCGGCTTTTTCAAGATCGTGTCGGAGTCGGGCGTCGCGGCCGGGATCCGCCGCATCGAGGCGGTGACCGGCGAGGGCGCGCTCGCCTGGGTGCAGCAGGTGGAGCGGGACAAGGGCTTCGTCGAGGATTTTTTCCAGGCCAAGGGCGCGGCGCTCAGGGACAAGCTCAAGGCCGAGCGGGAGGAAAAGCGCGCGCTCGAGAGGGAGCTGGCGCGACTCAAGTCGAAGCTGGCGGCGAGCCAGGGCGAGGACCTTGCCGCGCAGGCGGTCGACGTGAAGGGCGCCAAAGTGCTGGCCGCCACCCTCGAGGGCGCCGACGCGAAGACCCTGCGCGAGACCCTCGATCGGCTCAAGGACCGGCTCAAGTCCGCCGCGATCGTGCTCGGCTCGGTCGCCGACGGCAAGGTTTCGCTGATCGCCGGGGTGACGGCCGATCTCACGGCAAAAGTGAAGGCCGGCGAGCTGGTGAATTTCGTGGCGCAGCAGGTCGGCGGCAAGGGCGGCGGGCGGCCCGACATGGCCCAGGCCGGAGGCACGCAGCCCGGCAATCTACCCGTCGCTCTGCAATCCGTGAAGTCCTGGGTTGAGCAGCGCGTGTAACGCGCGCCTCAGAACCCGATCCGCGTCTTCCTCGCGCCGCGCGCGTCCTGCAGGTCATCCGGGCCGATTTCGCCGCGCCCGGCGAGCTTCGCGTTGCCGAATGCCGAGTGGACCACGCGCCGCATCTCGCGCGGCGGCAGCGACGCCAGCTTCTCGAGCGCGAGCGGCGAGAGCGACTCGGGGAACTGCCGCCCCCAATCGTGGGTGCTGCGGATCTCGCGGTAGATGGTTACGGCGATGCGCGCCGAGCCCGCCGCGTCCGGCGCCTCGATCTCGTAGATGCTGAGACGGTTGAGGAGGGGGTCGGGGATGCGCGCCGCATCGTTGGCGGTCGCCAGCCAGAGCGCGCCCGAGGCGTCGATCGGCAGCTCGACGAACTCGTCGACGAAGCGGGTCGAGGTCTCGACCTCGAGCAGCTCGTAGAGCGCGCCGAGGGGGTCGTACTGGCCGTCGGAGCTCGCCTTGTCGAGCTCGTCGACCACGATCACCGGGTTGGCGTAGTCGCCGTTCAGGAAGGTATCGAACACCTTGCCCGGCTTGGCGTTCTTCCATTGCGAGGACGCGCC
This sequence comes from Burkholderiales bacterium, assembly GCA_035476235.1. GTDB lineage: Bacteria > Pseudomonadota > Gammaproteobacteria > Burkholderiales > SG8-39 > SCGC-AG-212-J23. Next base: position 25,669 of record DATILQ010000084.1, read on the forward strand.
CGAGAGCACCCAGCCGGCGGTGAGCGAGCTCATCGGCACGAAGCCAAACCCGGTGCCCAGGAGCTGCGCGATCTTGCGCGCGAAATGGGTCTTGCCAATGCCCGGCTCGCCGAGCAGCAGCATCGGCGGCAGCTCGATCGAGTCGTCGGAATCGATGCACAGCGCGAGGTGCTTGCGAATGTCCTCCAGCGCCTCGCCGAAGTTCGGCAGCTCCTCGAACAGCGTTTCCATCTCGG
>DATILQ010000085.1:0-1520 GCA_035476235.1 Burkholderiales bacterium
CGGTAGTCCACCCAGCTCCAGGCGAAGTCGATCCCGGCAGCCAAGCGCGGGTCGAAGTTGTAGGCCCAGCCAAGGCTGAAGCCCTGTCCCGTGCCGGTGCTGACGCGCGTGCCGCCTTCCTGCGAAAGGTCCTTGCCCTGCGTGAATACCGGGGCGAAGTAGAACTCGGACTGACCGGCGCGCGAGGACGACTGCGCCGCGGCCGGCGCCGCGGCCGCGAGCAGCACGAGCGGCAGCAGGTGTTTGAGCTTCATGATTCTTTCTCCCTTGGAAAGCGCTTGACGGTCGCCGAGATGGCGTTGAGCAGCAGCCGCTCGTCGAGCGGCTTGCGCAGATAGGCCGACGCGCCGGCCGCGAGGCACTGCTCGCGCGTCGCTGGCTCGTCGTAAGCGGTGATGATCACGGTCGGCGGCGCGTCAGGCGCCGCGCGCAGCTCGCGCAGCACCTGCAGCCCGCTCATGCCGGGCATGTGCAGGTCGAGCACCAGGCAGTCGGGCGGCCGCAGGGCGCTCGCCTCGAGGAACTCGCGCCCGCTTGCGTAGGTCTCGGCTTCGAGGCCCGCGGCGCGCAGCAGCCGCTTCAAGGCCTTGCGGACGGGCTCCTCGTCATCGACGATCGCGACATACGGCACGGTGCTCCGATTGGAGCAGGTCGGGGAGCCGCAAGAAAGTGGACCAAAGTCCCATGCCGCCCGGGCGAGCAGCGCCGCTCAGCCGATCAGCCACTCCATGGCTTCCTCGTACGAGGTGAAAGCGTGGATGTTGAAGCCGTGGTTCTCGCCGCACAGGGCGAAGAAACGCGCGTGGTCGAAGCGCTCGATCGGGCAGAGGATCGCGGTGCGATGGGCGAAGGTCTTGCGGAAGCGCACCAGCTGCTCGGCGAGCGTCCAGAGATCGGTCGCCGAAAGGCGTCCCGAGACCAGGCGTGTGTCGACCAGCACCTCGAAGTCTTCGAGTCCCGCTCCGGCCTGCGCGATGTCCTTCAGGAGTTGCAGCGCGCTGTCGAGGTGAGCCTGCCCGTCGGGCTGGGCGCGGATGAACTCACGCGCGTGGATCACCTTGACATTGGCCGGCACGGCGCGCTCTCAAGGCACGCTCGGCAGCGTGATCAGGAATGCCGCGCCGCCGCCGCGACGCGTGATGGCCCACAACCGGCCGCCGTGGGCCTTGATGATGGACTTCGAAATGGACAATCCGAGGCCCAGGCCCTGCGGCTTGGTCGTGTAGAAGGCCTCGAACAGTTTTTCGGCCGGCACGCTGAAGCCGGAGCCGCGGTCGACGACGTTGATATGGACGCGCCCCTTGGTGGCAAGCGTCTGCACGGTAAGCAGGCGGTCCTTCTGCGGGCACGCCGCCATCGCTTCCGCGGCGTTCACCACCAGGTTGAGCACCACCTGCTGCAGCTGCACGCGATCGCCGCGGATCTCGGACAGGCGCGGCGCGAGCCGCAGCACCAGCTCCACGCCGCGCGTGGTGAGGTCGCCGTGCGTCAGCGCCAGCGCGTCTTCCACCAGCCGGTTC
>DATILQ010000086.1:0-9053 GCA_035476235.1 Burkholderiales bacterium
CGGCGTCGAGCTGGCGCTCGCCTGCCGCTACCGCGTGGCGCTCGACGATCCGAAGACGCGCTTCGCCCTGCCCGAGGTGATGCTCGGCATCATGCCGGCCTGGCACGGCGTGCAATGGCTGCCGAAGCTCGTCGGCCCGGCAGCGGCGTTCGACATGCTCCTGACGGGGAAATCCGTGGACGCGCGCCGCGCGCATCGCATCGGCCTCGTCGACCAGGCCGTGCCTCTGCGCATCCTCGAGAACACGGCGCGCATGGTCACGCTGGAAGCGCCTAAAAGGAAAAGCCTCTCCTTCGGAAAAGCGATGATGCTTTCCGGACCCCTTAGAAGCCTTGTTGCTTCGCAAGCCCGCCGGCAAGTCGCGAGAAAGGCGAAGCGCGAGCAGTATCCGGCGCCCTACGCGATTCTCGAGCTTTGGAAGAAGTATGACGGCGACCCGTTCCGCGCTGGCGGCGATCCCGCGGCCTCGGTCGAGGCCCTGTTCGCGCACCCGACCACGGCGAACCTGATCCGCATCTTCTTCCTGCAGGAGCGCATGAAGTCGCTCGGGAAGAACTCGGACTTCGCGCCGCGCCATGTGCACATCGTCGGCGCCGGCGTCATGGGCGGCGACATCGCCGCGATCTGCGCCATGCGCGGGCTGACGGTCACGCTGCAGGACACCGCGCCCGAGCGCATCGCGCCGGCGGTGAAGCGCGCGGCGCAGCTCTTTCAGCGCCGGCTGCGCGACCCGCGCCGAGTGCGCGACGCGCTCGACCGGCTGATCCCCGATGTCGGCGGCGCGGGCGCGGCACGCGCCGACTTGATCATCGAGGCGATCTTCGAGGACCTGGAAGCGAAGCGCTCTCTCTTCGCGAAGCTCGAGGCGGCGGCGAAGCCCGCTGCGATCCTCGCCACCAACACCTCGAGCCTCAAGCTCGCCGACATCGCTACCGCGCTGAAAGATCCTTCCCGGCTGGTGGGCATTCATTTTTTCAACCCAGTTCCTCAATTGCAGCTGGTGGAAATCGTTTCCAGTGATCGAACAAATGCGGAATTCGCTCGCAAGGCGGCGGCTTTCGTTCGTCACATCGACAAGCTGCCGCTGCCGGTGAAGGACGCGCCTGGATTTCTCGTCAACCGCGTGCTCGGCCCCTACCTGTACAACGCGTTCCGCATGCTCGACCAGGGCGCGAAACCCGAGACGGTCGACCGCGCGATGGAAGACTTCGGCATGCCGATGGGCCCGGCCGAGCTCGCCGATACCGTCGGGCTCGACATCTGCCTGGCCGCCGGGAAGGCGCTGGCGAAGAAATTCTCGAAGAGTGAGGCCGACGTGCCGCAGGTGCTCGTCAACAAGGTCAAGCTCGGCCAGCTGGGAAGAAAAACCGGCCAGGGGATTTACCGCTACGAGAAAGGCAGGCCGGTGAAAGGCCAGCCCGACGCGTACGACGACGCCCTCGTGCAGTCGCTGATCGCGCCGTACCTGAACGAGGCCAGGGCCGCCGTGGCCGAGGGCATCGTCGCCGTCGCCGACCTCGCCGACGCCGGCCTCATCTTCGGCACCGGCTTTGCTCCCTTCCGGGGCGGGCCGCTGCATTACCTGGAATCGCAAAAGCGCTAGATGGACCGGCTCCCCGAGAACAAGCTGCCGGCGCTGCGCGTCATGACGATGCCCGCCGACGCCAACCAGAACGGCGACATCTTCGGCGGCTGGATCATGTCGCACGTCGACATCGCCGGCGGCATCCTCGCCGGTCGCACGGCGCGCGGCCGCGTGGCGACCGTCGCCGTGAAAGAGTTCATCTTCAAGCAGCCGGTGCAGGTCGGCGACGTGCTTTCCTTCTACACCGACCTGGTGAGGATCGGGGACACCTCGATCACCGTCACCGTCGAGGTATACGCCGAGCGCCGGCCTGCGGACCCGAAAATCGTCAAGGTGACCCAGGCCACGCTGACCTACGTCGCCATCGACCGCGACGGCCGGCCGCGCCCGGTACCGCGCAGCTAGATTGCTGCTCGACGCGCCCACTCTCGCCGCGGTCGGCGCGCTGGGCCTGGGCGCCGCGGTGATCGGCGGCCTGGGCGGCTTCGGCACCGGGGTGATCCTCGCCGCGGCGCTCGCCCCGCTGATCGGCGTCAAAGCGCTGGTCCCCGTTCTCGCCGTCGCCGGCGTCATCATCAACGCCGGGCGCTTCTGGTTCTACCGCGCGCACGTCGATCGCGCCGCGTTGACAGTGATGCTCGCCGCGGCGCTGCCTTTCCTCGTGCTCGGCGCCTGGCTTTACAGCGTGCTCGACGCGCGCGTGATCGGCAGCATCCTCGGCCTGGCCGTGATGGGATCGGTTCCGCTGCGCCGGCTGCTGCACAGGCGGGCGGCGTTGCTGCGTACGCCGGGGCTCGCCGCGGGCGCCGCGGTGTTCGGCTTTTCCTCGGGCATCGCGACCGGCACCGGGGTGATCCAGGTCTCGCTGCTGCTCGGCGCCGGCCTGGCGGGCCCCGCGGTGCTTGCGACCGACGCGCTCTCCACCATCGTCCTCGACCTGTGCAAGGCGGCGCTGTTCCAGCGCTTCGACCTGCTCGACGCCGAGGCGGCCGCCACCGGCGCCGTGATCGGGTTCGCGACGATTCCGGGCAGCGCGCTCGCCGCATGGCTTTCCACCCGCATCGGCGCGAGGCTGCACGTTCTTTTCATGGAGGCGCTGATCCTGCTGGGCGGCGCTTCCATGCTCTGGCATGCCTGGCGCTGAGCCCTGCGAAATCCAGGCGCGCGACGGCCATCGCCTCGGCGCGACGCTGTTTCGTCCCGCCTCGAGCAACGGGCGGGCGCTGCAGATCAACGCCGCGGCGGGCGTGAAGCAGGAGTACTACGGCAAGTTCGCCGCCTACCTCGCCGAGCGCGGCTTCACCGTGCTCACGTTCGACTACCGCGGCATCGGGCGATCGGGTTCCTTCAGATTGAAGAATGCCAGGATGCGCGATTGGGCCGAACTCGACGCCGGCGCGGCTCTGCAATTTCTCTCCAAAACCGGCAAGAAGCTGATGGCGGTAGGCCACAGCTTTGGCGGGCAGTCGTTCGCCCTCATTCCCGGGGCCGAGCGTCTCGCGGCGGCGCTCGCCGTCGGCTCGCAGAGCGGCTACTGGCGCCACTGGCGCGGCGCCCCGCGCGCGGGAATGTGGCTGCTCACGCACGCGCTGCTGCCCGGCGTCTCGCGCCTGTTCGGCTATTTTCCCGCCGCCGCGCTGGGCCAGGGCGAGAACATCCCGGCAGGCGTCGCCATAGAGTGGGCGCGCTGGTGCCGGGACCCCGGCTACCTCGTCGGCGCCCTGGGCGCAAAAGAGCAGTACGCGCGCTTCAGTGCGCCGCTTCGCCTGTACTGGGTGGCCGACGACCCGTATGCGCCGCTCGCCGCCGCCGAAGCGCTGCTGGAGCTCTACCCGCGCGCCCCTGCGGAGCTCACGCGAGTGATGCCGCGCGAGCTGGGCGCCGAGCGGATCGGCCACTTCGGCTTTTTCCGCGAGCAGTTCCGCGATACCTTGTGGCGCGACGCCGCCGACTGGCTGGAGAGGCACTGAATGAAAATGCTCGAGGGCAGGGTCGCCGCCATCACCGGGGCGGCGAGCGGGCTGGGACGCGCCATGGCGCTCGCCTTTGCCGGCGAAGGCATGCATGCGGCGCTCGCGGACGTCGATGAGCCGGGCTTGAAAAGCACCTTGAACGAGGTTCAGAGCCGCGGCGTGCGTGCCTTTGCAATGCGCGTCGACGTTTCGCGCTATCAGGAAGTTGAATCTTTTTGCAGTAAAGCGATCGCGCAGTTCGGCGCGACGCATGTCGTGTGCAACAACGCCGGCGTGTCGCCGCTCGGCGCGGTGTGGGAGAACACGCTTGCCGACTGGCAGTGGATCCTGGGCGTCAACCTCTGGGGCGTGATCCACGGCGTGCGCGCCTTCGTGCCGCGGCTTCTCGCGCAAGGCGAGGGCCACGTCGTCAACACCGCGTCGGTCGCTGGATTGATCTCGCCGCCCGGGATGGGCGCCTACAACGTGACCAAGCACGCCGTGGTCGCGCTGTCGGAGTCGCTGTATCACGACCTGCGGCTGCGCGGCTCGCCGGTCGGAGTTTCCGTCCTCTGCCCGGCTTACGTTCCTACGGGAATCGCAGACTCGGAAAGAAATCGGCCCAGGGAGCTGTGGAATCCGGGGAAGAAACCTTCGAAGGAGGAGGCCCTGCTTAAAAAGGCAGTGGCCTCGGGGAAGCTCTCGGCAGACGATGTGGCGCGGGCCGTCGTAGCGGCGGTGAAGGAGGAGCGCTTCTACGTGCTCACGCACCCGCGCATCAAGGGCGCGATCCGCGCGCGCATGGAAGACATCCTCGACGAGCGCGCGCCGAGCAATCCGCTCGCGCTCTAGGCGAGCCCCGGAAACAGCTCCTTCAGGCCCTCGGCCATGGTCTGGATGGCGATCGCCGCCAGCAGCAGGCCGAGCAGCCGCGTCGCGATGTTGAGCCCGGTCGTCCCCATCTTCGGCCCGACCGCGTCGGCGATGCGCAGCACCCACCAGAGCACGCCGCAAACCAGCGCGATGCACACGATGAGCGCCGCCATATGCACGAGGCCGTCTTTCTGTGCGTTGATGATCGTGGTGCTGATCGCACCCGGCCCGGCGAGCAGCGGCACTGCCAGCGGCACCACGCCGGAAAGCTCGCCGGATTCCAGCTCCCTCGCTTCCGCCGGGGTCTGGCGCATCTCTCCCACCCTGGCGTTCAGCATCGCGAGCGCCATCAGGAGGAGCACCAGGCCGCCGCCGACCTGGAAGGCCGGCACGCTGGCGCCGATCACGCGCAGCAGGGCCTCGCCGAAGAGCGCCGAGCCGGCGAGCACCGCGAACACGGTGAGCGTGACGATGTACGCGAGGCGCCGCCGGCCGGCCGGATTGGCGGCCGAGGTGACGCTGAGGAAAATCGGCACCGCCAGGAACGGGTCGAGCACCGCCGTGAGCGTGACGATGTAGCGCAGGTACTCCTTGAGCTCGTTCACTTCTTGGCCCGAGCCATCGCCGCCTTGCGATCCTCGTTGACTCTGTTGAAAGCAGGCCGCTCGCCAAGCATCCTCAAATAGGGTTTGAGCTGCGCGATCTCCTCCAGGAAATCGCGCCCGTAGGCATGCCTGGTGGCGAGCGACACGAGCGGCAGGCTGACGAACGCGGCGCAGTCAGCGAGGGTGAGCTCGCTCCCGGCAATGTAAGGATCGAACCTTGCCCTGGCGCGCAGGGCGCGAACGCCCTTGACGAGGTCCTTCTCGACGGATTGCTTTACGTCCTCGTCCGCCGGCTTGCCGAAGAACACCTGGCCGTAGAGCCTGCGTGCCACGAGCTCGACATGCAGCTCGATCAGTGCGATCAGCTCCCGTACCTTGGCACGCGCCAGCGGGTCCCGGGGGTACAGCGGCTTCTGCGGATAGGTCTCTTCGAGGTACTCGCAGATCACCTGCGATTCCGCGAGCGTCGTGCCGTCGAGCTCGAGGAACGGCACCTTGCCCATGGGCGTGCGCGCGAGGAACCCGTCCTCCTGGCAGGGGGCGCAGCCCGGGTCCTCCTCGAACGGCACCCCTTTCTCGAGCAGGGCGATGCGCACCTTGTTGTGGTAGTTGCTGATGTGGAAGCCGCAGAGCTTGAGCATCGCAATCCCCGTAAAGATGCGGTGGCATTATAGGGGGCATGCCCAACGACAAGCGCGAATTCATCACCGACCTGGCCGCCGAGACCTCCTACGGCGGCTATCTTTGCCTGGACGAGCTGCTCGCCGCGCAGCGGCCTCGCTCCGCGCACCACGACGAGATGCTGTTCATCATCCAGCATCAGACCTCCGAGCTGTGGATGAAGCTGATGATCCACGAGCTCGCCGCGGCGATCGAGCATGTCAAGGCCGACCGGCTCGACCCCTGCTTCAAGATCCTGGCGCGCGTGAAGCAGATCCAGCGCCAGCTGTTCGAGCAATGGGCGGTGCTGGAGACGCTCACGCCCTCCGAGTACGCCGAGTTCCGCCATGTCCTCGGTCCGGCCTCCGGCCTGCAGTCGTCCCAGTTCCGCGCCGTCGAGTTCCTGCTCGGCAACAAGAACGCGCAGCTGATCGAGGTGCAGAGGCACGCGGCGCAGACGCACGCGCGCCTGAAGCGCCTGCTCGAGTCGCCGAGCCTCTACGACGAGTTCCTGCGCCACCTGTCGCGCCGCGGCATGCCGGTGCCGCCCGGGCGCGTCGAGCGCGACTGGTCGCAGCCGTATGAGCGCCACCCTGCCGTGGTGGACGTTTTCAAGCAGATCTATGAAAACCCGAAGCGGTACTGGGCGGAATACGACATGTGCGAGAAGCTGGTCGACGTCGAGGAAAATTTCCAGCTCTGGCGTTTCCGGCACGTGAAGACCGTGGAGCGCGTCATCGGCTTCAAGAGGGGCACTGGTGGCACCGCTGGCGTTTCCTTCCTCAGGAAAACCCTCGAGGTTTCATTGTTCCCTGAGCTCATCGATGTGAGAACCGAAATCGGTTCATGAACCCGAGGCAGAGATTCTCGCGCGTACTGGAACGAGACGAGATCTACCTGGCGAACCACTCGCTCGGCCGGCCGCCCGACCGGATGGCCGAGGACGTGCGCGCGGCGCTCGATGCCTGGTACCGCGACATGGACGGCGCCTGGCAGCTCTGGCTCGAGGCTCGGGAAAAATTCAGATCATTGACCGGCCAGTTGATTGGCGCGCCAAGCGCCGACTGCGTCGTGCCCAAGACCAGCGCGGGTCAGGGCCTGCGCGCCGTGCTGAACGCGCTTCCCGGCAAGCCGCGCGTGCTCACCACCGATGCGGAGTTCGACTCGCTCGATTTCATCCTGCGGGTGTACCGCGAGAAGGGTCGCATCGCGCTGGCGACCCTGCCGTTCGAAGACTTCCACGCGAGGCAAGCCGATCTGCTGGTCGTGTCGACGGTCGCTTTCCGGACTTCGAGAATCCTGCAGGAGGTTGCACAGCTGATCGCAAAAGCCCATGCGGCGGGATCGCTCGTGCTCCTCGACGTGTACCACCACGCCGGCGTGCTGCCGCTCGATCTGGCGGCGCTCGATGCGGACTTCGCGGTCGGCGGGTCCTACAAGTATTTGCGCGGCGGACCGGGCGCGTGCTGGCTCTACGTGCATCCGCGCCACCACCGGCTCGTTACCCTCGACACCGGCTGGTTCGCGAAGCAGGACGTGTTCGCCTACGAGCGGCCCGAGCCGCCGCGCTTCGCGCCCGGCGGCGACGCGTGGCTCGAATCCACGCCGCCGGTGCTCGCCGCGTTCCAGGCCCTTGCCGGCCTGGAATTCACCCTCGAGATCGGCGTCGGGAAGCTGCGCGCTTCCTCGCTGGCGCAAAAAGCGCTTCTGGCTGAAGCGCTGCTGCGAGAGGGCATTCGTGCTGAAGGCGCAGGCGAAGACCATGGCGCTTTCCTCAGCGTCAGGCATTCCGCTGCGGCGGGCATATCGGGTGAATTGCGAAAAAGAAAAATCAAGACCGACGCGCGCGGCGAATACCTGCGTCTGTGCCCGGACATCCTCACCTCGAACGAGGAGCTGGAGCGCGCGGCGGCTACTTTAGGATCACTTCTTCGGGAGGGAAGTACGGCGCGCTGACCGCCGCGGCGACTTCCGGGTGCGTCACCTTGCCGCTCGCGACGTTGAGCCCGTCGCGCAGATGCGGATCATCGGCGAGCGCCTGCTTCCAGCCCTTGTTGGCGAGCGCGAGCACGAAGGGCAGCGTGGCGTTGTTGAGCGCATAGGTCGAAGTACGCGGCACCGCGCCGGGCATGTTGGTCACGCAGTAATGCACCACGTCGTCCACCACGTAGGTGGGATCGGCGTGCGTGGTCGGCCGCGAGGTCTCGAAGCAGCCGCCCTGGTCGATCGCGATGTCGACCACCACCGCGCCCGTTTTCATCGCCTTCACCATCTGGCGCGACACCAGCCTGGGCGCAGCCGCGCCCGGCACCAGCACCGCGCCGATGACCAGGTCCGCCGACAGCACGTGCTGCTCGACCGCGTCACGGCTCGAGTACACCGTCACGACCCGCGCGCCAAACTCCGCTTCGATGCCCCTCAAGACATCCAGCGACCTGTCGAGCGCGTACACGCGCGCGCCGGAGCCGACGGCAAGCCGCGCGGCATTGCTGCCCGAGACCCCGGCGCCGAGGATGGTGATCTTCGCGGGCGGCACGCCCGGAACGCCGCCGAGCAGGATCCCCATGCCGCCGCGCTCCTTCTCGAGGCAGCTCGCGCCGACCTGGACCGCCATGCGCCCCGCGACTTCCGACATCGGCGCGAGCAGCGGCAGTCCGCCGCCGGCTTTCGTCACCGTCTCGTAGGCGATGCAAACAGCCCCGGAGGCGGCGAGATCCCTGACCTGCGCCGGGTCCGGCGCGAGGTGCAGGTAGGTGAACAGGACATGCTTCTCGTTCAGCTTCCTGCGCTCCTGCGGCTGCGGTTCCTTGACCTTGACGATCAGCTCTGCCTCGGGGAAAACGTCTTTGACAATTCCTGCCCCCGCCTTCTCATAGGCCGAGTCGGCGGCGCCGATGCCCGCGCCGGCGCCGGTCTCGACGATGACCTGATGGCCGTGCGAGGTCACCTCGCGCACCGAAGTCGGCGTCAGGCCGACCCGGTACTCGTGGGTCTTCAGCTCTTTCGGCACTCCGACGATCATGCGTGCCTCATTTTCGAGAGGGCGTCGGCGATGCTGGTCTGCTCGCCGATCTCCATCTTGGCGATCTGGTTGCGGTGCACCTCGTCGGGGCCGTCGGCAAAGCGCAAGGTCCTGGCGTGCGCGTACGCATAGGCGAGGCCGAAGTCGTCGGACACGCCGCCGCCGCCGTGCACCTGGATCGCCCAGTCGATGACCTTGCAGGCGACGTTCGGCGCAAACACCTTGATCATCGCGATCTCTTTCTTCGCCGCCTTGTTGCCGACCGTGTCCATTTTCCACGCCGCGTTCAGCACCATGTAGCGCGCGGCGTCGATCATGATGCGCGCCTCGGCGATGCGCTCGCGCGTCACGCCCTG
>DATILQ010000087.1:0-1965 GCA_035476235.1 Burkholderiales bacterium
CAGCGTCTCGCGATGCTTGCCCGCGACCACCAGGTCGGCCGCCTCGAGCATCGCCTTCACGCCCATCGGGAACAGGCGGTCGAAATACACCGTGCCCAGCGTGTCGTCCGGGCCGATGGGCGTTTCCTTCTGCAGGATCACCGGTCCTTCGTCCAGCCCGTCGGTCGGCCGGAAGATCGTCAGCCCGGTCCTCGTATCGCCGCGGATGATCGGCCAGTTGATCGATGACGGCCCGCGGTATTTCGGCAGCAGTGACGGGTGATATTGGATCGTGCCGGCTTGCGGGATCTTGACGAAATCCTGCGGCGCGAACTGCAGCACGAACGCCATGATGCCGATCTCGGCATTGAGCTCGCGCAGCTTCGCCGACGCCTCGGGGCTCTTCAGCGACGCGAGCTGGAACACCGGCACGCCCTTCTCCTGCGCCGCCACTTTGAGGGCGTCCGGACGCGCGCCGGGCTTCTCCGGCGCGCAAAACACGCCGGCTACCTGGTCGCCGCGCGCGAGGAAGGCTTCGAGCACCGCCTTGCCGAAATCCTGCTGCCCTATAAGAACAATTCTCATAAGCAGAGGGCGAGCTTCATGCGGCCTTCTTCGGCGGCACGCTGAACGCGCCGGCGCCGCGCAGACTCTTGATCTTCCCCTCGTCGTAGCCGAGCACCTCGCGCAGCACCTCGTCGGTGTGCTCGCCGAGCGTCGGGCTCCGCTTGATTACGGCAGGCGAGTCGGAGAGCTTGATCGGCATGCCGACGTTGAACCACTTGCCGCGCTGCGGATGGTCGAGCTCGACCCACATATCGCGGCCGCGCACGTGCTCGTCCGTGGCGAGGTCCTCGGTGCTCATGATCGGACCGCAGGGCACATCGAGCGGGTTCAGGATCGCCATCAGCTCGCGCTTGGTGTAGTTCTTGGCGAAGCGAGTGATGAGCGCCCACATCAGGTTCTGGTTCTTGCGCCGGTCGGCGATCTTGGCAAAGCGCGCATCGGCTGCCATGTCGGGCATGCCGACTTCGGGGCCGATGCGCTTCGCGAGGTCCTCCCACACGGCTTCCTGCACCACCACGTAGAGCCAGTCGTTCGCGCCGTGCGGCTTGCAGTGGATCGCGTTGCCGAGTTGTCCGCCGCCGGAGTCATTGCCGGCGCGCGGCACCTCGCCCATGCCCTTGTAGGTCGGCACGGAGTATTCCGACAGGTCGCCGCGCGTCAGGCGCTGATGGTCGCGGAACTTGACCCGGCAGAGGTTCATGACACCGTCCATCATTGCCACCTCGACGTACTGGCCCTTGCCGGTCTTCTCCGCCTGGCGCAGCGCGGCGAGCAGTCCGATCGCGAGGTGCAGCCCCGTGCCCGAGTCGCCGATCTGCGCGCCGGTGACGAACGGCGGGCCCTCCGGCACGCCCGTGGTGCTCATCGAGCCGCCCATCGCCTGCGCCACGTTCTCGTACGCCTTGAAGTCGGCATAGGGCCCGGTCGAGCCGAAGCCCTTGATCGAGCCCATCACGACCTTCGGGTTGATGCTGCGGATCTTGTCCCACGGAAAGCCGAAGCGGTCGAGCACGCCTGGGCCGAAGTTCTCCATGATGATGTCGCACTTCTTCAACAGGTCGATGAACACCTGCTTGCCCTCGGCCGTCTTCATGTTGACGGTGATCGAGCGCTTGTTGCAGTTGAGCATCGTGAAGTAGAGCGAGTCGGCGTTCGGCACGTCGCGCAGCTGGCCGCGCGTCGCGTCGCCCTGCGGGTTCTCGAACTTGATCACGTCCGCGCCCATCCAGGCGAGGAGCTGGCTGCATGTCGGCCCGGCCTGGACGTGCGTCATATCCAGAATCCGGACGCCCTTCAGTGCTTCCATGGTTCCCTCCTGAGCTACTTCTTCTTGGCCGCGCTCGGGTTGAGGCTGGTGATGCGGCCGCTCTCGGTGCCCGCGGTCTCGTCGATCACCGCGTTGATCAGCGTCGGCTTCTT
>DATILQ010000088.1:0-3446 GCA_035476235.1 Burkholderiales bacterium
CCCAGGCGAATGCCGTACCGGCCGTCATCGTCCCGATGAGCAGGGCTACCATGCCCACTATCAATTTCGACGGTCTTTTCATAGAACCTCCGTCTCCTTGGACAGCAGCGTACTCGCCCCTATCCCGGAATGGGTAACCGATTGTTACAGCATGTATCTCACGGCTTGGGCTGAGGGACAATCCGCAGGTAGGGCTTGGGGGCCTTCCAGCCCGCCGGGTACTGCTTTTTCGCGTCCTCGTCGCTCACCGAGCCGGCGATGATGACGTCCTGGCCCTGCTTCCAGTTCGCCGGGGTGGCGACTTTGTGCTTCGAGGTGAGCTGGATGGAATCGAGCACGCGCAGCAGCTCGTCGAAGTTGCGGCCGGTGGTCATCGGGTAGAACAGCATCAGCTTGATTTTCTTGTCGGGGCCGATCACGAAGACGGTGCGCACGGTGGCGTTGTTCGCCGCCGTCCGCTTGCCTTCGCTCGACTCGGTCGCGGGAAGCATGTCGTAGAGCTTCGCCACCTTGAGGTCGGGATCGCCGATCATGGGGTAGTTGATCGCCGTGCCCTGGGTCTCCTCGATGTCCCGGGCCCACCTCTTGTGGTCCTCCACCGGGTCGGCCGACAGGCCGATGATCCTGGTGTTGCGCTTGTCGAACTCGGGCTTGATGCGCGCCATGTACCCGAGCTCGGTGGTGCAGACCGGGGTGAAGTCCTTGGGATGCGAGAACAGGATCGCCCACTTGTCGCCGATCCACTTGTGGAAGTCGATCGGGCCCTCGGTGGTCTGCGCCTGGAAATTGGGTGCCTCGTCGCCGATACGCAATGCCATGGGAGTCTCCTTGCGGGGTAAGCGAAAAATTTTACGCCGCGCCGGCCCTTCCCGCCACAGGGGCTTTGCAGTACAGTGGGCGCAATTTGTTTGGCACCCAAACAATATGCCGCGCAGCCTGCAGCTCAGCCTGAGCGTCAACGGCGAGGCCGTCGAGCTGTCCTGCGCCGGCTACAAGACGCTGCTCGAGGCGCTGCGCGAGGACCTCGGCCTCACCGGCACCAAGCACGGCTGCGAGCTGGGCGAGTGCGGCGCCTGCGCCGTGCTGATCGACGGCGCGCCGCAGCTTTCCTGCCTGGTGCTGGCCGCCGAGTGCGAGGGCCGCGCGGTGGAGACGGTCGAAGGCCTCAGCCGCGGCGCCGAGCTGCATCCCTTGCAGGCAGCTTTCGCCGACCTCGGCGCCGCGCAATGCGGCTACTGCACCCCGGGGATCCTGATGACGGCGAAAGCGCTGCTCGACAACGAAAGAATGCCCGACCGGGAAAGGATCAAGGAAGCCATCTCGGGCAACCTTTGCCGCTGCACCGGGTACCAGCAGATTTTCGAGGCGATCGAGGAAGCCGCGCGCAGGCTCGAGCATGAAAGTCATCGGTAAGCCGCGCCGCCGCGTCGACGGCCGCGCCAAGGTCACCGGCCAGACGCGCTTCGCCGACGACATCGTCCTGCCGCGCATGCTGCACATGAAATTGCTGCGTTCTCCCCACGCGCACGCCTTGATAGAGGAGATAAACACTGAAAAGGCGAAGCAACATCCGGGAGTTCATCTGGTCCTGACGGGCAAGGATTTCCCGGTGACCTTCGGCATTCTTCCCGTGACCCAGGACGAATACCCGCTGGCGCCCGAGCACGTGCGCTACGTCGGCGACCCGGTCGCTGCGGTCGTCGCGAAGGACGAGCAGACGGCAACCCAGGCCCTGGATTTGATCGAAGTGAAATACCATCAGCTGAAGACCATTTCAAATCCGCAGGAGGCTCTCGAAAACCCGGAGCCCCGCATCCACGCCTACAGCGAGCGCGGCAACATCCATCGCCTGCAGGCGTTCGAGTTTGGCAATGTGGATGAAGCGCTCGCCAAGTCCGATCACGTCTTCGAGGACCTGTTCTTCTACGAAGGCAACACCCATCTGCCGATCGAGCAGCACGCCGCGGTCGCCGCGCTCGACGGCGAAGGCAAGCTCACGCTGTGGTCCTCGACCCAGGTACCGCACTACGTCCATCGCTGCCTCGCGCGCGTGCTGCGCGTGGCGGCGTCGCAGATCCGCGTCATCGCCTGCCCGAACGGCGGGGGCTTCGGCGGCAAGTGCGACGTCTGCAATCACGAGATGGTGGTCGCCAAGGCGGCGATGCTGCTCGGGCGGCCGGTCAAGATCTGCCTGAACCGCGAGGAAGTGTTCTACATGCACCGCGGCCGCCACCCGGTCCTGATGAAGATGCGCACCGGGGTGACGCGCGACGGCAAACTCACCGGCATGCACGTGCAGACGCTGGTCGATGGCGGCGGCTACGGCTCGTACGGCGTGGCGAGCACTTTCTACACCGGAGCGCTGCAGACCGTGACCTACGAGCTGCCGCGCTACAAGTTCGATGCGGCACGCGTCTTTACCAACAAGCCGCCCTGCGGCCCCAAGCGCGGCCACGGCACGCCGCAGCCGCGCTTCGGCCAGGAAGTGCAGCTCGACAAGATCGCGGAGAAGCTCGGCATCGACCCGGCCGAGCTGCGTCTGGGCATCGTCGCCAAGCCGGATTCGCTCACGGCGAACTGGCTGAAGATCGGCTCGATCGGCCTCGCCGAGTGCATCAGGCAGGTGACCGCACGCTCGGATTGGAAGAATAGATTCAAGAAACTTCCGCACGGCCGTGGCGTCGGCATCGCCTGCGGCTCGTACCTCTGCGGCGCCGGGCTGCCGATCTATTGGAACAAGATGCCGCAATGCGGCGTGCAGCTGCTGCTCGACCGCAGCGGCCAGGTGACCGTGTTCTGCGGCGCTACCGAGATCGGACAGGGCTCCGACGACGTGCTCGTCGCCGTGGTGGCGGAAGTCCTGGGCGTCGATCCGTTCGACGTGCGCTGCGTGACCGGAGATACCGGCATCACGCCGGTCGACCTCGGCTCCTACTCGAGCCGCGTGACGGTGATGATGGGCAATGCGGCGATTCAAGCCTCTGAGAAGTTGAAGGACCTGATCGCGACTGCGGCAGCAGAACAGCTCGAGGTTCCGCCGGACCGGCTCACGTTTTCCAACGGCAAAGTATTTTTTGAAACCAGAAGCCTGAGCTTCGCGGAAGCCGTCGGCTTCGCCGAGGAGAAGTTCGGCACGCTCGGAGCCGTCGGCTCGTACAAGCCGCCGCGCTCGCCGGGACGCTACAAGGGCGCGGGCGTGGGCCCGTCGCCAGCGTATTCCTACACCGCCTGCGTGGTCGAGGCCGAAGTCGATCCGCAGACCGGCTGGATCACGGTGCCGAAGATCTGGATCGCGCACGACATCGGCCGCACCATCAACCCCGTGCTGGCGCGCGGGCAGGTCGAGGGCAGCGTGTACTTGGGCCTGTCCGAAGCGCTGATGGAAGAGCAGGTCTTCCGCCGGCTGCCGCCGAAGCTCTCGAGCGCGCTGGTGCACAAGATCCCGT
>DATILQ010000089.1:0-2999 GCA_035476235.1 Burkholderiales bacterium
GTCGCGTAAAATGCCACATCCCATGCAATTCCCAGCGGACTTCGACGTCATCGTGGTCGGCGGTGGCCACGCCGGCACCGAGGCGGCGCTCGCCGCGGCGCGCATGGAACGCCGCACCCTGCTTCTCACCCACAGCATCGAGACGCTCGGCCAGATGTCCTGCAACCCGTCCATCGGCGGCATCGGCAAAGGGCATCTGGTGAAGGAGATCGACGCGCTCGGCGGTGCCATGGCCCTGGCTACCGACGAGGCCGGTATTCAGTTCCGCACCTTGAACGGGTCCAAGGGACCCGCGGTGCGAGCGACGCGTGCTCAGGCTGATCGCGTGCTGTACCGCCAAGCCATCCGGCACCGGCTCGAAAATCAGCCGAACCTGGTGATCTTTCAGCAGGCCGTGGACGACGTGCTGGTGCAGGGCGATCGCGTGGTGGGCGTTGCCACTCAGCTTGGAGTGGAGTTTCGGTCCCGGTCGGTGGTGCTCACCACCGGCACCTTCCTCGCCGGCCTTATCCATGTCGGACTCAGGAACCACACTGCCGGCCGAGCTGGCGAGCCGGCTGCGGCAACGCTCGCCGCACGATTGCGTGAGCTGAAGCTGCCGGTCGGACGGCTGAAGACCGGCACCCCGCCGCGCCTTGACCGCCGCACGGTGGATCTTTCGGTCATGGAGGTCCAGCCCGGCGATTCGCCCGAGCCGGTGTTCTCGTTCATCGGCGAGCGCAGCATGCATCCGCAGCAGCTCCCCTGCTGGATCACGCACACGAACGAGCAGACGCACGAAGTGATTCGCGGCGCGCTCGATCGCTCGCCGATGTTCACTGGCGTGATCCAGGGCATCGGGCCGCGCTATTGCCCATCGATCGAGGACAAGGTGCATCGGTTCGCCGGCAAGGCGAGCCATCAGATCTTCATCGAGCCGGAGAGTCTCTCAACCAACGAGCTCTACCCGAATGGCATCTCCACCAGCCTGCCATTCGACGTTCAGCTCGAGCTGGTGCACTCGATTCGCGGGCTGGAGCACGCTCACATCGTGCGGCCGGGATACGCCATCGAGTACGACTATTTCGACCCCCGCAACCTGCTCGCTTCGCTCGAGACGAAGTCGCTTCGCGGCCTGTTCTTCGCCGGCCAGATCAACGGCACGACGGGCTATGAGGAGGCCGCAGCGCAGGGCTTGCTTGCCGGGTTGAACGCCGCGCGGCTCGCAGCCGGGGAGCCGGCCTGGTATCCGCAGCGCGACGAGGCCTACCTCGGGGTCCTCGTGGATGACCTCGTTACGCGCGGCATTTCCGAGCCGTACCGGATGTTTACCAGCCGGGCCGAATATCGCCTTCAGCTGCGCGAAGACAACGCCGATCTGCGGTTGACCGACACCGGGCGGCGTCTCGGCCTCGTGGATGACGACCGCTGGGATGCATTCAACCGCAAACGCGATGCGATCGCACGCGAAAAGCAGCGTCTGTCCGAATTGATTGTGAGCGCTGGCTCTCGTGAAAAGCGGCCTGCAATAGAGGTTTTGAAGCGACCGGAAGTGCATTACGCGGATCTCGTGACCGAGGCGCCTGCGCCCGCGGAAATCGCGGAGCAAGTCGAGATCCAGGTCAAGTACGAGGGATACATCGAGCGCCAGCGCGAGGAGGTTGCGCGCCGGCGCGAATTCGAAGGCCTGGCGTTGCCTGCCGATCTCGATTACCGCAGCGTCAAAGGCTTGTCGGTGGAGGTGCAGCAAAAGTTGAATCGCTATCGACCGGAGACCATCGGGCAAGCCTCGCGTATCTCGGGCATCACGCCGGCGGCGATCTCGCTGTTGCTGGTGCACTTGAAGAGGGGATTTCAGCCGTCCAAGAAAACGGCATGACGCCGCGCACCGCGCTCGAGCGCGGCTTAGAGCAACTGGCGCTCGCGCTTCCGGCGAGCGCGAGCGAGCAGCTGCTGCAGTATCTGGCGCTGCTCGACAAATGGAATCGCATCTACAACTTGACCGCAATTCGTGACCCGCTCGGCATGGTGAGTCATCACCTGCTCGATTCCCTCGCAGCGCTGCCGCATCTCCCGTTAGCCGCGGCCGCGCGCGTTGCCGACGCCGGTTCGGGCGCGGGCTTGCCGGGAATACCGCTTGCCCTGGCGAGGCCGCAATGGCAAGTGGCGCTCATCGAGGCAAACCAGAAAAAGGCGGCGTTCCTGCGCCAGGCGAGAATCGAGCTCGAGCTGGCCAACGTCGAGGTGCATGAGGGCCGCATCGAAGCGTGGCGGCCGGCGGACCGCTTCGGGCTGGTCATCTCGCGCGCGTTCACGCGGCTTGCCGACTTCGTCGCGACATGCCGGCACCTTGTCGCGCCGCGCGGCGTGCTCGCCGCCATGAAAGGCAGACATCCGCAGGCCGAGCTCGCTGACCTGCCGGCGGACGTGCAGTGCAAAGCGGTGATCGCGCTCGACGTGCCGTTCCTGAAGGCGCAGAGGCATCTCGTTCTGTGCGAGCTGCGCACATGAGCACGACGCAAGTGCTTGCCGTGGTGAATCAGAAAGGCGGCGTGGGCAAGACCACGACCAGTGTGAATCTTGCTGCGGCGCTCGCCCAGGCGGCCCGCCGCGTGCTTTTGATCGATCTCGACCCGCAGGGCAACGCCACCATGGGCAGCGGCGTCGACAAGCGCGCCGCGGCTCGCACCGTGTACCACGTGCTGCTCGGCCTCTGCGAGCTCTCGGTCGCACGCACGCGCAGCGAGCAGGGCGGTTTCGATCTGGTGCCCGCGAATCGCGATCTCGCCGGGGCCGAAGTCGAGCTTGTCGAGTTGCCCGGGCGCGAGTCGCGGCTGAAGGGCGCGCTCGAGCGCGTCCTCGGCGAGTACGATTTCGTGCTCATCGACTGCCCGCCATCGCTCAGCCTGCTGACGGTGAACGCGCTCACCACGGCGCAGCGCGTGCTGATCCCGATGCAATGCGAGTACTACGCGCTCGAAGGCCTCTCGGACCTTGTCGCGACCATCAAGCGGGTGCGC
>DATILQ010000090.1:0-3103 GCA_035476235.1 Burkholderiales bacterium
ATGCCTCGTCGGCCTTGCGGTCGCGCAGCGCCTGGCGCGCCTGCAGGCGCTTGCGCTCCGGCGAGAGGTCGCTCGAGCGGCGCTCGAGCACCTGGATCAGGTGATAGCCGAAGGGCGTGCGCACGGGCTGGCTGATCTCGCCTACCTTCAGCTCCTGGTAGGCGCGCTCGAACTCGGGCACCGTGTCGCCCGGATAGACCCAGTCGAGCTCGCCGCCGCGCGCCGCGGTGCCGTCGTCAGAGTTGGCGCGCGCGAGCGCCGCGAAGTCCTGGCCGCCGCTCACGATGCGCTCGCGCAGGTCGAGCAGCTTGCGACGCGCTTCGGCCTCGGAGACCGCTTCGTTGGTGCGGATCAGGATGTGGCGCAGGCGCGTCTGCACGACCGGCGCCTCGGCGCCGGCGCCGCGCCGCTCGACGAGCTGCACGATGTGGAAGCCCGCCGGGCTGCGCAGGGGCGCGCTGACCTCGCCCGGGTTCATCTTGGCGAGCGCGTCGGCGAAGATCTCGGGGAGCCGCTGGTGGTTGCGCCAGCCGATCGCGCCGCCCTGCAGCGCGTCGGGCGCATCGGAGTACGCGGCGGCAACGCGTGCGAAGGGCGCGCCGCCCTTCACTTCGCCCGCCGCCTGCTCGGCGCGCTCGCGCGCCTGGCGGATGCGCTCGGGGCTCGCGCCTTCGGGCACGCGCACCAGGATATGCGCGATGTTGTACTCCGTGTTGTCGTCGGGGCGGTTCTTCTGCTGCTCGAGGAACAGATCGACCTCCGTGTCGCTCACCTGCACCTTGTTCTCGACCTCGCGCTCGCGCAGCCGCGCCATGATCATCTGCTGGCGGATGTCGCCGCGCCAGGCATCGAAGCCGACGCCGTCGGCTTCCAGCGCCTTGCGAAAGTCGGCGAGCGTCATGTTGTTCGACTGCGCGATGCGCTCGACCGCCCGGTCGAGCTGCAGCTCGTCGATACGGATGCCGGTCTCGCGCGCGAGCTGCAATTGTGCCTTGTCGAGGATCATCCGCTCGAGCATCTGCCGCTCGAGCACGGCGCGCTCCGGGGCGGGCGTGCCCTGGCGGCGCAGTTGCCGCTCGGCCATGCCGACCGCCTCGTTCAGCTCCGAGTAGGTGATGACGTCCTTGTTCACCACCGCGACGATGCGGTCGACCAGCGTGACGCCATGTACGCTGGTGGCTGCCGCAAGAGCGGCGAGGAGGAGGATGAGCTTTCGCATCTAGAACACCTGTTCAAACGGCAGCCGCGAGCGCGCGTTCGGCGGCGCCATCGCCGGATCGACGCGGTTGATCACGGAATAGCCCGGCACATCCCTTCTCAATAGCTGCACCGCCTCCGCAGTGCCGACCTGTCCGACACCGGTGAACTCGATCTGGAAGATGAGCGCCGTCGTGGCCGTCGAGGCCGCGGCCTGCAGCCGCTGCACCACGAAGCGGAACACCCAGCAGCCCGCGTTGTACTCGGCACCCGCCAGCCCTTCGAGCAGCCGTTGGTCGAAGAACGAGTAATTGTAGCGTCCGACGGCGTACCAGCCGCCCGCCACCGGCCACTGGCCCGAGAGATCGATCTGGCGCAAGAGGTCGCGCTGGAAGCGATAGCTTGCATTAAGAAGCTTTGCGGTCTCCGGGGCGTAGCGAATGCCGATGCTGAAGCGCTCGAGCCGGTGATCGTAGGGATTGTATTGAGTGGTCGCGTCGAAGGTGAGCCGCTGCTGCAGGCGGCCGCCGACCGAGGCCAGCACGTCGGACTCTCTCGCGGTCCTTAAGGCAGAGTCCGGCGTAAGCGCCACCCGCTCGCTGCGGAAATAGAAGCGCTCGCCGATCGTGGCGCGCAGCAGCTCCTGGCCGTCCTGCTGTAGAAAGCGCGTGGTGACGGCCATCGTTGCCTGGTTGCCGTCGCCGAAGCGGTCGCCGCCGACGAAGCGGTTCTCGGTGAAAAGCTGCGCAAAGTTATAGTCCGCGAGCGCGGTGTCGAAGACCGGGATCTGGTCCTGGTTGTGATACGGCACGAAAACATAAAAGAACCGCGGCTCGAGCGTCTGGGTGAGCGAGCGGCCAAAGTAGCTCGTGCTGCGGTCGAACACGAGCCCGCTGTCGAGGCTTGCCCACGGCACCGTCAGGTGCGGCGTGAGCGGCTGGCCGGCGGCCGACTGGTCGAGATCGTAGGTCGCGTAACGCAGGCCGGCCTTCGGCGTCACAAACCATCCGGGAGCAATGCGCGGCATGCTGATCACCGGGTTGATGCTGGTGCGCGAGCCCTCGACCAGCGTCGGGTGCGTAAAGCGCACGTATTCTGCGGGCAGGTTGGTATCGAAGTGCCCGGCGAGGTCGTTGAACGACGCGGAAGCGCCGACCTGCGGGACCCGGTGGTACGGCGGAACGATCGGCGCAAGCGGATCCTGCAGCGTCTGGAATTTCTGCACACGCAGCTGCGCGGTGTAGCCGCCGGCCGCGGGCAAGCCGCCGCTCTGGGTGATATAGGCGTCCTGCGGCAGGTTGCCTACCGACACCTGCTTCACCTGGCTCGCGAGGTCGACGAAGTAGCGATCGTCGGAGACCTTGTTGTAGTCGACGTTGCCCGTGAGACCCGGCCGGAAAGTTTGCGCGTGCTGCCAGGAGAGTCCCGTGCGCGTGGAGCCGAACACCGGATCGTGCGGCAGGATCTCGTAGCGAAATTCGCCGGCGTACGGGCGCTCGAGATAGCGGAAGTCGCTCTTCAGCTGGAAGCCGCGGCGCGCCATCCAGACCGGCGTGAAGGTGGCGTCGCGCTCCGGCGCAATGTTCCAGTAGTACGGGATGCCGAACTCGAGGCCGCGTGTGCTGGTCTGCGAGTAATACGGCGTGAGGAAGCCGCTGCGCCGGCGGTTCTCGAGCGGGAACGTCGCATAGGGAAAGCCCATCACCGTGTGGTCGAAGAAGCGCAGCCGCGGATTGGTCGCCTTGCCCTCGTCATTGTTGTAGTTGAGATCGAGCTGGCTCGCCTCGAGAAACCAGTCGTCCTGTCCCGGCTGGCAGGTGGTGAAGCGCGCATTGAACAGCAGGTAATGGCTGGGTCCGAGAAACTCCATGCGCTCGGCAGAGCCGCGCGCCGGCCGCTCGCGCTG
>DATILQ010000091.1:0-1715 GCA_035476235.1 Burkholderiales bacterium
CCTATCGCTTCCTCGTCAACTTCGCGAAAGACAACGAGCTGCGGGTGCGCGAAGGCCGGATCGAGGAGCGCACCAGGCTCGCCGAAGCGCAGCGTGTGGGGGATACGGCGTAGGCTACTTGAGCGTCTTGATGGCGTGCGCGAGGCGGCTCTTGTGACGGTCGCCTGCATTGCGATGCAGGATGCCTTTCGCCACCACGCGGTCGATCACGCGCTGCGACTCGCGCAGCGAGGCGAGCGCCGCCTCCTTGTTGCCGGCGGCCACCGCCTTGGTGACCTTCTTGATCGCGCTGCGCACGCTGGTGCGCAGCGCCATGTTGTGGTCGCGCCGCTCGAGCGCCTGCTTGGCGCGCTTGCGCGCGGACTTGATATTCGCCATGGAAGATGCGGGTCCCGAAAAAGGGGCCGAATTTTAACATGAACCTGCTGCGCGCCCTGCTCGCTGTCTCGAGCCTGACGTTCGTCTCGCGCGTCCTCGGCTTCGCGCGCGACTTCTTCATCGCGCGCACCTTCGGTGCGGGCCTCGCCACCGACGCGTTCTTCGTCGCCTTCCGCATTCCGAACCTGCTGCGGCGCCTGTTTGCCGAAGGCGCCTTCTCGCAGGCGTTCGTGCCGGTGCTTGCGGAGCACAAGAACCGCCAGTCGCCGGAAGAAACACGCACGCTGATTGACGGCGCGGCGACGGCGCTGTTTCTCGCGCTGGTTGCCGCCGCCGTGCTCGGCGTCGTCGCCGCGCCGCTCATCGTCTACATCTCGGCGCCGGGCTTCGCCGGCGATCCCGGAAAGTTCGGCCTGACGGTGACGATGCTGCGCATCACCTTTCCCTACATCGCGTTCATCTCGCTGGTTGCGTTCTCGGCGGGCGTGCTCAACACCTGGAGCCGCTTCTCCGTCCCGGCGATCACACCGGCGCTGCTGAACGTTGCGTTCATCGTCGGCATTGTCTTCTTCGCCGATCGCTTCGATCCGCCGGTGCTGGTGCTCGCCTGGGCGGTATTCGCGGGGGGCGTGCTGCAACTCGCGCTGCAGGTGCCGTACCTCTACCGGATGGGCCTGCTGCCGCGCTGGCGCCTGGACTTGTCGCATCCGGGCGTGCGCCGCATCCTCAAGCTGATGGCGCCGGCGGCCTTCGGCGTGTCGATCGCCCAGCTCTCGCTGCTGATCAACACCATATTCGCCTCCTTCCTGCCATCGGGAAGTGTGTCCTGGCTGTCTTACGCCGACCGGCTCATGGAGTTCCCAGCCGGGATGCTCGGGGTCGCGCTCGGCACGATTCTTCTGCCCAGCCTCTCCAAGTACCACGCGTCGGCGGACCATGCGGAATACGCCAAGCTGCTCGATTGGGGCCTGCGCCTCACGGTGCTCCTCGCGGTCCCGGCCGCGTGCGCGCTTGCGGTGCTCGCGTTGCCGCTCATTACGGCGCTCTTCCAATATGGACGCTTCACTCCGGAGGACGCCTGGATGACGCAGCGCGCGGTGCTGGCCTATAGCGTCGGCCTGATCGGCATGATCCTGGTGAAGATTCTCGCGCCCGGGTTTTATGCGCGGCAGAACATCAAGACGCCGGTCAAAATCGCCTTGGTGGTGCTGGTCGCGACCCAGGTGCTGAATTTCGCGTTCATGGGGCCGTTTCAGCACGCCGGGCTCGCGCTCGCGATCGGGCTGGGCGCGTGCCTCAACGCCGGGTTGCTGTATTACAAGCTGCGGCAGCACAAC
>DATILQ010000092.1:0-2974 GCA_035476235.1 Burkholderiales bacterium
CGTGCCGCTGGTCGAGTAGATCCGCGCCGCCTGTGCAATCTCGATCGCGGCATGCGCGCCAAGCGGCGGGTGCGCGGCCTGGCTCGAGCGCAGCTCGTCCTTCTCCGTGAAAGGCAGCTCGGCGATGCGCTCCAGGCCCCCGACCGCTTCAGGCGACGGAAAGCCCGCGGCCGTGAGCTTGTTTCGATAGAAGGCGGAGCGCTCGTACAGATAGCCGATCTGGAACCGGTACGATTGCACCGGCCGAATGCTAAATCAAAACCCGGTGGGCGCGGCCCTTTGGATGGGCTGCGCGGTGCTGTCCTTCTCTTTCATGGCGGTCGCGGTGCGGGAGTTGCTCCGGCACATGGGCGCCTTCGAGATTCTTTTCCTGCGCACCGTGGTGACGATGCTGCTCGTGCTCGCGGTAATCGCGCGCCACGGCGCGGCGAGCTTGCGCACGCGCCTCGTGCGCCTGCATCTGGCGCGCGCGCTGATGCACCTGGGCGGCCAGTACTGCTGGATCTATGCCATCGGCGCGCTCACGCTCGCTACGGTCTTCGCCATCGAGTTCACCATGCCGGTATGGGTAGCGGTGCTCGCGACGCTGTTTCTCGGCGAGCGCATGAACCGGAGCCGCGTCGCGATGCTGGTGCTCGGCCTCGCCGGCATCGGCATCATCCTGCGTCCAGATATTGGCGGGCTGCATCCGGCGGCGCTGGTGATGGTGCTCGGATCGATGTTCTACGCCGGCAACATGATCATGACCAAGCGGATCTCCGCGGCGGACTCGCCGCTCGCGGTGCTGTTCTGGATGTCGCTCACCCAGCTGCCGATCACCTTCGTCACCGCGCTGCCGCAATGGGTCACGCCGCAGCCGATCGACCTCCTCTGGGCGGTCGTGATCGGCACCGGCAGCTTCATCGCCCATTACTCGATGACACGCGCGATGAAGCTCGGCGATGCCACGCTCGTGGTGCCGATCGATTTCCTGCGCCTGCCGCTCATCGCCGTGGTCGGCGCGCTTTTCTACGGCGAGGCTTTCGACCCGATGGTGTTCGTCGGCGCGGCGGTGATCTTCGCCGGCACCTATTACAGCCTGTCCCGCGAGGCCCGGCGCGCGTGACGGCACGCCGCTTGCGGCGCGCCCGGCATGAAAGCCACGCATCTGCATTGCCTGCACTGCGCCGCAGCGCGGCCGATCCGCTTCGCGCCGCTGCTTCCGGGCGAAGGCTCGCTTGGCACCTGCGTTTCGTGCGCGCACTGCGGCCGCCACGCCTTCACGCTGCTCGCGGCCGCGCGGTTCTACTGCGAGATCTGCGACGAGGTGCGCTCCGGGGTGCTCGAGCGCGTCGAGCTGGAGGACCCGCAGGTGCTCGGCGTGCTGCTGGTATGCGCCGGCTGCTTCGACGGCAAGGCGATGATCTACGCCTCGGCTACTGGCCCTGCCTCGGCTACCCCAAGTCGCCGCGCCGGCGCCGCGGCGTCCGGCCCGCCTGCTCCAGGGCTTCGCGCCGATCGTGCTCGGCGAGGATGATCTCCATCGCCTTCTCGAACACCGCGCGCGGCGGGCCTGACTTGCCGCTCGTCCAGATCGCGACCTGGGTCGGATGCACCCCCAGGAACTCGGCCAGGCTCTCGCGGCCGCCGCGCACGACCTCGCACTGCCTCAGGATCTGAGCGCACATCTCGGCCCACCGCGGCTTGTGCTCCATGGCGGTGGCGGCCAAGCGATTTCCGTGCCGCCGATTTCCGTGCTGCGCTAACCGAGCTTGGCGGGGTTGTTTTTCTGCGTGAGGCGCTTGATCAGCCCGTCGACGCCTTCCTGCTTCACCACGGCGTCGAACTCGCTGCGGTAGGTAAGCACGAGGCTGATGCCTTCGACCGCGATGTCGAAGACCTTCCAGGTGTCGCCGGTCTTGCGCATCTGGAACTCGATCGGCAGGGGCTTGCCGCCCGCCCGGACGAACTGGGCGCGCACCGTGGCTTCGTCCTTGGCGTCCTGCTTGCCGCCGCGCGAGGGCAGCACCTTCAGCGTCTGCCCCTCGTAGGACTCGATCGCATTCGAGTACGTGCGAACCAGCATGTTGCGAAACTCGGCCACCAGCTTCTTCCTCTGCTCGGGGGTGGCCTGCGACCAGGCGCGGCCGACGGCGAGGCGCGTCGATTCCTCGAAGTCGATGTAAGGCAGCACTTTCTCCTCGGCGAGCTTCAGCGCCTTCTGCTTGTCGCCGGCCGCGAGTTGCTTGTCGCTCTTGATCGCCAGGAGCACCTCTTCGGTGACTTTCTGCACTAGCTGGTCCGGCGCGAGCTGCTGCTGCGCGTTTGCCGTCAGGGTAAACCCGACAAAGAAAAAGCCGATGCTCCTGATGAGGTTATTCATGCAGTAACCCTCTCCTTCTGGGCATTGCCCTTGAACATCCCCGGCTCAAGCGAATGGCGTTCCAGGAGGCGGTAGAACTCGGTGCGGTTGCGCCCCGCTAGGCGCGCCGCCTTGGTCACGTTGCCCCCCGTGATCTTCAGGATCCGCACCAGGTAGTCGCGCTCGAAGGCCTTCCTCGCCTCGTCCAGCGGCGTGAGCATGGTGTCGGCCACATCCAGCGCCTGCCTCACCAGCGACTCCGGGATCACCTCCGTGGGCGCAAGCGCCACCGCTTGCTCGATCACGTTCAAGAGCTGGCGCACGTTGCCCGGCCAGGGCGCCGACACCAGAAGCTGCATCGCCTCCGGCGCCAGCGCAAGCCGCCCCTTGCGGTAGCGCTCTCCCAGCCTCGACATGAAATGGTTGGTCAGCAGCGGAATGTCCTCGCGCCGCTCCGCCAGGGTCGGAATGTAGAGCTTCACCACGTTGAGCCGGTAATAGAGATCCTCCCGGAACTCCCCGGCCGCAATGCGCTCCTCCAGCTTGCGGTGCGTCGCCGCGATCACCCGCACGTCGATCTCGTGGAACGCGTGGGACCCGACCGGGCGCACCTTCCTCTCTTCGAGCGCCCGC
>DATILQ010000093.1:0-9218 GCA_035476235.1 Burkholderiales bacterium
CCATGATCCCCAGGCCCACCGGGCGATGGCGCATGTTGGAGTTCTCGGCCTTCCTGACCGCGTAGTAGTTGATGTCGATGACGTTGTCGAGCATCCGCATCGCCGTGCGGACGGTCTTCTTCAGCTTCTCGAAGTCGAGGCCTTTATCGCTCATGTGGGCAACCAGGTTGACCGACCCCAGGTTGCACACCGCGATCTCGTCGCGCGAGGTGTTGAGCGTGATCTCGGTGCACAGGTTCGAGCTGTGCACCACGCCGACGTGCTGCTGCGGGCTTCTCAGGTTGCAGGGATCCTTGAACGTGATCCACGGATGCCCGGTTTCGAACAGCATCGACAGCATCTTGCGCCACAGCTGGACCGCGGGAACCTTCTTGTAGAGCTTGAGCTCGCCGCGCGCCGCCTGGTCCTCGTAGCGCAGGTAGGCTTCCTCGAAGGCTTTGCCGAACTTGTCGTGCAGCTCGCGCACGTCGGACGGGCTGAACAGCGTCCAGTCCGCGTTCTGCATCACGCGCTTCATGAACAGGTCCGGGATCCAGTTCGCCGTATTCATGTCGTGCGTGCGACGCCGGTCGTCGCCGGTGTTCTTGCGCAGCTCGAGGAACTCCTCGACGTCGAGGTGCCAGGTCTCGAGGTAGGAGCAGACCGCGCCTTTCCTCTTGCCGCCCTGGTTCACCGCCACCGCGGTGTCATTGACCACCTTGAGGAACGGCACCACGCCCTGCGATTTGCCGTTGGTGCCCTTGATGTGCGAGCCGAGCGCGCGCACCGGTGTCCAGTCGTTGCCGAGGCCGCCGGCATATTTGGCGAGCAGCGCGTTTTCCTTGATCGCCTCGTAGATGCCGTCGAGGTCGTCGGACACCGTGGTCAGGTAGCAGCTGGAGAGTTGCGAGCGCTGCGTGCCGGCGTTGAACAGGGTCGGCGTCGAGCTCATGAAGTCGAAGCTCGACAGCACGTTGTAGAACTCGATCGCGCGCTGCTCGCGGTCCTTCTCCCTCAGGGCGAGGCCCATCGCCACGCGCATGAAGAACACCTGCGGCAGCTCGATGCGCCGGCCATGCACGTGCAGAAAGTAGCGGTCGTACAGCGTCTGCAGCCCCAGGTAGCCGAACTGCAGGTCGCGCCGCGCTTTGAGAGCCTTCCCCAATCTATTCAAATCAAAACGAGCAAGCTCGGGATCCAGCAGCTCGGCGGCGATGCCGCGCTCGATGCTCTGCGGGAAGCAGGCGGCGTAGCGCGTCTGCATGTCCCCCTGGCTCGCTGCCTCGCCGAGCACCTCGAGCCGGATGATGTCGAGCAGCAGCCGCGCCGTGACATAGCTGTAGGCCGGATCCTTCTCGATCAGGGCGCGCGCGGCGAGCACCGCCGACTTGCGCACTTCGTCCATCGGCACGCCGTCGTACAGGTCGCGCAGCGTCGCCTCGAGGATCGGCTCGGAAAGGGCATCGGCGAGGCCTTCGCACGCGGCGACCACCAGGCCGCGCAGCGCCTCGCGATCCAGCAGCCTTCTCTCCCCGTTCTCGACGACGTAAAGGCCAACCTCATTTGTTCTAGCGGCTTTTTCGCGGGCGCGCAGCTTCGCGCGCTCTTCGCGATACAACACATACGCGCGTGCGACGTCGTGCTCGCCCGAACGCATCAGCGCCAGCTCGACCTGATCCTGCACGTCCTCGATGTGGAAGGTGCCGCCTTGCGGCTGGCGGCGCATCAGCGCGCCCACCACCGCCTCGGTGAGGGTGGCGACGAGCTCGCGGATGCGCGCCGAGGCGGCAGCCTGGCTGCCGTTTACCGCCAGGAACGCCTTGGTCACCGCCACCGTGATCTTGGCCGGCTCGAAGCCGACCACCGCGCCGTTGCGGCGGATCAGCTTGTACTCGGAATAGGGGCTGCGCCCCGCCGTACTCGACTCAGGAAGGGCTACGCCCAGTGCAGCGCTTGCCGTGGCGTCTTCCTGAGCAATCCGCATTCTTGTGCCTCCCGCGTTCTTCGGACAGACCGTCCCTTACCTACTAGATTTAGTACTCTAGTAGTCCCTTTGGACTAGGTTTAGTAGACTGTAACCCAACGCGGAAACTTTTTGCAAGCCAAGCACGCGAAAATAAATTTGTCGTGGCGACGCGACGGCGCCGCCGCAACGCGATGACGCGGCGCAACAAAACAACAAGCCCTAGTTTGATGCGACCTACCGAGCACTACATCTAGTCAACGTGCGAGGTCGGCGAGCAGGCGCGCCCAAGCGAAGTGCGCGCCGGGATCGGTCTTGCGATCCGGCGCCACGTCGCTGTGCGCGGCGATGTCATTCAGGGGAAGCGCGACGCGCAGCGCGCGTACCAGCTCGTTCAGGCGCTCATACTGGAGATCTTCAAACGCGCTTTCCTCAACGCCTTCGAGTTCCACGCCGATCGAGAAGTCGTTGCAGCGGCTGCGGCCGCGCCAGCACGACGCGCCGGCATGCCAGGCGCGCCGCTGCACCGGCACGAACTGCAGCAGGTCGCCGTCGCGCCGCACGAGGAAGTGCGACGACAGCTTCAGGGCCGCGATGTCGCGGAAATACGGATGCGCGGCGGGGTCGAGCCGGTTGGTGAACAGCCGCTCGATCGCGTCGCCGCCGTATTGCCCCGGCGGCAGGCTGATCGAGTGCAGGACGAGGAGCGTGATCGCCGCCCCAGGCGGACGCTCGTCGCAATTCGGCGAGGCGAGGTAGCGCGCCTGCGGCAGCAGGCCGTCAGGGTCGATTTTCATCACGGATGCCGAGGCGCTGCATCCGGTAGCGCAGTTGCCGGAAGGTGATGCCGAGGAGCTTGGCCGCCGCCGTGCGGTTGAACCCGGTTTTCGACAGCGCATCGAGGATCGCCTTGCGCTCCAGGCCGTCGAGGTAGTCGGGCAGCGCTTCCCCGGAGCTGCTCCCGGCGCGCTCCTCCGCTGCCGCCTGCGGCGGCGTAAGCCGCAGGTCCTCGCTGCTGATCTCCTGGCTTGTGCTCAAAGCGAGCGCCCGCTCCAGAATGTTCTCGAGTTCGCGGATGTTGCCGGGGAAGCCGTAGCGCATGAGCTCGTCGGAGGCTGCCGGCGTGAGCTGCGGCGGGGTGGTGCCGGCCTGGGCCGTCTGGCGCTGCAGGATCGCGGCGGCGATGAGCGGGATGTCCTCGCGGCATTCGCGCAGCGGCGGCATGGCGAGCTCGATCACGTTGAGGCGGTAGAACAGGTCCTGCCGGAAGCGCCCGGCGGCCACCAGCGCGGCGAGATTCTGGTGCGTGGCGCAGATGACGCGCACGTCGACCGGGTCTTCCTGGGTGGCGCCGACCTTGCGCACGCGCTTTTCCTGGATCGCGCGCAGCAGCTTTACCTGCATCGCGAGCGGCAGCTCGGCGACCTCGTCCAGGAACAGCGTGCCGCCGCTCGCTGCCTGGAAGAACCCTTCGCGGTCCTCGGCAGCGCCGGTGAACGCGCCCTTCTTGTAGCCGAAGAACTCGCTCTCCATGAGGGTATCCGGAATGGCGCCGCAGTTGACCGGCACGAAGGGCTTGTCGCGGCGCGCGCCGTTCTCGTGGATCAGGCGCGCCGCGAGCTCTTTGCCGCTGCCCGACTCGCCCGAGATGTAAACCGGCGCCTGGGTGCGGGCGAGCTTGCCGATCAGCTCGCGCACCTGGGCAAGCGGCGCGCTCTCGCCGAGCAGTCGTTGCCCCTTGGCCGGCGCGGCAGCGGAAGCGGGCAGCGACAGCGCCGATTTCACCAGCGCGCGCAGCTGCTCGAGGCCGACCGGCTTGGAGACGTAGTCGAAGGCGCCCGCCTTGAGCGCGGCGACCGCGTTCTCGGCGCTGCCGTGGGCGGTAATCACGGCGACCGGCAAGTCGGTGCCGAGGCCGGCGATATGGCGCACCAGCTCGAGGCCCTCGCCGTCGATGAGCCGCATGTCGGTGAGGCAGAGGTCGTAGCTGTCGCTCTTCAGCCGCTCCTTCGCCTCGGCGATCGAGCCGACGCTCTCCACGCCAAGCCCCATCTTCACCAGCGTCAGCTCGAGCAGCTCGCGGATGTCGGGCTCGTCGTCGACCACCAGGACGCTGGCGCCGCGCGAGGCGGCGCGCCGCTCGACGCGCTTCATGCGGCGCGCGCCTCCCTGATCACGATCCTGAAATGCGCTCCCGGCATGTCGTTGACGTATTCGAGCAGCGCCCGGTTGGCGGCGCACAGCTCGCGCGCCAGATACAGGCCCAGGCCGGTCCCCTTGCTGTCGGTGGTGAAGAACGGCTCGAACAACTGGCCCTGGCTCGACGGCGGCACGCCCGGGCCGTTGTCGATGACGCTCAATTCTACTCGACCGGCGAAACCGCCCAGCGCGATGCGCACGCTGCGCGGCTCGCCGCGCGCGTAACGCACCGCGTTGCGCAGCAGGTTCCACATCACCTGGTGGAGGTGCTCGCGGTCGAACTCGATCCAGGCTTCGCGCGTGGCGCCAATGCTCAGGCGCGCGGCGGGCACCGACTCGTTGGCGACGAACTCGGCGATGAAGCCGGGCAGCCAGGCGTCGAGGCGGATGCGCTCGGCCGAGATGCGGTCGCGGCGGTTGAGCTGCAGCACGTCGGCCACCAGCCGCTCCAGGCGCTGCGTGTTGTCGTGGACGATGCGGGTCAGGCGCTCGCGGTCGCCGCCCCGGTTCTCCTCGTCGAGAAGCTCCGCCGCATGGCTGATCGCCGCGAGCGGATTGCGGATTTCGTGCGCGATGTTGGCCGTCAGCCTGCCGAGCGCGGCGAGCTTGATCTGCTGCGCCTGCTCGCGCGTGCGCGTCATGTCCTCGATGAACACTACGCTGAACTGCTCGTCGGTGCCCGTGTCGAGCAGCCGCAGGCGGATGTCGCGCCCGAGCAGGGCAAGGTCGGCGGGCCCACCCGCCGCGGCATCGCCCGTGCGCCAGGCGCGCCAGCGCCCGCCGAAGCCCGGCAGCAGCTCGGCGATCCCCGCGCCGAGCAGCCTCTCGGCCGCGAGCAGGCGCTGCGCCTGCGGGTTGTGCTGCAGGACGCGGCCCTCGCGGTCGAGCACCAGCACGCCGTCCTGCATGTCCTGGATCACCAGCTGGTTGACGCGCGTCTGCGTAGCGAGCGCCCGGCCGCGCTGGCGCGCCAGCGCCTCGTTGGCGGCGACGCGCTGCGCGAGCCACCCGGTGACCCCGACGGTGGCGAAGCAGCCCATCGCCAGCAGTCCGGGCTGGATGAAGCTCGCGCTCGGCGCATCGTGCCAGAGGACCCAGTAGCCGTGCTCGAGCAGCAGCGCGATCGCGGCGAGCGCCGCATAGAGAAAGCTCAGGCGGCGCGGCGCCACGATCGCCGCCCCGGTGAGCGAGATCAGCAGCATCACGCCGAGGCCGCTGCGGATGCCGCCGCTCGCGTACATCAGCAGCGCTATGGCGACGATGTCGGTGCCGGCGTGCAGCGTCAGCTGCAGGTTGAAGTGGTCGGGCCAGCGCCGCAGGCCGGTGTGGAACACGATCGCGGCCAGCATGTAGCCGGCGGCGACCAGGCGGAACAGATACAACGAGTGCGCGCCGAAATCCAGCGCATCGCCGTAGACCAGGCTGAGGGTCAAGAACAGCCCGGCCAGCGCAAACCGGTACAGGTTGAAGTAGCGCAGCGAGATCCAGAACGACTCCGGCGTGCGCTCCTCGGGCGCGAGGAACAGCTCCGGATAGCGCGCCGGAGCCGGCATCAGCGCCGCCCCGGCCCGAGCCGGGCGTGCTCCTCGCTGCAGTAGAGCCGCTCGCCCGCGGTGCGCGCCTCGCTGCGCGGCAGGTGCACGCCGCAATGCGCGCAGCTCACCAGCTCGCCATGCACCGGCGGCTTGCGCTCGAAGCCGCCCTGCTCTCCGGAACGCAGCGCGCGCCGCATCAGCCAGACGGCGATCACGACGAGCAGCACCAGCACGAGCAGCTTGCCCATCGCGCGATTATCTACCGGGAGAACGAACGAGTGGTCGGGGTGACTGGATTTGAACCAGCGACACCTGCGTCCCGAACGCAGTACTCTACCAGGCTGAGCTACACCCCGACGCCAGAGAAAAGCTAGCTGCGGCGCGCGACCGAGAAAGATGCCAATTCTAGCAAGGAATCCCTGAACTCCGAGGGCCGCAGCCCCTCCAGCGCCCGCGCTGCGGCCTGCGCTTCGCGCTGCGCCGTTGCGCGCGCGTAGTCGAGCGCGCCGCAGGCGCGGATCACCTCCAGCACGCCGCCGAAGTCCTCGCGCCCGCCTTCGAGAATCGCCTGCCGCACCACCGCAGCTTGCTGCGCCGAGCCGGCGCGCAGCGCATAGATCAGCGGCAGCGTCGGCTTGCCCTCGGCGAGGTCGTCGCCGAGGCTCTTGCCGATCGCCGTCGCGTCGCCCGAATAATCCAGCACGTCGTCGATCAGCTGGAACGCGGTGCCGACGTGCCTGCCGTAATCGGCCAGCTCGTCCTCCAGGGAGCGGGGCGCGCCGCCGAGCACGCCGCCGAGCCGCGCGGCGGCCTCGAACAGCTTCGCCGTCTTGCGGCGAATCACCTCGAGATAGCGCGCCTCGTCGACCCCGGGGTCGTGGCTCCCCATCAGCTGCAGCACCTCTCCTCCGGCGATGGCGTTGGTGGCCTCGGCGAGCACCTGCATGACGCGCATGTTGTCGACCTCGACCATCATCTGGAAGGCGCGCGAATAGAGAAAATCGCCGACCAGCACCGCGGCGGCGTTGCCGAAGGCGGCGTTGGCGGTGCTGTGCCCGCGCCGCAGCTGCGATTCGTCGACCACGTCGTCGTGCAGCAGAGTGGCGGTGTGGATGAACTCGACCACCGCGGCGAGCTGCAAGCGAGCTTCGCCGCGATAACCCGCCGCGCCGCACGCGAGCAGCAGCAGCGCGGGCCGCAGCCGCTTGCCGCCCGAGGTGACGATGTATTCGGCGACCTCGCGCACCAGCGCCACGTCCGAATCGAGTCGCCGGCGGATCAGGCTGTCGACGCGCTGCAGGTCCTGCGCGACCGGCGCCAGCATGGACACAAAACTCATGATTCGCTTATAATTCCAAGTCTTTGCTGTTGCAAGGCGCAAGTCCGGAGCAACGAGCCAAATGTACGCAGTGATCAAGTCGGGCGGCAAGCAGTACCGCGTCCAGTCGGGCGCCCAGGTGCGCGTCGAGGCGCTGCCGGCGGAAGTCGGCGCCGCGGTCGCTTTCGACGAGGTGCTGCTGGTCGGCGAAGGCGATAACCTGAAGATCGGCGCGCCGCTCGTCTCCGGAGCCAAGGTGAAGGGCACGGTGGTGGCGCACGGACGCGGCGAGAAGCTGAAAATCTTCAAGCTGCGCCGGCGCAAGCATTACCAGAAAACGCAGGGCCATCGGCAGTCCTACACCGAGGTCCGCATCGACGACATCCTGCAGGGGTAAGGCATGGCCCACAAGAAAGCGGGCGGCAGCTCGCGCAACGGGCGCGATTCGCAGGCCAAGCGCCTCGGCGTCAAGGCGTACGGCGGCGAGCGCGTGAACGCCGGGCAGATCCTGGTGCGCCAGCGCGGCACGCGGGTGCATCCCGGCGCGAACGTCGGCATGGGGCGCGACCACACGCTGTTCGCGCGCGTCGCCGGCCAGGTGCAGTATGCGGTGAAAGGCGAGGACTCGCGCAAGACCGTGAGCATCATCTCGGAAAACTCGCCGGCGTAAGCCGGACGCTCTTTCAAAAAAAGCCCTGTCGACACCGATAGGGCTTTTTCATTTCAGGGCCATGAAGTTCATCGACGAAGCGAAGATCGAGGTGCACGCCGGCAAGGGCGGTGACGGCGCCGCTTCGTTCCGGCGCGAGAAGTACGTGCCGCGCGGCGGCCCCGACGGCGGCGACGGCGGCCGCGGCGGCAGCGTGTGGGCGCGCGCCGACCGCAACGTCAACACGCTGATCGATTACCGCTTCGCGCGCATCCACCGCGCGCAGAACGGCGGCAAGGGCGCCGGCGCCGACTGCAACGGCAGGGCGGGCAGCGACATCGAGCTGCGCATGCCGGTGGGCACCTTGGTCCGCGACGCGGCGAGCGGCGCGCTGGTGGCCGATCTCGCCCGCGACGGCGAGCGCGCGCTGCTCGCGCGCGGCGGTCAAGGCGGCCTGGGCAACCTGCACTTCAAGTCGAGCGTCAACCGCGCCCCCCGTCAGTTCACGCGCGGCGCTCCCGGCGAGAGCTGCAGCCTCGCGCTGGAGCTGCGCGTGCTGGCCGACGTCGGCCTGCTCGGCCTGCCGAACGCCGGCAAGTCCACCTTCATCCGCGCGGTGTCGAGCGCGCGTCCGAAAGTCGCCGACTATCCGTTCACCACGCTCAACCCCTCGCTCGGCGTGGTCCGGGTGGGCGATGCCAGCTTCGTGATCGCCGACATCCCCGGCCTGATCGAGGGCGCCGCCGAAGGCGCCGGGCTCGGCCATCAATTTCTGCGCCACCTGGCGCGTACCCGGCTGTTGCTGCACATCATCGACCTCACGCGGGAGGATCCGGCACGCGACGCCAGGGTCATCGCGGCCGAGCTGAAGAAATACGAGGACACGCTGTATCGCAAGCCGCGCTGGCTGCTGTTCAACAAGATCGACGCGGCCGAGAACGCCGACGCACGCATCCGGCAGGTCCTGAATCAATTGCGCTGGAAACGGCCATGGTTCAAAGTGGCTGCCATCAGCGCCACAGGAACACGGGAAGTGTGCCGGGCAGTTGCCCGCGAGCTCGCCAAGAAATGATCGCGCAGGCAAAGACCCTGGTCGTGAAGGTCGGCACGTCGCTCGTGACCCACGCCGGCCGCGGCCTCGATGTCGAGGCCATCGCGCGCTGGGCCGCGCAGATCGCGCGCCTGCGGCAGATGGGGCGGCGCACGATTCTCGTCTCGAGCGGCGCGATTGCCGAGGGCATGCAGCGGCTGGGCTGGACGCGCCGCCCGCACAGCATGCACGAGCTGCAGGCGGCCGCGGCCGTCGGGCAGATGGGCCTCGTGCAGTGCTACGAGAGCTGCTTCCGCGAGCACGGCCTGCACACCGCGCAGGTGCTGCTGACCCACGCCGACATGGCGGACCGGCAGCGCTATCTCAACGCGCGCACCACGCTGCGCACGCTGCTTGAGCTCGGCGTGATCCCGGTGATCAACGAGAACGACACCGTGGTCACCGACGAGATCAAGTTCGGCGACAACGACACGCTCGGCGCGCTGGTCACCAACCTGGTCGAGGCCGACGCGCTGATCCTGCTC
>DATILQ010000094.1:0-4362 GCA_035476235.1 Burkholderiales bacterium
CTACGCCGAGCTGGTGGGAGATCGCAAGCTCGAGCTCAAGGTCGACGCGAAAGCTCCGCTCAAGGACCCGTCCGCCTACACGATTGTCGGCAAGCCGGTAGCGCGCCTGGACATCCCGGAGAAAGTCACCGGGCGCTTCACGTACATGCAGGACCTCAAGGTCAAGGGGATGGTCCATGCCTGCGTCGTGCGCCCGCCGGCGATGCGGGCCACGCTCGAGAGCTGGAGCGACGCGCAGTGCAAGCAGATCCCCGGCTATCTCGGCGCGGTGCGCAAGGGCAGCTTCCTTGCCGTCGTGGCGCACGACGAGTGGGCCGCGATCAAGGCGGCGGGCGCGATCGAGGCGGGGTGGTCGAAGTGGGAAGGACTGCCCGACAAGGCAAGGCTCTGGGATCACGTGCGCGCCACCAGGGTGGCGAAGGACGAGGTGCTCCAGAGCGCGGGCGACAGCGCCGCAGCACTCGGCGCCGCGCCGAAGCTGCTCAAGGCGAGCTACGACTTCGCGGTGCACACGCACGGCTCGATCGGGCCTTCGTGCGCGGTCGCGCAGTTCAAGGACGGCAAGCTCACGGCGTGGAGCGCCTCGCAGGCGACGCACCTGCTGCGCAAGCAGCTGGCGCGGATGCTCGACATGTCGGAGCTGAACATCCGCTGCATCTATGTCGAGGGCTCGGGCTGCTACGGCCGCAACGGTCACGAGGATGCTGCCGCTGACGCGGCGCTGATCGCCAGGGAGGTCGGACGGCCGGTGCGCGTGCAGTGGAGCCGCGCCGACGAGCACGGCTGGGACCCGAAGGGGCCGCCGACGCTGATCGACTACCGCGGCGCGCTCGACGCGAACGGCAACCTGTCTGCCTGGGAGTCCGAGGCTTTCATCCCCGACCGGCCGCCGCAGATCGCGGTAACGCTCGTCGCGGCTGATCTCGCGGGCCTGCCCAAGGAGGCGCCGCACCCGGGAAACATTCACCAGGGGCTGGCGATTCCCTACGCGGTGCCGAACATCAAGGCGACCGCGCACTGGCTCGCCGAGACGCCGTTCAGGCCGTCGTGGATCCGCACCCCGGGCCGGATGCAGAACAGCTTCGGCAACGAATGCTTCCTCGACGAGCTGGCGGCGGCGGCCGGGGCCGATCCGTTCGAGTACCGCGTGCGCAATCTGAAAGACCCGCGCGGCCTGGAATTGATGGAGAGGCTGCGCAAGCTCGCCGCGTGGACGCCGCGCAGCGCGCCTGCCGGCGGCGCGGGGGAGATCGCGAAGGGACGCGGAGTGTCATACGTCAAGTACGAGCTCGTGCGCACGTACGTCGGCGTCGTGGCCGACGTCGAGGTGAACCGGCGCACCGGCAAGGTCCGCGTCGAGCGCTTCTTCGTGGCGCACGACTGCGGCCAGATCATCAACCCCGACGGGCTGCGCAACCAGATCGACGGCAACATCATCCAGACCGTGAGCCGCACGCTGATCGAGGACCTGCAGTGGAACCGGTCCACCGTGACGAGCCTCGACTGGCAAAGCTATCCCATCCTGCGCTTCCCGGAAGTACCAGAGATCGTCATCGATCTCATCGACCGGCCGAAGGAACGGCCGTGGGGCGCCGGCGAGCCGACCGCGGCGGTCGTGCCTTCGGCGATCGCCAATGCGATTTACGATGCTGTCGGCGTACGGCTGCGCTCGGTGCCGTTCACGCCGGAAAGGGTGCGCGCCGCGCTCAACGCATAAGCGTCGCGCCCGGGCGGGGCGTTACCGCGAGGAAACGGGCGCCACGTAGCGGGGCGCGAACTCGCGGGTGTCGCCGGTCGCGAAGGTCACCGCGATGCGGTCGTCGTACACCTCCGCCACGGTGCCGCGGCCGAACTTCGGCACGCGCACGGCGTCGCCCTTCTTCAGGCGCGGCCGTGCCTTCATCCTCAGCGTCGACGCGCGCGCGTCCCCACTGCGCTGCACGCAGTTGTCGCAGGCGCCGCACTCGTCGCCCACTTCGACTTCCTCGTCGAAGTACTCGAGGATCATCTTCCAGCGGCATTGCGTGCCGCGCGCGTAGGCGGTGAGCAGCTCGACCTTGCTGCGCTTTCTCGCGAAGTAGAGCTGCACCCGGCGATCGGCGTGGTCGTAGAGCAGGGTGCAGCGGGCGTCCTCGCCGTCGCGGCCCGCGCGCCCGGCCTCCTGGTAGTACGCCTCCAGGCTTCCGGGCAGCTGATAGTGCACGACGTAGCGGATGTCCGGCCGGTCGATGCCCATGCCGAAAGCGTTGGTCGCGACCATGGTGCGCGCCGCCCCGCTCATGAAGGCATCCTGGCGCTCGGCGCGCTCGCGGCCGCCGAGGCGGCCGTGGTAGAGCTGCGCCTCCTCGCCCTGCTCGGCAAGCCAGCCGTGCATCGCCTTGGCCACCTTCACGGTGGCGCAGTACACGATCCCGGCGCCGCCGGAGCGAACCACCTCGAGCAGCGCCTGTTTCTTCTCGGCCTCGTTGGTGGTCTGCAGCACTTCGAAATACAGGTTCGGCCGGTACACCCCGGCGTTGAGGACGCGCATGCGCGGCCGCCCGAGCTGGCGCGCGATGTCCTCGATCACGTCGGGGGTCGCAGTCGCGGTGAGGGCGAGAAGCGTCGGGTTGCCGAGCGCGCGCAGCGCGGCGCCGAGCTCGAGGTAGGCGGGACGAAAATCGTTGCCCCACTGCGTGATGCAATGGGCTTCGTCGACGACGAACAGATCGATCGCGTTCGCCTTCAGCTTTTCCACGAACGCCGGATTGGCAAGCTGCTCGGGCGTCGTGAAGATGAAGTCCGCCTCGCGACTGCGGATCCGGCGCATGGCCTCGCGCCGCTCGCGCTCGCGCAGCGCGCTGTTCACCGCGGCCGTGTCGACGCCGCGCTCCTCGAGCTTGTCGGCCTGGTCCTTCATCAGCGCGATGAGCGGCGACACCACTATGGTGGTGCCGCGCGTATGCAGCGTCGGCAGCTGGTAGCAGAGCGACTTGCCGGCGCCGGAGGGCATGATCGCGAGCGTGTCGCGTCCGCCGAGCACGCTCTCGATCACTTCCCGCTGTCCGGGCCGCAGGCGCCGCAGGCCGAACCGGCGGCGCAGTAGCTTTTTGAGGACTTTCACTACTTCGCGAGCATCCGCATCGCCCGCTCGAGGCCCGCGAGCGTGGTCGGGTACATCCGGCCATTCATCAGCTCCTTGATGACCGCGATCGACTGGCGGTAGGACCAGATCTCCTCGGGCTCCGGGTTGAGCCAGACGCACTTGGCGTAGACGTCGGTGACGCGCTTGATCCACGCCGCGCCGGGCTCCTCGTTGAAGTACTCGATCGAGCCGCCCGGCTGCAGGATCTCATAGGGGCTCATGGTGGCGTCGCCGACGAAGATCACCTTGTAGTCGTGCCCGTACTTGTGCAAAAGGTCCCAGGTACGGGTGCGCTCGGAGTTGCGCCGGCGGTTGTCCTTCCACACGAAGTCGTACAGGCAGTTGTGGAAGTAGAAGAACTCGAGGTGCTTGAACTCGGTCTTGGCGGCCGAGAACAGCTCTTCGGCGAGCTTGATGTGATCGTCCATCGTGCCACCGATGTCCATCAGCATCAGCACCTTGATCGCGTTGCGGCGCTCCGGCCGCATGTGGATGTCGAGATAGGTTTTTCTAGCCGTTTCATCGATAGTCATCTGCAAATCGAATTCGTCGGGCGCGCCTTCTCTTGCGAACTTTCTCAACCGGCGCAGGGCGACCTTGATGTTCCTCGTGCCGAGCTCGACGGAGTCGTCGAGGTTGCGGTACTCGCGCTGGTCCCAGATCTTCACCGCGCTGCGGTTGCGCGAGCGCTCCTGGCCGATGCGCACGCCCTCGGGGTTGTAGCCGTAGGCGCCGAACGGCGAGGTGCCGGCGGTGCCGATCCACTTTGAGCCGCCCTGGTGGCGGCCCTTCTGCTCCTCGAGGCGCTGTTTGAGCGTCTCCATCAGCTTCTCCCAGCCGCCGAGCGCTTCGATCTGCTTCTTCTCCTCTTCGCTCAGCGTCAGCTCGACCTGCCTGAGGAGCCATTCGAGCGGCACCTGCGTCTCGATGCCGGGGATCGTCTCCACGCCCTGCCAGAACTCGGCGAAGGCGCGGTCGAACTTGTCGAAGTTCGCCTCGTCCTTCACCAGCGCGGTGCGCGACAGGTAATAGAACTCGTCGACCGATTGGCCGATGACCTTCTTGTCCATCGCCTCGAGCAGCGTCAGGTACTCCTTGATCGAGACCGGCAGCTTGTGCGACTTCAGCTTGAGGAAGAAATCGATCAGCAAGCCTAGTTTTCCTTGAAACCGATCGCCGAGACGACCTTGCTCCACTTCGCCTGCTCGGCGGCGAGGAAGGCGGCGTAGTCCTGCGGC
>DATILQ010000095.1:0-1514 GCA_035476235.1 Burkholderiales bacterium
CGCCACGCTGGCCAGCGAAGGTTTTGTGATCGCGCTGATCAATCCCCTGAGGACGCGGCGGTTTGCGCAGGAGGATTTAGCACGCACCAAAACCGACGCCCTCGATGCCCTCGGCCTGGCCCGCTTCGGTCAGCAGAAGCGTCCGACCGCGACACGGTTGCCGGATATCGCCACCCGGGACCTGCGCGAACTCGTGCGCCTGCGGACCCGCTTCCTCCAGGATTTTGGCGATCGCACGCGACAACTCCATCGGGCGGTCGATCTCGCCTTCCCGGAGTTCACGCGCTACGTGGCCCAGCTGGACAGTGCGCGGGCCACGGCCCTCCTCCACGCGTTTCCCACCGCGGCGACGATGCGGGCGGCCTCGGAACGTCGGATCGCGGGCGTGCGCGGTGGGGAGCGCACCGTCGGACGCGACCTCGCGCGCGCCCTCAAAGCCGCCGCTCGGCAGTCGGTGGGCCGCCACGACAGTGAAGTCTACGCCCGCGAGATCCGCTTCTTCTGTGAAGACCTGGATCTGCTGCGGCGCCGCCTCGGCGAACTCGAGCGGGACATTGAGCGGCTCCTGGGCCAACACGAGGTGGGGCGCCTGTTGACGACGATCGAGGGCGTCGGCCCGCAGACGGCGGCCAAACTCGTGGCCGAACTCGGAGATCCAGCGGCATTCCGCAGTGCCGGCGCGCTGGCTGCCTATGTCGGCGCGATCCCAGCCCTGCGGCAATCAGGAAAACAGACCTGGGATCGTGCGGGCCTCAGTCGCATTGGACACGCCCGACTGCGCGCTGCGCTCTGGATGCCGACGCTCGTGGCAGTGCGCTGCAATCCATGGCTCCGGGCTTACTACCAGCGCCTGCGCGATCGCGGGAAGCTCCCGAAAGTCGCCCTCATGGCGGCGATGCGTAAACTGCTCGTCGCGATCTACACCGTCGCGAAGCATCGCCGTCCGTTCGTTCCGATCGTCCCGCTGCCCGCGCCATGAAAAAACCTCTGGCGCGGGCTGACGGTATCTCAAGACCACTTCATGACCCCTGGCCAGCGCCTCTCGCCCGAATGCGAGCGCGACAGCGCCGGCGCCGATCGTGCCAAATTTCATGCCCCCTCCTATCGTTCGAGAAATCGATGAGGACGACGCCACCCGTCCGGTGTCTCGGCCATGTCGCTCACCGCGATCTTCAGTGACCCCTATTCAATTTCGCGTGGTGATCTTTTCCGCTGCTAACCTGCGCCACAAATTTGTGCAGCAAAGGCGACGAATTGTCCTTCCTCCAGATTAGGTTGTATGGGACCCGGATATTCATATCAACGACTGGGAGCAACGCGATACCTCTAGGGCATTGCCAGCGCATCGACTCGGTTTGCCAAGCGATCCCGACCCGGCATTGGACAAGACCTAACTGGGTATCGCGATCCGTCGCTTCCTGAACAATGCGTGGAGCGCTGAGGCCGCCGCGAGCACACGCCTGCATCAATTCGTCATAGAAAGCTGGATTGGCCCACCGTTGGAACCCGACGAA
>DATILQ010000096.1:0-2017 GCA_035476235.1 Burkholderiales bacterium
CGTGCAAGTCGACTGGGAAACGAACTCGGTGGCAGTCACGACCCACAAGAAGAGAAATCTCGAAAAGAAGATGGAAAAGCGCACCGTCACCACCGGCTGCGGGCAAGGCACGGTGTTCGGCGACCTGATGGAGGAAATAGACAGCGTCAAGCTGAGAAATGACGTAACCCTCGCCGACACGAGCCTTTTCGTGCTGCTCGAGAAGGTGCGCAAGCACGAGACCATCTACAAGCAGGCCGGCGCGGTGCACGGCTGCGCGCTCGCCACCACCGGGGGCGAGATCCTGATGTTCGTCGAGGACGTCGGCCGGCACAACGCGGTCGACGCCATCGCCGGGTTCATGTGGCTCGATGGCATCGACGGCTCGGACAAGCTTTTCTACACCACCGGGCGGCTCACCTCGGAGATGGTGATCAAGTGCGCGCAGATGCGCATCCCGTTCCTGGTGTCGCGCTCCGGGCTGACGCAGATGGGCCACGAAATCGCGGGGAAGGTCGGCATCACCATGCTCGGCCGCGCGAGCGGCAAGCACTACCTCGCGTTTACCGGCAAGGAGCGCCTCGTCAAGACCGCCTCCCAGCCCACCGAAATCGCGTAAACGTGGTCTGTCCCTGATTTAAGCAGGAGCTGGAGCGGTAATCGTTCTGCGGGAGGGGAAGAAGAACGAGGCGACCAGCATGCCGGCGGCCAGCGCCGCCAGCACGAGGAACACGTTCCTGAAGCCGCCCGCGGTGCGGTGAAGCAGCGCGATCATCGGCACTGCGACCGCGGCGACGCTCAGCGTCACCACATAGCGCACGGCGAAGACGCGCCCGCGGTACTCGTCGGCGCAATACCTGCCGACGATCGCATCGTTGAGCGGAATCTGCCCGAACACCGCCAGCATCATGAGCAGCGCCCCGGCGAGCATCGCCCAGCCCTGCAGGTTGGCGGCCAGCGCGAGCAGCGGGATCTGGATCAGCGCGATGCCGATCATCAGGCGCCGCAGCTCGAAGCGGTCGATGAGCGAGCCCATCGCCAGCTGCGCGAACGCCGCCACGGTGTAGACGAACGCTACCAGCGCGCCGATGCCGAGGTTGGTCTGGGTAAGCGCCTGCAGGCGCTCCTCGAACAGCTTGGGCATAGCGATGGTGGTGGAATTGAAGATCACGCCGCCGCAGCTGGTCGCGACGAGAAGAATGACGAAGATGCGGGCCATCGTGGGCCGGTCGATGTGCAGGCCGATCGAGCTCGATTTCTTCTGCACCGGTCCCGGGTCGGGCACCAGCGCGAGATAGGCGGCCCCCGCGGCGATCGACAGGATGCCCGGCACGAAGAACGCGGCGCGCCAGCCCCACAGGTCCATCAGCGCGCCCGAGACGATCGCCGCCGCGGCGAGGCCGAGATTGCCCCACAGGCCGTTCCAGCCGAGCGCGCTCCCCAGCTTCGCCGGCGCCGCGACCAGCATGGCGATGCCGACCGGGTGGTAGATCGCGGCGAACATCCCGGTGAGCGCGAGGCCGAGGCCGATCTGCCAGGACGACCTGGCGAATCCGGTGAGGAACAGCGCGCCCCCGATGCCGAAGAAGAACAGCGCCATCATCCGGTAGCGGCTCCAGTGATCGGCGAGCCAGCCCGCCGGCAGCGCAAAGGCGCCGAAGGCGATGAAGCCGCCAAGCGCCAGCGGCAGCAGCTCGGCGTAGGGACGGCCCCAGTCGCGCGCCAGCGCGATCACCACGGTCGGAAACACCAGCATCACCAGGTGATCGAGGAAGTGGCCGAGGTTGAGGAACGGGACCAGAAAGCGGTTCTTGTTCATGGCGCGAAGCTTACTCGTAAAATCCGTTTTCATGAGCCAGGTGAGCGGCATCGTTCTCGCCGGCGGCCAGGGCCGCCGCATGGGCAGCGTCGACAAGGGCCTGCAACTGCTGCACGGCAGGCCGATGGTGCAGTGGGTGATCGAGCGCTTCGCTCCCCAGGTGGACGAGGTGCTGATCAATGCGAATCAAAACGTGGAGAAATACCGGGTATTCGGCCA
>DATILQ010000097.1:0-12354 GCA_035476235.1 Burkholderiales bacterium
TCACCGCCGCGGCGGCGGGCCTGCTCACGATCTACGACATGGTGAAGGCCGTCGACCGCGGCATGACGCTGCACGAGCTGCGGCTCGAGGAGAAACGCGGGGGCAAATCAGGGGTATTCCGCCGGCGGGGACGCTAGAATACCGGCCTCGAAGGAGATGCGGATGAACCCGCTCCGAAGAACCCTGCTGGCCGCCGCGGCGGCGATCGTGCTCAAGCCGCTCGCGGCGCTCGCCGCGACGTGGAACAAGGACGGCTTCGGCGCGAAAACCACCGCCGACGCCCTGAAAACCCTGGGTGCGACCCAGCCGCTGCCGAGCAAGGACCTGCTGATCGAGGCGCCGGAGATCGCCGAGAACGGCGCCGTGGTGCCGATCGAGATCACGAGCAACGTCCCGGGCACCACTTCGATCGCGGTGCTGATCGACAAGAACCCGTTTCCGCTGGTCGGCAAGTTCGACTTCATGGAAGGCGCGCTGCCCTTCGTGAAGCTGAACGCGAAGGTGGGCGAGACCTCCGAGGTGCGGGTCGTCGCCGAAGCGCGCGGCAAGCATTATGTCGCGACCCAGGAAATCAAGGTCACCATCGGTGGCTGCGGCGGGTAGCGAGGGAGGACGACGATGGCAGGTCCGATGAAAATGCGCGCGACGCTCAACGGCGGCGTGACCGATGTACGGGTGCTGATGACCCACCCGATGGAAACCGGCCAGCGCAAGGACCCGGACGGCAAG
Source organism: Burkholderiales bacterium (assembly GCA_035476235.1). GTDB lineage: Bacteria > Pseudomonadota > Gammaproteobacteria > Burkholderiales > SG8-39 > SCGC-AG-212-J23. Next base: position 730 of record DATILQ010000097.1, read on the forward strand.
CTGGTGCCTTTGCACTTCATCCAGAACGTGACGCTGAAGGTGAACGGCAAGACGGTGGTCGAGAGCCAGATCAGCCAGGGCATCTCGCGCAATCCAGTGTTCACCTTCCGCATCAAGGGCGGCGCCAAAGGCGACAGGATCGAGGTCAGCTGGATCGACAACCACGGCGAGACCAACCAGACCGAAACCGCCGTCGCGTGAAAAAGGTTTTAGGTTTTTGCGTGGTGCTCGGTGGAGCCTTCTGCGCTTCGTTGCCCGCGCAAGACGCCAAAAAGGAGATCCAGCGCTACAGGCAGATGGTCGCCGAGGGCAGCCCGGCGGAGCTGTTCGAGGTGGAAGGCGAGGCGCTGTGGAAGAAGCCGCAGGGCCCGAACAAGGTCTCCCTCGAGAAGTGCGACCTGGGCGGCGGGCCGGGCGTCCTGAAAGGCGCGTATGCGCGGCTGCCGCGCTACTTCAAGGATGCCGACCGGGTGATGGACCTGGAGACGCGCCTCCTGCACTGCGCGGTCACGCTGCAGGGCCGCAGGCGCGAGGAAGCCGCCGCGCGGGTTTTCGGCAGCGCCGATCGCCCCTCGGAGATGGAATCGCTGTCGGCCTACATCGCTGCGCAGTCGCGCGGCATGAAGATGGCGCCGGGGCTGTCGCATCCGAAGGAGAAGGAAGCCTACGCGATGGGAAGAGCGCTGTACTTCCATCGTACCGGTGCGTGGGATTTCTCCTGCGCGAGCTGCCACGGCGAGGAAGGCAAGCGGATCCGCATGCAGGACCTGCCGGTGCTGTACAAGCCGGAGCATGCCCGCCCCGTCGTTTCGACGTGGCCGGCGTATCGCGTCTCCACCAGCCAGTTCATCACGCTGCAATGGCGCATGAACAACTGCTACCAGCAGATGCGCATGCCCGAGCCCGATTTCGGCTCCGACACCACGGTGGCGCTCATCCTGTTCCTCACTGCGACCGGCAAAGGCGAGCCCTACCGCGGCCCGGGAACCAAGCGATGAAGAGGATTTTCCTCGTTGCCGTGCTTGTCGCCCCGTCCGCGCTGGCGGATCCCACGCCGCAAGACGTGCAGAAGCTCATGCAGCGCGATTTCCACGCGCGTGGACAAGCCGGCATGGATCGCGTGGTCCAGGACGGCCTGCAGCGCCTGTGCACCGAAAGCCGCGACAACCCGCCGGCCGGTGCCGCCAAGGCCATCGAGGCCGACCAGATGAAGACCATCGTGCTTCCCGAAGGCAGCCTGATGGGCGACTGGAAGCGCGGCGAGAGCATCGCGCAGAACGGCCGGGGCCTGCAGTGGACCGACAAGCCGGGCGACGCAGCCGGCGGCAGCTGCTACAACTGCCACCAGCTCTCGCCGCAGGAGGCGTCCTTCGGCACCCTCGGCCCGAGCCTGCGGCAGTTCGGCAAGCTGCGCGGCAACGGGCCGGAGATCCAGCGCTACGTCTACGGCAAGATCTATAACGCCAAGGCGTACAACCTGTGCTCGCAGATGCCCCGCCTCGGGCTCTCGGGCACGCTGAGCGCCGAGCAGATCAAGGATCTCGTCGCGCTGCTGCTCGATGCCGACTCGCCGGTGAACCAGTAGTTTTGCAGCGGCGCGAATTCCTCCGGCTCCTGGCCCTGGCCGCCGCGGCGGGCGCCGGCTTGCGGCGCGGGACGAGCCAGGCGCAGGCCGCCGCCGAGCTCTACGACGTGCCGCCGTTCGGCAATGTCTCGTTGCTGCATCTCACCGACGTCCACGGCCAGCTGCTGCCGGTGTATTTCCGCGAGCCGAGCGTCAATCTGGGGTCGGGACAGGCTCCCCATCTGGTAGGTGAACATTTCTTGAAGAACTACAACATAAAAGCGGGAGGCGCGTCGGCGCACGCATTCACCCATCTCGATTTCGAGAACGCGGCGCGGCGCTACGGCAAGCTCGGCGGCTTCGCCCATCTCGCGACGCTGGTGAAGCGCCTGCGCGCCTCGCGCCCGCAGGCCCTGCTGCTCGACGGCGGCGACAGCTGGCAGGGCTCGGCAACCTCGCTCTGGACGCGCGGCGCCGACATGATCGGCGCGCAGAAGCTGCTCGGCGTCGACCTGATGACCGCGCACTGGGAATTCACGTACGGCGCCGAGCGCGTCGTGCAGGCCGTCGAGCGCGAGCTCGCGCCGATCGAGTTCCTCGCGCAGAACGTGCGCACGCTCGAGTTCGAAGAGCCGGTATTCAAGCCGTACTCCCTGCGCAGCGTGAATGGCGTGCCGCTCGCGATCATCGGACAGGCCTTCCCTTACACGCCGATCGCCAATCCGCGCCACATGGTGCCCGACTGGAGTTTCGGCATCCAGGAGCCGCGCCTGCAGAGGCTGATCGACGAAGTAAAAGCGAAGGGCGCGAAAGCGGTCGTCCTGCTGTCCCACAATGGCATGGACGTCGACCTCAAGCTCGCCTCCCGCGTGCGCGGGCTCGATGCCATTCTCGGCGGGCATACGCACGACGCGGTGCCGGCGCCCGTGCGCGTCGGCAGCACGCTCGTCACCAGCGCCGGCTGCTGCGGCAAGTTTCTCGCGGTGCTCGATCTGCAGGTCGGAAAGGAAGGTGTCGCGGACTATCGCTATCGCCTGCTGCCAGTCTTCGCCAACCTCTTACCGGCCGATGCCGAGATGGCCGCGTACATCGAGGCCGCGCGCAGACCTTATGCAGAAAAACTGCAGGAAAAGCTTGCCCTGACCGAGGGGCTGCTCTACCGCCGCGGCAATTTCAACGGCAGCTTCGACGAACTGATCCTCGACGCGCTGCTCAGCGTCAAGGGCGCCGAGATCGCCTTCTCGCCGGGCTTCCGCTGGGGCGCAACGCTGCTTCCCGGCGACGCGATCACGCTCGAGGACCTGATGGGCGAGACGGCGATCACCTACCCGCAGTCGACGCTGACCGAGCTCACCGCAGCGCAAATCCATACCATCCTCGAGGATGTCGCGGACAACTACTTCAATCCGGACCCATACCTGCGCCAAGGGGGCGACATGGTACGCGTCGCGGGCATGACCTACGCATTGGACCCCTATGCCAGGATCGGCGGGCGGATCTTCGACCTGCGCATCGCCGGCAAGCCAATGCGCGCCGGCAAGCGCTACAAGGTCGCAGGCTGGGCGCCGGTCGCCGAAGGGGCGAGCGGCGAGCCGATCTGGGAGGTGGTGGCGCGCGCCTTGCGGACGAAAAAAATCGTGCCGCCGCTGCAGGTGAACCGGCCACGCCTGGTCGGCGTCAAGGATAATCCGGGCTTAGCGTGAAACCAACGTGACGATTGCGGAGTTCGTTTATACGATCCTGCTCAAGCCGCGCCCGCTGCGTCGCGCGGCGAACGCCGCGATCCGGGCGCTGCTGCCGGACCGCATCCGGATCGGCGAGGCGACCGTATGGCTCAACCCGGACGATCCCGTGATCTCCGGCGCGCTGACGCTAGGCGTATACGAGCGTGGCGAGATCGCGTACTTCCGCTCGCGAATCGGCGCCGACATGACCTTCGTCGATATCGGCGCGAACGTCGGCCTCTACAGCGCCCTCGCGCTGTCGACGCCGGGATTCCGCGGACGCGTGCTCGCGATCGAGCCGCACAGCGAGAGCCGTCTTTACCTGCAGAAGACGATAGAGAGCAACGCCGCGGCGGCGACGGGCGCAGCGCTGGTCTGCGGGCAGGCCGCTTCGGACCGTGCGGAGACGTTGACGCTCTACAAGAATCCCGAGAACAAGGGCGACAACCGCCTCTATCCGGATCCGCTGCTGCGCGGCGAGGAGTCGGTCGCCGCCGATACGCTGGACAATATCTGCCGGCGCTACGGAATCGCCTCGGCCCAGTTCGTCAAGATCGACGTGCAGGGCGCCGAGGCCCGGGTGATTCGCGGCGCGAGCGGCCTGCTCGCCGCCAGCGGCGACTGCATCCTGATGACCGAGTTCTGGCCCTATGGGCTGTCACGCTGCGGCGCAGACGGGCTCGAGTACCTGGAGATGCTGCGGGATCTCGGGTTCCGGCTTTATGAGCTGACCGGGAGCCGCGGCGCCCTGGAACCGGTGAGCAGCCCTCGCGCGCTGGTCGAGCGAACGCAGGGCCGCCGCTACGCCAACCTGGTCGGCGTGAAAGGGAATTGATGGGACCCTGTCTGGTGCTGGGAGGCGCCGGATTCATCGGATCGCATCTCGCGGAGGCGCTGGCGCGGGAGGGCCACCGCGTGAAGGTTTTCGATCGTCCCCATGTCGACCGTCTGCCGCTCTTTGCGCGCGCCAGGGGCTTCGAGGTCTTTACCGGCGATTTTCTCAATCCGCAGGCGCTCGCCCCGGCGCTCCAGGGCGCCGAGCTCGTGTTTCACCTGGTGTCGACCACGCTGCCGAAGAGCTCGAACGACAACCCGGTGTACGACGTCGAGTCGAACGTGCTAGGCAGCTTGCGGCTGCTCGAGCTGTGCCGCGAGCAGGGCGTGCGCAAGCTGGTCTTCGTTTCCTCCGGCGGCACGGTCTACGGTGTGCCGCGCGCCACGCCGCTCGCCGAGAACCACCCGACCGAGCCCATCTCTTCCTATGGCATCCACAAGCTGATGGTGGAGAAGTACCTGGGCCTCGCGCACCGGCTGCATGGCCTGGACTACCGCATCGTGCGGCCCGCGAACCTCTATGGCCCGCGCCAGCGGCTGGACATCGCGCAGGGCGCGGTGGCCGTGTTCCTTGATCGCGCGCTGCACGACCAGCCGATCCAGATCTGGGGCGACGGCTCGGTGGTGCGCGACTACGTCTATGTCGCCGACGCGGTTGACGCGATGCTCAAGGCGGCCAGCTTCGACGGCGCGCAGCGCATCTTCAACATCGGCTCGGGCAAGGGCACGAGCCTGAACGAGCTCGTCGGTGAGATCGAGAAGCTCCTCGGACGGCCCGTCAAGGTCGAGCACAGCGAACCGCGCGCGCTCGACGTGCCGGTGAACGTGCTCGATTCGTCGCTCGCCGAGCGCCACCTTGGATGGCGCGCAAGCACGCCCCTCGGCGAGGGACTGCGCCGGACCTGCGAGTGGCTGCGCGCGGCGCATTGAGCGGCGCCGGGCCGCTGCGCATCACGTTGGTCACGCACTACTACCCGGCGCATCGCGGCGGTGTCGAGCGCGTCGCCGGCCAGCTCGCCGAGCGCCTCGCCGCAGCCGGCGTGGCGAAGATCGACTGGCACGCGAGCGATTGCGATGCGTCGCCGCCGGCCGCGCCGGGCCTGAGCGCGACGCCGGCGCCAGCCTGGAACGCGCTCGAGCGGGCGATGGGCCTGCCGTACCCGCTGTGGAGTCCGGCAGCGCTTCGCCGCCTGGTGCGCGCCTGCAGCGAGAGCGATGTGGTACACCTGCACGACTGCCTCTATTTCCCCAACGTGGTCGCGTTCCTCGCGGCACGCCGCGCGCGCCGGCCGGTGCTCGTCACCCAGCACATCGGCCACGTCCCCTACCGCAGCGTGCTGTTGCGCGGGCTGCACCAGACCGCCAACCGCGCGCTGGGCGCTTCGGTCCTCGGCGGCGCCGACCAGGTGGTGTTCGAGAGCGAGACGGTACGCCAGTACTTCAGCGGCTTCGCGCGCTTTCGCCGTCCCGCCGTGCTGGTGCCGAACGGCGTCGACACGCAGCGCTTCCGCCCCGCCACGGCCGAGGAGCGGCGCGCGCATCGCATGAGGCTCGGCGTTGCGCCGGACAAGCCGCTGCTCCTCTTCGTCGGCCGATTCGTGGAGAAGAAAGGGCTCCCGGTGCTGCGCGAGCTGGCGCAGCGCCTTCCCCGGACGCACTGGCTATTCGCGGGCTGGGGACCACTCGATCCGGCGAGCTGGCGGCTGCCGAACGCGGCCGTCGTGCGCAGCCCCGCCACCGAGGAGCTGAGCGCGCTTTACCAGGCGGCGGATCTCTTCGTCCTGCCGAGCGTCGGCGAGGGATTTCCGCTCTCGGTGCAGGAGGCCATGGCCTGCGGCACACCCGCGCTCGTCGGCGAGGACACCGCCGCCGGCTGCCCGGAAGCCGGCGACGCGCTGCTGAGCGAGCGCGTCGGCGGCGCGACGGCCGAACGATGGACTGCGCGCCTGCAGGCGCTACTCGCCGCGCCGGATCAGCTCGAATCGCTGCGGCCGCGCGTCGCCGCCTTCGCCCGCGAGCACTGGTCCTGGGAGCGCTGCGTGGCGACCTATGCGCAGCTCCTGCGCGCGTGCGCGGGCCCGAGGTGATGCGCTGGTTCGTACTGCCCGGCGTGCTCGCCGGGCTCGCCTGCCTTTCGTTCATCCTGCTCTACGCGGGCGAGCCCAGCCGGGTCTACATCTTCGACTACCTGCTGCGCAAGCAGGACCTGCCCGGCGCGGCGCTGGTGATCTTCATCGCCATCGCCGCGGCCTTTCCGCCCCTCGCGCGGCCGGCGCTGGCGCTCATCGACTGGATCGCCCGCAAGCCCTGGGCGACGGCGCTCGTCACGTTTCTCGTCCTGTGCGCAGGCCAGCTCTTCATCGCGAAGGACCACGCGCTCGCCGGCGACGAGCACCTCATCCTGCTGCAGGCGAAGGCGTTCGCCGCCGGCCATCTGACCGCCCGGTTCCCGCCGGAGCTGCTCTCCTGGGTAGTGCCGCGGCCCTACGTCGACCTGTGGCTCTACGCCTCGCCGCAGACCGGCGCGGTGGTCTCGGTATACTGGCCGGGATTCGCGCTGCTGCTCGCGCCGTTCGCTCTGCTCGGCATTCCCTGGGCCTGCAATCCGCTGCTCGCGAGCGGCGCGCTGGTGCTCATCGGCCGGCTCGCCGGGCGCCTCACCGGCGCGCCGCAGGCGGCAGGCTGGGCGATGCTGCTCGCGCTCGCATCGCCCGCCTTCGGCGGCATGGCGCTCGGCTATTTCTCGATGACGGCGCACCTGTTCTTCAATTTGCTCTACGTCTGGGCGCTGCTCGAGCGCCGCCTCCTGCTCGCCGGGGTCGTGGGCTCGTTTGCGCTCGTCCTGCACAATCCGTGGCCGCATTTCCTGTTCGCTCTGCCGTGGATCGCCTGGATCGCGTGGCATGACGGCCGGCGCGCGCTCTTGCGGCTGATCGCCGGTTACGCGCCGCTGACGCTGCTCATCGGCGGCGGCTGGTGGCTGCTGATGCGCAAGGTGCAGGGGCAGCCCTGGTTCGCGCCGCAGGCCGGGGATTTTCTCTTCTACTGGCAGCTGCAGCTCACCCGCGTGTTCACGTTTCCCGACGCCGCGACGCTCGCGAAGCGCGCCGCGGAGCTCGTTAAGCTGTGGCTGTGGACCGTCCCAGCGCTGCCTGCCCTGATGCTCGTCGGCTGGTGGCTCGCGAGGCGGCAGGTGCCGTTGCGACTGCTCGGGCTCTCGTTCGCCGCCACCCTGGCGGGCTACCTCATCGTCTGGTTCGATCAGGGTTACGGCTGGGGCGTGCGCTACCTGCACCCGGCGCTCGGCGCGCTGCCGGTCCTGGGAGCGGCGGCGATCGCAATGCTTCAAAGCGAGGCATTACGGCGCTACGCCGCCGCCGCCGCGCTCCTCAGCCTCGCGCTCGCCACGCCGTTTCGCTGGGCGCAGATCGAGTCGTTCATGAGCGAGCAGCTCTCGCGGCGTCCGCCGTTCGAGAACGGCGTGCGCCAGATCGTGTTCGTGACGCTGGACTACGGCTACTACACGCAGGATTTCGTGCAGAACGATCCGTTCCTGCGCGCGCCGGTGATCTTCATGCTGAGCCGCGGACGCGCCGCGGACGAGAAGCTGCTGCGCGAGCGCTTCCCGGGCGCGCGGCTCTCACACGAGGCGCCGTACGGTCACGTCTGGCGCCTGGATTGAGCGCGCCTCGCGCGGAGCGCCCAGCGCCCGCCGGCGAAGTTCAGCGCCGCGAGCAGCACCGTCACCAGCGGCGCCGCGATGGCGACGGCGAGGCCGGCGAGATCGACGAATGCGAACATCCCGGCGAGCGACAGCGGCAGGTTGAGGGCCATGGTCATCGTGTAGCGCGCAAAGGACATGCGGCTGCGCTGCGCATCGGGAAACGTCCAGGCGCTGTGCAGCCAATAGCCCACCGCCACCACCACGGCGAACGAGACGAACGAGGAGGCGACGTAATGCAGGCCGAGCCTGTCGCCGCCGATCATGATGGCGTTGTGCAGCAGCGCGCACAGCAGGCCGACGGAGAAGAAGCGGCCGACCACCATCGCTAGGCGCGGCGGAAGAGCGCGATGTAGGTGCAGGCGTTCACCGCCGTGATCGCGCGCGGCGTGATGCGGTCCTCGAGCCACGCGCAGCCATTGAGCAGCATCGCGGCCGCGCCGGCCAGCACGGGGCCCACCAGCGGCAACCGCTTGAGAACGTGCGCCACGCCGAGCGAGCGGAACACCGTGGTCCAGGCGAGCGGCCCGACCACCGGCTCCATGCGCACCAGGCGGAAGCCGCGCGATTCGACTTCGCGCTGCAGGCCTTCAGCGGTCCAGCGCCGGTAGTCATGCGGATGCGGGTGATAGAGCCAGCTGCCGTGCGTCGAGAGCAGCAGCCAGCCATCCTGCCGCAGCACGCGGCGCGCCTCGCCGAGGTAGCTGCCGACGTCCCAGACGTGCTCGAGCACCTGGAACGAGGCGACGAGATCGTATTCGCCGTCCGCGCTGGCGAGGCTGCCGTCGGGCTTGATCGCCACCTCGTGCGCGCCGTCGATGTCGGCACCGCGGTACTGCGAGCCGGCATCGGCGAACCAGCGCTCGTAGGGACGCGCGCCGCAGCCAAAGTCGAGTACCGCGGCGCCCTGCAGGCGCAGCGCCGGGTCGGCCAGCATCGCGCGCAGCACGCGCGCCATCTCGCGCAGCACCAGCCAGTCGGGCTGCCAGAAGCGCGGCGTGGCGCGGGGGTTCTCGTGCATCACTGCGTAGCGTAAACGGCAACCATGCGGTCGACAAAAACCGCCCGCCGGCGCTCCGGGTCCCAGCGCGGGCCGCCGCGATCCGTCTCGGCCACCACGTACCAGCGGATGCCGAGCGCACGCAGCCGCGCCAGCGCCGTGTCAGCGCTCGTTTCGCGCTCAATCGCGCGTAGCGCGACGTAGCGCGCCAGCGCGATCTGCGCGCGCACGCCGCCGTTCACCCTGTGCATGAAGGGTCGGCTGAGGTAGGCCGGAACACCCGACATCGCCACCAGTTGCACCGGAAGATCGGCCGGCACGAACGAGGTGCTCAGCCCCGGCGCCGCAAGCAGATCGCCCGGCTGAGATCGGCTGCGCAGGTAGCTCGCGGCCTGCGGCAGCCCTTCGGCGACCTTGTGGCGTTGGGCCCATCTCCAGTCGCCCACGGTGTAGAGGAGCACCCACATCACGGTGAGGGCGGCAGCGATCAGGAGCGGCAGCCAGAGCCGGCGCTGCCGCAGGCCGTAGAGGCTGAGCCAGCCGGCGAAGCCGGCGGCGGTCCAGACGGCGAACACGGCGTAGACGAGCACGAAAGGTCTCTGGGTGAACTCGGTGGCGTCGCCGTGCGGCGGCACCGGCGCGGTGAGAATCAGCAGCAGGTAGCTCCCGAGCAGGACGACGGGCACCAGGTCGATGAGCTCGAGGCCGCGAGCGCGGCGCGCGGCAAGCACCGAGACCGGATAGAAAATGCCGAAAACCCCCAGCGTCGACGCGAGGACGAGCAGCACGCCGACCGGAACGGCGACTTGCGCGCCGTAACGCGCCATCAGGCTGGCGTACAGATCGCCGTAGGCCACCGGCTGCTGCTGATTGTGCGTGACATCGAGGAAAATCCCGAGCGCATGCTGGGCATCCGGAAACGCGCGGTAGAAGCCCCACACGAAGACGGCGAAGACGGCGAGCGCGCCGCTCGCGAAGAGCAGCACGCGGCGGCGCACCAGCGGCGCCGACAGCGCGGCGCAGGCGATCCATGCCGGCAGCAACAGCGCAAAGATGTGCACGCGGATGAATGCCGAGCCCGCGACCAGCGCGGCGCTTGCGAGAAGCGCGCGAGCCTCACGGGCAGCGGACCAGCGCCTTAGAAACGCGATCGCGAGGAGAGCCACCCCTACTGCGTAGGACGCGGTGGGGACGGCCAGCACGTACCAGTAGTAGCCGAAGAGCCGATTGTGCAAACCGTAGCTCGCGGCATCCGGCAGTAGCGTGAGCGCGCCGAGCGCGGCGAAGCCGCCGGTCTGGCCGGCGAGCGCCGCGCCCAGCGCGTAGGCGCCGGCGCAGGCGGTGAGGAAGCCAAGCGGCACCCACACCGAGGTGGCGAGCGTCAGGCCGGGCAAGTCGAGCGGCCAGGCGAGCGCGGCAGGCAGCATGTAAGAGGCGTAGTGATAGGGCACGCGGGCGACATCGGCGAGCTCGACATGCTGCCGCCCGGCAGCGCGCGGATCGCCGAACTGCGAGATCACGCTGCCGTGAATGAACTGGTCCACCCAGGTCGCCATCACGCCGTCGCGCCAGAGAATCTGCGGCACTTCGGCGAGACCGCGACACCAGTAAGCGGTCGCCGCCGCGCAAAGCAGCAGCGCGACGAGCTCACCGCGCTCCAGGCGCCGGGGCGCGCTCGCCGATCGGCGCATGACAATCCCGAGCCCAATGACGAGGACCGCCCACACGATGAAGGCGCTCGCCGCGAGCAGCTCAAAGGCGAACACCAGCGCGGCGAGCCCGATCGCGGTGGCGAAGATTCCCAGCACCCAGGCTGCTGGCGCCGGCATGTCCGCGGCACGCGCGAGGCGCAGGAGCAGAAAGCCGGCCGACAAGACGACATAGACGACGAGCGCCATCGCGGCGAGCGCGGCGAGGAGCGACACCGCGCCGCTCAGCCAGAAGAGGAGCGCAAGCGGCGGCGCAACGATCAGCGTCGCTTCAACGCTGGAGCGCGCGCCGGCAGCGGTCAATGACGTAGTCCTGCAGCGCTTCGAGCCCGATCCACAGCGGCAGTCGGACCAGCCTTTCGCTCATCGCCTCGGTGACCGCCATGCTGCCGCAGGCGCGGCCGTACTTCAGGCCGGCGGGCGAGCTGTGCAGCGGCACATAGTGGAACACCGCGTAGATATCGTCGCGCCGGAGGGTCTCGATGAAGCGCCGGCGCGCAGCAGCATCGCGCAGGATCAGGTAGTAGGTGTGGGCGTTGGGTGACGCCTCGCGCGGCACCACCGGCCGCCTCGCCAGTCCGGCTCGCTCGGCCTCGGCGAAGCCCGCGTGATAGCGCTCCCACAGCGCCTTGCGAGCCGCCACGATGGTCTCGGCGGCCTCGAGCTGAGCCCAGAGGAACGCCGCGAGGATGTCGCTGGGCAGGAATGACGAGCCGATGTCCACCCAGGTGTACCTGTCCACGTCGCCGCGAAAGAACTTGCTGCGGTTGGTCCCTTTCTCGCGGATGATTTCGGCGCGCTCGACGAGCTGGTCCGAATTCAGCAGCAGCGCGCCACCCTCGCCCGAGATCAGGTTCTTGGTTTCATGAAAGCTGATGGCCGCAGCCTCGCCGAAGCTGCCGAGCGGCCGGCCACGGTACGCCGAGCCCAGCGCCTGCGCCGCGTCTTCGATCAGCATGAGGCCGCGCCGCCGCGACAGCTCGCGGATCGCGTCCATCTCGCAGGCGATTCCCGCATAGTGCACCACGACGATCGCTCTGGTGCGCGCCGTGATGGCCGCTTCGATCTTCGAT
>DATILQ010000098.1:0-2351 GCA_035476235.1 Burkholderiales bacterium
GAACGGTCCTCGTACCACCAGATCTTGACGACGTATTGATTACCCAGGCCGTCGCACGCCGCCGCCGTTAGCGAGGCATTGCTGGTGCCGTCGTCCGCGCTCGAGTCGCGGCACACGATGCCGATGCCGGAAGGAAGCGCGAGGGCGATGGCGTTGTTCCATTCCCACATGTCGTGCTGGGCGAGCTGCTGCGGCGTGCATCCGGCAAGCGCCAGGCAGTTGGCGGTCTGGGTTGCGGTGTAGTTGTGGTACGCGCCGAGGGCAACACCCGCCATGTTGGCGCGCATGCGATCTGCCGCGTCGTAGGCGAGAAGGGTGGCGGCGGTGCGCTCGTTGGCGGCGACGCTGGCGCGCAGGCCGACCGCCTGCAGCCCGGCGGTGCCGAGCAAGCCGACCGAGATGATCAGGATGGCGATCAGGACCTCGAGCATCGTGACGCCACGCTGGTCGAAGGGGAGAGTGCGGTTCATGGGCAGCTCGTGCTTGCCGAGGAGGCGCGGCCGGTGGCCGCCACCGTGATGAGCCGGCCGAAGTTGCCGGTGCGGCTGTCGCAGAGCTTGAAGGTGCCCTGCGGCGTGACCAGTCCGATCGGGGTGGCCGTCAACGTGTTGGTGATTCCGCCGGCCGGCGTGACCGTGATACCCACGGGCAACGGCTGCCGCACCCGGAACATGATGTCGGTACCCGAGTCGAGCGCGCCGTTGCTGTTGACATCGATGAACGCGAGCCAGCCGTTTTGCCACGCCGCCCCGGTATTGCAGGTGGCGTTATCGCCCGAGTTCTTGCAGAACACGATGCGCTGTCCGCGCCTTGCAGATTCACTGCGGGCGGCAGCGATATCGGACATGAGATCGTTGGCAGCCGAGCCCATGCGGTTGTTCTGCATCATGGTGATCACCGATGGCGCGGCCAGCCCTAGCAGTACGGCCAGCACTGCCAGGCCGACAAGCAGCTCGATGAGCGTGAAGCCGCGCGAAGAGCGCACCCAGCCTCCCTTTGTTCTTGCCGAAGATGCTAAGGACCGGCCTACGGCGCCGCAAAAGAGGACGACTAGCGGTGTAAAAGCTGCCCCGAGCGGCTACGGTGCCCCTTGGCCGTGACGAATGTCATGGCGCGTATAATCGCCGGTTCACGCTGGTGTAGCTCAGCTGGTAGAGCAACTGATTCGTAATCAGTAGGTCGCCCGTTCGAGTCGGGCCACCAGCACCAAGCCCGAATCGAAGTGCCTCGAGCACCATGGCGGCCAGGATCCTGATCATCGACGACGACGAAAGCATGCGCGAGCTGCTTCGGCTGCACCTCAGCTCGGCCGGCTACGACGTGCAGGTCGCGGAGGATGCCATCGCCGCCGGCTACATGGTGCTGAAGAAAGTCCCCGATCTCATCATTTCGGACGTCGACATGCCGCACCTCGATGGTTTCCAGTTCATCGAGGCCCTGCGCGCCGACAAGACGCTGCCCGAGATCCCGGTGATCTTCCTGACGTCGATGGAGGAGGGCGACCAGCGCGGCCGGTCGCTCGGTGTGGCCGGCTATATCACCAAGCCGGTGCGCGCAGACCGCCTGCTCGCCTTGGTCGCACAGCACGTGCGCGGCGGGCGCACGCCGATCGCCTAGCGCGCGGGCACGGTGCCGGCCTTCGGATAGCCGGCGAGGTCGAGCGCCTGGTTGTACGCCGCAGCGCTGATCGTCGTCTCGACCTGGCCGCCGACGACGAGAACCGGTACCCGCGCGCTACCGCTCACGCGTCGCAGCTCCTCGATTTTCGCCTCGTCGTCGGCGCTGACTTCGGTAAACGGGACGCCGCGCTTGTTGAGGACGTCGCGCGCCTGCTGGCAGATCTCCTTGCAGTCCGGATGGCTGTAGAGCGTGACCGGCGAATTCTTGCGCGCCGTAGCGAGGTCGTAGCTTCCCTGTGCGCCGACGGCGTTGCCCGTCATCCTTTTTTTCTGCACCTCCTTCGCGCTCGCCGGCGGCGGCGTGTCGGTGTAATGCACGCGTCCGTTCTCGTCGGTCCAGCGATATTGCTGCGCTGCCGCGAGTTGGGCGGCGAGCAAAGCCGTCACAGCAAGAAGCGCGCGCTTCATTGCGTGCACTCGCGCAGCTCGGTGCCCTCGGCGCCACGCGCCATCTCCTTGAGGCGCGCATACAGACCGGCGTCGACGGCTTTCACCTGCAGCCAGACTCTGGATACCGGGGTCTCGCGCGGGCCGACCTGTGCGCTGCGCACGCCCTGCGCGCGCAACGCCGTGAGGCGCGCCTGCGCCGCTTCCTCGGAACGGAACACCCCGAGCGACAGCGCCCAGCGATACGGGCCTTCCTCCTGCACCACGAAATAGTCGTCGACGGCG
>DATILQ010000099.1:0-8852 GCA_035476235.1 Burkholderiales bacterium
ACCGGTCTTAATTTCTCGAGAGAAAGATCGGCGAGCACCACCGCTGCCGCCCCTTCCTTCTTGAAACGAAGGGCCGCAGCGCGGCCGATGCCGCTCGCCGCGCCGGTGATGACGCAAACCTTGTCTTTTATCTCCAAGCAGAAATCCCGGGCAAGCCTTACTGCTTGCCGAGACCGGCCGCCACGGCGGCCTGCTCGCCGAGCTCCATCTTGGCGATGGCGTTGCGGTGCACCTCGTCGGGGCCGTCGGCGAAGCGCAGCGTGCGGGCGTGGGCGTACGCGTAGGCGAGGCCGAAGTCGTCCGAAACGCCACCGCCGCCGTGCACCTGCATTGCCCAATCGATCACCTGGAGCGCGACGTTCGGTGCGAGCACCTTGATCATCGCAATCTCCTTCTTCGCCACCTTGTTGCCCACCGTGTCCATCTTCCAGGCGGCGTTCAGCACCATGTAGCGCGCGCCGTCGATCATGATGCGCGCCTCGGCGATGCGCTCGCGCGTCACGCCCTGCTCGGCCACGGGTCGGCCGAACGCCACGCGTTCAGTGGCGCGCTTGCACATCTTCTCGAGCGCCGCTTCGGCCTGGCCGATCAGGCGCATGCAGTGATGGATCCTTCCCGGCCCGAGGCGCCCCTGCGCGATCTCGAAGCCGCGGCCCTCGCCGAGCAGCACGTTGGACACCGGCACGCGCACGTCCTTCAGCTCGATCTCCATGTGGCCGTGGGGCGCATCGTCATAGCCGAACACCGGCAGGTGGCGCAGCACCTTGATCCCCGGCGTGCCGGCCGGCACCAGCAGCATCGACTGCTGGCTGTGCCGCGAGCTGTTGTCGGGGTCGCTCTTGCCCATCACGATGTAGATCTTGCAGCGCGGGTCGCCCGCCCCGCTCGACCACCACTTGGTGCCGTTGATGACGTACTGGTCGCCTTCGCGCCTTATGCGCGTCTGGATGTTGGTCGCATCCGAGGAGGCGACGTTCGGCTCGGTCATCAGGAACGCCGAGCGGATCCTGCCTTCGAGGAGCGGCTCGCACCACTGCTTCACCTGCTCGGGCGTGCCGTACTTGAGCAGCGTCTCCATGTTCCCGGTGTCGGGCGCCGAGCAGTTGAAGAGCTCCGGCGCCCAATGCACCCGCCCCATGATCTCGCACAGCGGCGCGTACTCGAGGTTGGTCAGCGCACCGCCATGGGTCTTGGGGCGCCACAGGTTCCACAGCCCCGCCGCCCTCGCCTTCGGCTTGAGCTCCTCGATGACCGGCACCGGCTCCCAGCGCCGCTCGCTCCTCGCGTGCTCGTGCCACCGGTGCTCGTTCGGGTAGACGTGCTCGTCCATGAACGCGAACAGCCTTTTCCTCAGCTCCTGCACCTTCGGCGTGTAATCGAAGTTCACGCTGCTCTCCTCAGGATCCTTTCGACCTGCCTCCAGCCCAGCTCGGCCATCGGCCGCGCGCGCATGCCGGCGTCGCGCGCGTGCGCGCTCGCGGCCGTGCCGTCGGCCACGCGCTTGAGGATCCCCTGCAGGATCGCGGCCATGCGGAACAGGTTGTACGCGAGATAGAAGTCCCAATGCGATCGATCGATGCCTTGCCGCCCGGTTCTTTTGCAATACGCAGCAACGTATCGCTCTTCGCTCGGAATCCCCAAGTCTTGCAAATCCAGACCGGCGATGCCGCGGAAAGCCCCCGGCGCGATGTGCCAGCTCATGCAGTGGTAGGCGAAGTCGGCGAGCGGATCGCCGAGCGTCGACAGCTCCCAGTCGAGCACGGCGAGGATCTTCGGCTCGGCCGGATGGAAAATCGCGTTGTCCAGGCGGAAGTCGCCGTGCACCACCGCGGTCCCGGTTTCGGGCGGGATGTTCTGCGGCAGCCAGGCGATGAGCTTGTCCATCGCCTCGATGCGGTCGGTCGCGGAGGCCTGGTATTGCCCGGTCCAGCGCAGGATCTGGCGCCCGATATAGTTGCCCGGCTTGCCGAAGCCTTCGAGGCCGACGGCGCGATAGTCAACCAAATGGAGTTTTGAAATTACTCTGTTGAGCTCGTCCCAGATCGCAGCGCGCTCGGGCTTCGTCATCCCCGGCAGCGACTGGTCCCACAGCACGCGCCCGTCGACGAAGTCCATGACGTAAAACGCGGTGCCAAGCACCGACTCGTCCTCGCACAGCGCGTGCGGCCGCGCCACCGGGAACCCGGCGGCATGCAGCGCCTGGATGACGCGGTATTCGCGCTCGACCGCATGCGCCGAAGGCAGCAGCTTGCCGGGGGGCTTGCGCCGCAGCACGAAGCGCCGCCCGTCGGCGGCCGTGATGCGGTAAGTGGGATTGGACTGGCCGCCCTTGAACTGCTCGAGCCCGCGCACCCGCAGCTGCAGGTACTTTTCAAGGGCGGCGACATCGATGCGATGCCGGTCTTCTACGGGCTTGGTGCCGATGAACTGCTCGAACATCCCGGTCAGCTTACCTTAGAATTCCCCGCATGAGTCGCGCCGCGGCCTTCACGGTTTCTCATTTCAGGAAACGCTCTTTTTCAAGGCGCGGCCTGCGCGGCTACTTCGAATATCGCGACCTCGGCATCCAGCACGCCACGCGCGGCAAGCTCGTCGCGCACGTCATCCGCGCCCGCCCGGCCAGGGCGCCGCAAGGCGAGTGGCACTGGCACGACTGCGACCTGCAGTTCGTGTATGTGCTCAAGGGCTGGGCGCTGTTCGAGTACGAGGGCGTCGGCAAGGTGAGGATGAAGGCGGGCAGCTGCTTCTACCAGCCGCCCCGCATCCGCCACCGCGAGCTCGAGCACTCGAAGGACCTCGAGATGATCGAGATCGTCTCGCCGGCGGCGTTCAGGACTTACTCTTCGGCGGCACCCGCAGCCAGAAGGTCACCGGCCCGTCGTTCACGAGGCTGACTTTCATATGGGCGCCGAAGCGTCCGCGAGCGACGCGCGGCAGAACCTCGAGCGCCTTTTCCACGAATTTGAGGAACAGCCGCTCGCCTTCGTCGGGGGAGGCGGCGCTCGAAAAACTCGGGCGCGCGCCGCTGTCGGTGTCGGCCGCCAGGGTGAACTGCGGGACCGCCAGCAGCTGCCCGCGGATGTCGCGCAAAGACAGGTTCATCTTGCCCGCCGCATCCGGAAAGATGCGGTAGCCGAGCACGCGTTCCGCGAGGCGCCCGGCCTCGGCTTCGCCGTCGCCGCGCTCGACCCCGACCAGCGCCAGCACGCCGTGGCCGATCGCGCCCGCGGTCTCGCCGCCGACGGCGACGCTGGCCTCGGCGACGCGCTGGATGAGCGCGATCACGCGATGATGTCGGGAATCAGCCGCGTGCGCAGCTTGGCGATCTGGTCCTTGAGGAACAGCTTGCGCTTTTTCAGCCGCCGCAGCTGCAGCTGGTCCTGGGTCGGGTCGCCGGCGAGGCGGTCGATCACGTCATCGAGGTCGTGGTGCTCGACCTCGAGAGCGTGAAGGCGCGTCTGGATCTGCGCCTTTTCCTCTTCGGTCAGAGGGAAGTCCGTCACCTGTGAAAAACTTCATGCCTTTGGCGGCATCGTATCCCTATACTGGGCGAGGGAAAAGCCCCCCGATGCGCCGCAACGACCACGACGTCACCGACTCAGTCCAGACGACCGATCCCGCCGCGGTGGGCGCCGAGGTGGTCCGCCTCTCCAGGAGCCTGTTCAACGGCGTGCGCGTGCCCGAGCTGGAGCGCGCCTTCAGCGACGCCGCGGCGATGTACGCCGGCGCCCACCCGGAATACTGCGCCTGTGACACCGGCTACCACGACATCCAGCACGTCCTCGACGTGACGCTCGCGATGGCGCGCCTCATCGAGGGCTACCAGCGCAGCCGCAGGAACGGCGAGCAGCCCATGACGCGCGAAGTGTTCATCGCCGGCGTTCTCGCCGCGCTGTTCCACGATTTCGGCTACCTGCGCCGGCGCAACGACCGGCGCCACCGCTATGGCGCGGAGTACACGCTGACGCACGTTTCGCGCAGCGCGGCGTTCCTGCGCCGCTACGTGCGCAGCCTCGGCCTGGGTGACGCCCTGGCGCGCGCCGCCGGGACGCTGGTCCATTACACCGGCTACGAGAGGCCGCCGGAAATGATCCGCCTTTCGGACACGCTGCTGCGGCGCGTCGGCCAGATGCTGGGCACCGCCGACATCCTTGCGCAGATGTCGGACCGCTGCTACCTGGAGAAATGCCGCGACCGCCTTTACCCGGAGTTTGCGCTCGCGCGACTCGCCGGGCACGGGATTGCCGCGAGCCGCACGCTGCCGTCGTTCGCCTCCGGCGAAGACCTTGTGCAGAAGACCCCGGGCTTCTACCAGGGCGCCTTGATGCGCCTTGACCTGCAGCTCGCGCGCTGCTACGAATACGCGGCACGCTATTTCGGCGGCGCCAACCTGTATCTCGACGAGGTGAAGAAAAACATCCGCTACGCCCAGGTCGTGGCGCAGGGGCCGGTGAGCGGGATGCTGCGCCGCCGCCCGCCGCGCACGCTGCCGGAGGGCGTCGAGCCCTACCCGAGGGACCTGATCAGTCTCTGAAGCCGGAGGTCGAGCGATGATTCCCATGACGCCAGACGAGATCAAGGAGTACTGGCACGCCTTCTGCGAGCGCCACCGAATCGACGCAGCGGTACGCGCCAAAGGCGACAGGCAGATCGACAGCGACCCCGAGTACTGGGCCGATCAGACTATGGGACATCTCCTCGAGGTGATCGCGCAGCCGAAGAGCTGAGGCGCGAGCGCAGCTCTTCGAGGCGCTTGCGGTTGACCCCGAAGTCGCGGCGCCCGAGCCGCGAGGCCGAGCGCACGTGGATGACCCCCGCCTGGTCGTCGTGGAAGAATTCGACGTCGTCGACGTAGCGCAGGAGGGGCGTGCGGAACTCGGCGTACAGATAATTGGGTTGGGTCTGGATGATGCTTGTACGTGGCATGCTTTCCACCGCCCGCCGTACCGCTGCAATGGCATCCCCCTTGAAAGCAATCGGCGCGATGTAGTGCTCCGCATCGGCGGGATCGGCCTGCGAGGAGACGCAGTTGGGCGTGCGCTTGCACGGCGCAAGGCGAGCGTTTTTCACGCCGAGATTGCCGGGCCGCTTCCAGGAGAACATCGCCCGGATGCTACCATCGCCGCAACGCACCCAGGGGAGGCATCAATGGAGATCTCGGCGCAGCAGCTCGCGGAACTGTTGATCGGAATCGCCCGCGCCCAGGCTGCGATCGTTCACGGGCTGGAAAACGAGCTTGCCGGCGTACGCAGCGGCCGCGTGGTGCCGGCGCTGCAGAACGTCGCGCACCTGCGCGATCACCCCGAGCCGACCCTCGTCGACCTGCCGGTGCGCGTGCTGCTCACCTCGATGGGCCGGCCGATCGGCCCCGACCCGGGCGGCATAGCGAAAGACCTGGAACGGCTTTGCGCAGCTAAAAATCGCTAGGCTCGGACGGGAAATTGGGCTGCCTCTTCTCGCGGTGCGAAGCGACGCCCTCCCTCGCTTCGGGGCCGGTGAAGCCGAGCACTTCGAGCGCGAGCGAGGCGTCGAACGTCGGGCCGGCCATCCGCAGCCAGTTGTTGAGCGAGTACTTGGTCCAGCGCAACGCCGTTTGCGCGCCGGCGGCGAGCTTGCGCGCCACTTCGAGCGCTCTTGCCTGCAGCTCGGCTTCCTCGCAGGTGAGCGAAACGAGCCCCAGCCGCTCCGCCTCCTCGCCGCTGATCTGCTCGCACAGCAGCAGGTAGTACTTCGCCTTCGCCATGCCGCAAAGCAGCGGCCAGACGATGGCCGCGTGGTCGCCCGCCGCCACGCCCAGGCGCGTGTGGCCGTCGATGAGCCGCGCGTTCTTCGCCGCGATCGAGACGTCGGCGAGCAGGCCCGCCACCAGCCCCGCGCCGACCGCCGGGCCGTGCATCGCCGAGACCACCATCTTCGAGCAGTTGATCAGGTTGTAGACCAGGTCGCGCGCCTCGCGCCAGACGCGCGCCCGCACGGCGAAGTCGCGCGTCATCTCCTCCACCATCGCGAGGTCGCCGCCGGCGGAGAACCCCTTTCCCGCGCCGCGCAGGATCGCGACGCGCGTGTCGCGATCGAGGTCGACGTCGAGCCAGATGCGCGCCAGCTCCGCGTGCATGCGCGCGGTGGTGACCGGCAGCTTGCCGCCCTCCTCGCCCATGACGATTTCGAGGACGCCGGGCTCGAGGCGGCGGATTTTCAGTTCCTGGTACGCGGAGTAGTCCATGCGGTCATTCTACAATTGGCCTATGTCCCGGCTCCCGTTCCCAGTCTCCTTCGACGACGTCGCCGCGGCGCACGAGCGCATCCGCGCGCAGGCGAAGCGCACCCCGGTGCTCAGCTCGAGCACCATCGACGCGCTCACCGGCGCCAGGGTGTTCTTCAAGTGCGAGAACTTCCAGCGCATGGGCGCCTTCAAGTTTCGCGGCGCCTACAACGCCCTGGCGCAGCTTTCGCCGGAGGAAAAGCGCCGCGGCGCGATTGCCTTTTCCTCCGGCAACCACGCCCAGGCCGTCGCGCTGGCGGGAAAAATATTGGACATAAAAACGCTGATCGTCATGCCCGCGAATGCCCCGCAGGTGAAGCTCGACGCCACGCGCGGCTATGGCGCCGAAGTCGTGCTCTACCAGACGGACGAAAAGCGCGAGGAGGTGACCTCGAGGCTGGCGAAGGAAAGAAACCTCAGCCTGGTTCCGCCGTTCGACCACCCGCAGGTCATCGCCGGCCAGGGCACGGCGGCGAAGGAGCTGATCGAGGATGCCGGGCCGCTCGACTATCTGCTGGTGCCCTGCGGCGGGGCCGGGCTGCTGTCGGGCTGCGCGATCGCCGCGCGGCACATGCTGCGCGGCTGCAAAGTGCTCGGCGTCGAGCCCGCGGCGGGCGACGACGCCACCCAATCCTTCAAGACGAAAACTCTGAAAGTGATCCCGGTCCCGGACACGATCGCCGACGGCGCGCGCACGACGTCGCTCGGCAAGCTTACTTTCCCGCTGGTGCTCGAGTACGTCGACGACATGCTTACCGTCACCGACGACGAGCTGCTGCGCGCGATGTTCTTCCTGTGGGAGCGGATGAAGATCATCGTCGAGCCGACCGGCGCGCTCGCCGCGTGCGCCCTTCTGGAGAAGAAGCTCGACGCGCGCGCGCTGGCGGGGCGGCGCATCGGCGTGATCCTTTCCGGGGGGAACGTCGACCTGCGCTGGGCGGCGGCGAGATTGCAGGCGCGCCCTTGAACAAGATGCGCGCTGTCGAGATCAGCCAGCCCGGCGGCCCCGAAGTATTGAAGCTCACCGAGCGCCCGGTGCCGCAGCCGCAGGCGCACGAGATCCTGGTCAAGGTCGCTGCGGCGGGTGTCAACCGCCCCGACGTGCTGCAGCGAAGCGGCAACTACCCGGTGCCGCCCGACGCTTCCGACCTGCCGGGCCTGGAAATCGCCGGCGAGGTCGTCGCGAAAGGCAGCGCGGCGACGCTGTGGAAAATCGGCGACCGGGTCTGCGCGCTGGTGCACGGCGGCGGCTATGCCGAGTACTGCGCGGTGCCTGAAGTGCAGGCGCTGCCGGTGCCCAAAGGCCTGTCGCTCATCGAGGCGGCCTCGCTGCCCGAGACCTGCTTCACCGTCTGGGGGAACGTCTACGACCGCGCGAAGCTCGCGCCCGGCGAATCGCTCCTCGTGCAGGGCGGCACTTCGGGCATCGGCGTGACCGCGATCCAGATGGCGGCCGCCACCGGCAACCGCGTGTTCGCAACCGCCGGCTCCGACGAGAAGTGCGCAGCGTGCGTGCGCCTTGGCGCCGAAAAGGCGTTCAATTACCGCACCCGGGACTTCGCCGCGGAAGTGCTGGCGGCGACCGCGGGCAAGGGCGTCGACGTGATCCTCGACATGGTGGGCGGCGATTACGTGCCGCGCGAGCTGAAATGCCTCGCCGAGGAAGGGCGCCTCGTGTTCATCGCCTACCTGCGCGGGCCGAAGACCGAGCTCAGCATCGACGCCGTGATGCGCAGGCGACTGACGATCACCGGCTCGACGCTGCGGCCGCGCAGCGTCGAATTCAAGGGCTACCTTGCGCGCAGCCTGCGCGAGAAGATCTGGCCGCTGATCGAGGCCGGCAGGATCCGGCCGGTGATCTACAAGAGCTTCCCGCTCGCGCAGGCCGCCGAAGCGCACCGGCTGATGGAGAGCTCGCAGCACATCGGCAAGCTGGTGCTCAGCGTTTAGCGGCCTCGGCTTTCAGCCAGTCGATAAAGGCGGCCACCTCGGGCCGCCCGGCGGCGTCTTGCGCTGCGACGGCGAAATAGGCGCGCGCCGGGTCGGCGCTGCTCTTGAACGGCGCAACGAGCTCCTTGGAAAGCAGGAGATCCTTGACCAGGGGGCTGCGGCCCAGGGCAACGCCGTGGCCCGCGATCGCCGCCGGGATGATCTGCTCGTAGCCCGAGAACGAAAGCGTCGCCGCGGGCCTGAAATCGGTCAGCCCGGCGACCTCCAGCCAGACCTTCCAGTGCAGCCAGGGGTGGCGGCCGTCCGGATCGTCGTATTGCAGCAGGCAATGCTCTTTCAGATCGGCCGGCTGTTTCAGCGGCCGCTTGGGATCGCGCAAAAGCCTCGGGCTGCAGACCGGGAATACCCGTTCACCGAAGAGCCGCACCGCGTTGGGGCCGGCGAGCGAGGCGGGACCGTGCCGGATCGCGAGGTCGAGCCCGTCGCGCTCTAGGTCCTGCACGCGCGTTTCCGCGGTGATGCGCACGTCGACGCCCGGGTGCGCACGGGTGAAGCCGGCGAGCCGAGGGATCAGCCACAGCGCCGCGAACGAGTGCGTGGTGGTGACCGAGAGCGGGCGGCGGCGACCGGACTGACTGCG
>DATILQ010000100.1:0-8212 GCA_035476235.1 Burkholderiales bacterium
TGCCGCTTGTCCATCGCCACCGCGAGCGCGCGCACCTTGGCCTTGTTGTTGATCGCGAACGCGGTGTAGCTCATGGCGCCGTCGACGTGGCTGCCGAGCACCGCCATCGTCATGTCGCCGGTGCCCTTGAACGGCACGTAGGTCGTCTTGACGCCGAAGGCCGCGTTCAGCCGCTGGTGCGCGGCGTGGTTGGCCGAATTGAGGCCCGAGCCGCCGAGGTTGAGCGCGTCCGGCTTGTCCCTGGCCGCCTTGACGAAGTCGGCGAAGGTCTTGATCGGGCCCGATTCGCTGACGACGAGCACGTCGGGCGTGTAGTGGAACCAGAAGACCGGCGTCACGTCCTCGGTCTTGTAGGAGACGTTGCCCTCCATCGGCTGCAGCACGATGTGCGGCAGGTTGATGCCGACGATGTTCAGCCCGTCGCCGGGCAGCTGGTTCAGCTGCATCCACATCAGGCCGCCGCCGGCCCCCGGCTTGTACTGGATAATGGTCTCGATCGCCGGGCATTTCCTCTTCAGCACCAGCTGCTGGTGGCGCGCCGAGAGATCGGACTCGCCCCCCGCCGGGAAGGCCTGCCAGTAGAGCAGGTTCTTTTCTGGACAGGCCTGCGCCGCCGCCGCACCCGACAAAAGACCGGTAACGATTGCAAGAGCGAAACGCATCAATCTACCTTAGCGCCGGAGAGCTTCACCACTTTCGCCCACTTGACGATGTCCTCGCGCAGGAACCTGTCGAACTGCTCCGGCGTCATGCCCATCGGCACCGCGCCCTGTTTTGCCCAGGCCGCCTTCACTTCCGGCGCGTTCACGACCTTGTTGATTTCAACATTCAATTTCTCCAGGATCGGACGCGGCGTTCCCGCCGGCGCCATCAGCCCGAGCCAGATGGTCGCCTCGTAGCCCGGCACACCGGCCTCGGACAGCGTCGGCACGTCGGGCGTCACCGGCGAGCGCGTCCTGCCCGAGCTCGCCAGCGCCTTCACCCTGCCGGCGCGCGCGTTGGGGGCCATGGTGGTGATGGCGTCGAACATCATGTCGACCTGCTTGCCGAGGATCGCGGTGCGTGCCTGGTCGCTGCCCTTGTGGGGCACGTGGACGATGTCGACGCCGGCCATGGCCTTGAAGAGCTCGCCCGCCATGTGGTACGGCGTCCCCGGCCCGGAAGACGCGTAATTCAGCGCCCCGGGCTTCGCTTTGGCGAGCTCGATGAATTCCTTCAGGTTGCTCGCCGGCACGGCAGGGTGAATCACCAATAGCAGATCCGAGTAATTCACGCCGCTGATCGGCGCCAGGTCGCGCATCAGGTCGAACGGCTTTTTCGGGATCAGCGTTTCGTTGACGGTGTGCGTGTTCGACATCATGAGCAGCGTATAGCCGTCGGGCGGCGACTTCGCGACGGCGTCGGTGCCGACGATCGAGCCGCCG
Organism: Burkholderiales bacterium; assembly: GCA_035476235.1. Classification (GTDB taxonomy): domain Bacteria; phylum Pseudomonadota; class Gammaproteobacteria; order Burkholderiales; family SG8-39; genus SCGC-AG-212-J23. The sequence goes on from DATILQ010000100.1 coordinate 1,425, forward strand.
CCCGGGCGGTCCTCGATAACGAAAGGCTGGCCGAGCGCTTCCTGGAGCTTCGCGCCGATGAAGCGCGCGTAGAGGTCGGCCGGGCCGCCGGTGGCGAACGGCACGACGATGCGCACCGCCCGCGCCGGATAGGCCTGCGACCACGCAGCCGCGTTGACCGACAGCAGCAGCAGCGCGAGTACCGCGCGAAGCATCTTTCCTCCTTGTCTTTGCCGCTTAGAATGACCGCGGACATGAGAATACCAAAACTGCCCTCGCGCATCACGGTTGAGGGGCTGGATCGCGCCCCGCATCGCGCGTTCCTGCGCGCGCTCGGCCTGTCGGATGCGGATCTCGGCAAGCCGTTCGTCGGCGTCGCCTCGACCGACGGGCGCGTGACGCCGTGCAACGCGCTGCTCGGCGGGTTCGCGCGCGAAGCCTGCGCCGCCATCCGCGGCGCGGGAGGCGTGCCGTTCGATTTCGCCTCGATCTCGGTGGCCGACTCGATGTCGATGAACCACGGCGGCATGCGCTACTCGCTGCTGTCGCGCGAAATCATCGCCGACGGCGTCGAGGCGGTGGCGCGCGGCCATGCCTACGATGCGCTTGTCACCTTCGCCGGCTGCGACAAGACGCTGCCCGGCATGATGATGGCGATGGTGCGACTCAATCTTCCTTCGGTGTTCGTCTACGGCGGCGCCGCGCTGCCCGGAAAATGGCAAGGGCGCGACGTGACCGTGCTCGATGCCTACGAGGCGGTCGGGGCGGTGCTCGCCGGAGAGATGAAAGTAGATGACTTGAGAGCGCTTGAACAGGTCTGCCTGCCGACGCTGGGCTCGTGCCCGGGACAGTTCACCGCCAACACGATGGCGATGGTGGCGGAGACGCTCGGCCTTGCGCTGGCCGGCTCGGCTACGTTGCCCGCCGTTTCCGCGGAACGAAACGATCTTGCCCGCAAGGCGGGCCAGGTCGTGATGAATCTTTTGAAAGACGGCCCGCTGCCCAGGGAGCTGGTGACAAAAAAGAGCCTGGAGAACGCCTGCGCCGCAGTCGCCGCGACCGGCGGCTCGACCAACGCCGCTCTGCACATTCCGGCGATCGCGCACGAGGCCGGGATCCGCTTCTCGCTCGATGATTTCGCACGCGTGGCGAAGCGCACGCCGCTCATCGCCGACATGAAGCCGGGCGGGCGTTTCCTCGCGAAAGACCTGCACGCGGCGGGCGGCGTTTATGTCGTGCTCAAGGCGCTGCTCGAGCGCGGCGCGCTGCACGGCGATTGCCTGGCGCTCTCGGGTAAGACGCTCGAAGAAGAGCTGATGAACTACCGCGACCCGGACGGAGAGGTCGTCAGACATGAACCTATCATGAAGACCGGAGGCATCGTTGTCCTCAAAGGCAACCTCGCGCCCGATGGCGCGCTCATCAAGGTCGCGGGGCTGAAGTCGCTGCTGTTCGAGGGCTCGGCGCGGGTTTTCGATTCGGAGGAAGCCTGCGCCGAGGTGGTGAAGAAGCGCGCTTACAAGGCGGGCGAAGTATTGGTGATCCGCTACGAGGGGCCGAAAGGCGGACCGGGGATGCGCGAGATGCTCGGCGTCACCGCCCTCATCTATGGGCAAGGCATGGGCGAGAAGGTCGCGCTCCTCACCGATGGCCGCTTCTCCGGCGCGACGCGCGGCATGATGGTCGGCTACGTCTCGCCGGAGGCCGCCGCCGGCGGACTGCTTGCGCTGGTGCGCAACGGGGATCGCATTCGCATCGATGCCTCGTCGGCCAGCCTGACCCTCATGGTGGCAAAAGCAGAACTGGCGAAAAGAAAACCAAAGTCTCGCAAACAGTCGCTCTCGGGCGTGCTCGAGAAATACGCCGCGCTCGTCGGCCCCGCCAACCTCGGCGCGGTCACGCACAGCGGAAAGGTTTAAGCTGCGCCGATGTCCGACGTCGTCGATCTGCGCTCCGACACCGTAACGCGCCCCTCGGCTGCGATGCGCAGGGCGATGCTGGAGGCCGAACTCGGCGACGACGTGTTCGGCGACGATCCGACGGTGAACCGGCTGCAGGAGCGCGCGGCCGGGATCTTCGGCTTCGAGGCGGCTCTGCTGTTCCCGTCCGGGACGCAATCCAACCTCGCCGCGCTGATGTGCCACTGCCAGCGCGGAGACGAAGTGATCCTGGGCGCGGAGGCGCACAGCTACCGCTATGAAGCGGGCGGCCTCGCGGTGCTCGGCTCGATCCAGCCGCAGGCCATCGCCAACCGCCCCGACGGCACGCTCGACCTGGGCGAGGTCGAGGCCGCGATCAAGCCGGACGATCCGCATTTTGCGAGAACGCGGCTGCTAGCTCTCGAGAACACGATCACGGGACGGGTCCTGCCAAGGACCTATCTCCAGCAGGCGGTCTGCCTGGGGAAGAGGAGGGGTCTTTCAACGCACCTCGACGGCGCCCGCATCTTCAACGCCGCCGTGGCTCAGAACATGAAGGTGAAAGACCTCTGCGCGGGATTCGATTCGGTGTCCTCCTGCCTGTCAAAGGGCCTGGGCGCACCGGCCGGAACGGTCCTGCTGGGCAGCACGGATTTCATTCAGCGGGCCAGGCGGGCGAGAAAGATCCTCGGCGGCGCGATGCGCCAGGCAGGGGTGATCGCCGCCGCCGGCCTGTACGCGCTCGAGAACAACGTCGAGCGGCTGCGCATCGACCATGAAAACGCCGGCACCCTTGCGCGCGGGCTGCGCGAGCTCGAGCTCGAAGTCCAGCACGACACCAACATGGTGCTGGTCCGCATCGCCCAGGAAAAAGCCCAGGCGCTGGCCGACTACATGAGGGGAAGGGGGATCCTCGTGCTGCCGCGCGCGCCGCTGCGCCTCGTCGCTCACCTCGACGTCGACGCGGCCGGAATCGAGCGCGCGCTGGCCGCGTTTCGCGCCTTCATTTCATCATCCCCGGCAGGTAGGTCGAGATGATGGGAAAAGCGACCAGGATCGCGAGCCGGACGCAGTCAGCGGCCATGAACGGCAGCACGCCGCGGAAGATGGTGCGAGTCGGCACCTGCGGCAGCAGCGTGTTGAGCACGAACAGGTTCATTCCCACCGGCGGGCTGATGAGCCCGATCTCGACCACCACGACGATGAGGATGCCGAACCAGATCGGGTCCAGCCCGAGGTGAACGATCAGCGGGAAGAACACCGGCACGGTGAGCAGGATCATCGACAGCTCCTCCATCGCCGTGCCCAGGATTACGTAGATCGTCATGATGGCAGCCACCACCAGGATCGGATGCAGTTCAAAGCGCTTCACCAGGTCGCGCAGCTCGCCCGGCATGGTCGTGATGTTGACGAACTCGGCGAACATCAGGGCGCCGATCAGGATCAGGAACAGCATGGAGGTGGTGCGCGCGCTTTCCACCAACGACGCATAGAGCGTCTTCCAGCTGAGCGTGCGGCGCGCGATCGCGAAGATCATGGCGCCGAAGGCGCCGATCGCGGCGCCTTCAATGGCCGTGAACACGCCGCCGTAAATGCCGCCCATCACCAGCGTGAACAGCGCAATGACGCTGGTCACGCCCTTGTAGACCAGCGCCAGGCCGAACACGAGGAACGCGCCGATCACCGCCGCGTCATCGGCTTCGAGCCAGCCGAGCTTCGCAACGCCGATGATGACCACGCCGACGCCCGCGAACGCCCACAGCCCCTCGAGCGTGGCAAAGCGCTCGCGCCAGCTCATCCGCTCGCCCGGCGGTCCGGCCTTGGGGTCGCGCCAGGTGATGTATTGCACCGTCAGGCATAGAAGGACGGTGGCGAGAATGCCTGGCAGGATGCCGGCGGCGAACAGCTTGCCGATGTTGGTCTCGGTCATGATGCCGTAGATCACCATGATGGTGGAGGGCGGGATCAGGATGCCGAGCGTGCCGCCTGCCGCGATCGCGCCGGTGGACAGGTAATCGGCGTAGCCGAACTTTTTCATCGGCGGATACGCCACCTTGGCAAAGGTCGCCGCGGTGGCGATCGAGGAGCCGCAGATCGCGCCGAACCCCGCGCAGCCGAGAATGGTCGCCATCGCCAGGCCGCCGCGCCGATGGCCGATGAACGCGTACGCGGTGCGGAACAGCTCCTGCGACATGCCGGCGCGGGTGACGAAGTTGCCCATCAGGATGAACAGCGGGATGACCGACAGCGTGTAATTGCGGCCGGTCTCGTAGATCTTGGTCTGCGCGGTGGCGAACGCCACGGCCCAATTCCAGTCGCGCATGTAGGCGTAGCCGACGATGCCGACGATTCCCATCGCCAGCGCGATCGGGATGCGCAGGAAGGCGAGGACCATCATGGCCAGCAAGCCGGTCAGCGCTTCGGCCACCAGAGTCTCAGGTGGTCGCCTGGGAGGCGCGCAGGGTACCGGGCACGAAGACTCGCAACACGTGCACCACTCCGGCCAGCCCGATCATCGCCGCCATGAAATACACGAACGGTCCGACCGGAATGCGCAGCACGTCGGTGGTGTCGCCGTAGCCGGCGATGCGCGTGGCCTTGATCCAGACCTGCCACGTCAGGAAGAACATCACCGCGGCGCAGAGGGCGTGCACCGCGCGCACCAGCGCCGCGGTCGCGCGCGGCGTGAGCATGCGGTCGATGAAGTCCATGGTGACGTGCTCGTCGGCGTGCGACACGAGCGGCAGGCCGGCGAAGATCAGGACCAGCAGCATCAGCTCCGTGGCCTCGAACGCGCCGCGCAGCGGCCAGTTGAACAGGTAGCGCGACACCACGTCGGCGAAGGTGATCAGCATCAGCGCAAACAGGATCGCCGAGGCCGCGACGCCGAGCGCAGCGTCGAGCCGTTCCTCCCACGGGTTGCGCTTATTTTCCGGCGGCAACGCGCTTCAGTTCCTCGTGAAACTCCTTCAGCACCATGGCGCCGTCCATGTTGCGCTTTTCCTTCACTTCCTTGATCCAGCCCTGGATCACCGGTTGTGCCTTGGCCTGGATATCCTTCTGCAGCGCCGCGTTGGCCTGCTCGATCTGCACGCCGGCCTTCTTCATGCCCTCGTTGCCGACGCGGTCGACGTTGTCCCAGGATTTTCCGGCGCGGCGCGCGAGATATTCGCCGCCGAACTGGCTGATCAGGTCTTGGTCGGCCTTGGCGAGCTTGTTCCACTTGTCCTCGTTGATGAAGAAGCCGAACGACGAGCTGTAGAAGCCGCCGGGGAACAGCGTCGCGTACTTGACCAGGCTGTCGAGCTTGAACGAGACGATCGATTCCTGCGGGAAGAACACGCCGTCGGCGATCCCCGAGCTGAGCAGCTCGTAGGACTCGGGCGCGGGCTTGACGAAGGCCGAGGCGCCGAGCGCCCGCGCCATCGCCTCGGCGATGCCGCCGCCGGTGCGGATCTTCATGCCCTGCAGGTCGGTCAAGGTCTTGATCGGCCGCTTGGTGTTGAACATCTGGCCAGGCCCGTGAGTGAACACCCCGATCAGGTGCACGCCCTTGTACTCGTTTGCCTTCTCCAGATATCTCCAGTGGATGCGGTTATAGGCGACCGAGTTGATTTCCGCAGTTTCGCCGGCGCCCGGCAGCTCCGCCACCAGCGGCAGGATATGCCGCGCCGGCGTGTAGCTCGCGGTGACGTAGGAAACGTCGACCAGCCCGTCGCGCACCGCGTCGAAGGTTCCCGGCGCCGCCGCCGGGTGCTTGGGCAGCATCTGGAACTTCAGGCGCCCGCCGCTCGCCTTCTCGACTTCGTCGCCGAAGCCTTGCAGCACCACGCTGGTGAGGTGATGCTGCGGCGACACCCACGACGACATCGTCAGCGTGGTCTGCGCGCGCGCTGGCGCCGCGAACGCGCAACCGGCAAGCGCGGTAAGCGCAAGCTTACGCAAGATGATCATGTAACGCCTCCTCTTTGCAGTCCTAATCATAAATGTTTGTCGTGAATGCGTGTGCGATGCGTTGTGTTCGGCGCGCGATTTGGATACGATTCCGGCTCGCTCGCTTGCCGCAGAGCGGGCGGAAAAAGGGGAGAGCACATGCCACACGTGGTCACCAAGTCTGATCTGGTCCAGGTTGCGGCGAAGGCCAGCAATCTCAGCAAGTCGGCGGCGGGCGAGGCGGTCAACGCGGTGTTCGAAGCGATCGTCGCCAACGTCGCGAGCGGCAAGCGCGTCACCGTCGTCGGCTTCGGCACCTTTCTGCCGCGAAAAAGAAAGGCGCGGGCCGGGCGCAGCCCCTCCAGCGGCAAGGAGATCAAGATTCCCGCCAAGACCATCCCCGCCTTCGCCGCGGGGCAGGGCTTCAAGGAAGCCGTCGACAAGTAAGCTTCTCTTGCGCCTGCGGGGGCTGCGGTTCGCAGCCCCTTGTTTTTTTAGGCATTGCAAAGCATGGGAAGGCTTGGCAGAATCCGCGAAGCACAATTCCTGCCACATGGACAAGCCGCTCATCCTCTCGCTCGACAGCCACGGCGTGCCGCACCGCTGGATCAGCTGGCAGCAGGCTTGCTTCTACTACGCGAAGAACCTTGTCGCGTGGACGCTGGGCGACGAGACCTTCACTTATTACGGCGGCATCAGCCGGCTGACCGGCGAGCGCTCGAGCATCACCGCCCACTCCATCGTCGCCATCAAGGGCAAGGCGCTGGCAGCGAAAGGCTTCAACCACGTGCCGCCGCTGAATAACCGCGAGCTGTTCAGGCGCGACCGGCACATGTGCGCGTACTGCGGCGGAGAATTCAGCTACTTCCGGCTGACGCGCGACCACATCACGCCGCTGTCGCGCGGCGGGCGCGACACCTGGATGAACGTCGTCACCGCCTGCCGGCACTGCAACGG
>DATILQ010000101.1:0-2336 GCA_035476235.1 Burkholderiales bacterium
CGTGTTCCAGGGAACCATCGCGGTCGACAACGCCGAGATCCATGGCCGCTTCGAAGGTGAGCTTACCGTGCGCAAGCAGCTCGTGATCTACGGCGCCGGCAAGGCTTCCGGGAAGATCCGCTACGCCAAGATCAAGGTCGAAGAAGGCGCGGAGCTCTCCGGCGAAATTTCGATGCTGGACAAGTCTCAGACCAGCGTCCGCAAAGCCGCTTAAGGAGGAAGGCAGGGCTAGCCCTGCTTTTCTCGGGGACGGCTCCTCCTCCCCGGAGCCGTCCCCTTTTCATTTCTGGCGCGTCCCTGCAGTATGGCGCGCGAGCCATTCCCAGGGGAGGAAGCCATGGCAGCGCGCGGCAAGCCGCTCTACAAGAGCCTGTATTTCCAAGTGCTCGTCGCGATCGCGATCGGCGTGCTGCTCGGCTACTTCTTCCCCGAGAGCGCCGCCAAGATGAAGCCGCTCGGCGACGGCTTCATCAAGCTGATCAAGATGATGATCGCGCCGATCATCTTCTGCACCGTGGTGGTCGGCATCGCCGGCATGGAAAGCATGAAGACGGTGGGCAAGACCGGCGGCTATGCCGTGCTCTATTTCGAGGCGGTGAGCACGCTGGCGCTGATCGTGGGCCTGCTCATCATCAACGTGCTGCAGCCCGGCGCCGGCATGAACATCGACCCGGCGAGCCTCGACACCAAGGCGGTCGCGCAATACGCCGGGCCCGGCAAGATGCAATCGACCACCGAGTTCCTGCTCAACGTCATCCCGTCGAGCGTAGTGGACGCGTTCGCCAAGGGCGACATCCTGCAGGTGCTGCTCTTCTCGCTGCTCTTCGGCTTCGCGCTGCACATGTTCGGCGAGAAGGGCAAGCCGGTGTTCGAGCTGATCGACAAGCTCGCGCACGTGCTGTTCGGCGTCGTCGGCATCATCATGAAGCTGGCGCCGCTCGGCGCCTTCGGTGCCATGGCCTTCACCATCGGCGCCTACGGCGTCGGCACGCTGGTGTCGCTCGCCAAGCTGATGGCGACCTTCTACGCCACCTGCATTGTCTTCATCGCGGTGGTGCTCGGCATCATCGCGCGGCTGCACGGCTTCAGCATCTGGAAGTTCATCAAGTACATCAAGGAAGAGCTCTTCATCGTGCTCGGCACCTCGTCCTCCGAGTCGGTGCTGCCGCGCATGATCGCCAAGCTCGAGAACCTGGGCGTGAAGAAGTCGGTGGTCGGGCTCGTTATCCCTACCGGGTACTCCTTCAACCTGGATGGCACCTCGATCTATCTGACCATGGCGGCGGTGTTCATCGCGCAGGCGACCAACACGCCGATGACGCTCGGACAGCAAGTGGCGCTTCTCGCCGTGCTGCTTTTGACGTCCAAAGGCGCAGCCGGCGTCACCGGTAGCGGCTTCATCGTGCTGGCGGCGACACTTTCCGCAGTGGGCCATGTGCCGGTGGCCGGGCTTGCGTTGATCCTGGGGATCGACCGCTTCATGTCGGAGGCGCGCGCCCTCACCAATCTGATCGGCAACGGCGTCGCCACCGTGGTGGTCGGCCGCTGGTGCGGCGAAGTGGACATGGCGCGGCTGCGGCGGCACCTCGAGCAGGAGTCGGCGGCGGAAGCCGAGGCGCCGGAGCAGGTGCTGATCGAAGAGGAAGAGGGCGGCAAGCTCTCGCCTGCCGCCCTCCACCGCTAGTCAGGGCCCGATGGCCCTGCCCTCCCTCGATCAGTTGAATTCGTAGACAGTGCCGTCGCGCACCGCGGTCGGGCTCTCCGGCGTACGCCAGCCGTAGTCGAATGTCGACGGCGCGCTGGCGCGGGCTTCGGAGACGACCGAGGGCTGTTCGTCGCCGGAGCAGGCGGCGAGGCCGAGCATGGCGATGAGAATCAGGGCGGCGGCGGTGAGTCTGGTTTGCGCGTTCATCATGGTCCTCCGTTGATGATGGCGCCCAATGTAGAACCGCGCGGCTCGCGCGAGCTATGCCCGGTGGCACAACCCGCTTGTTAAATATTGCCGTGCCTAGTGCTATAGCGCGCGGCGCAGGCGCGCGACGCCGTCGGCGAGCTTTTCAAGCTCTGCGGCGAAGCACCAGCGCACATAGCCCTCGCCCGACGGGCCGAAGGCTGCGCCGGGGGCGAGGCCGAGCCCGTGGTTGCGTACGAGGGCTTTGCAGAACGCGAGGCTGTCGGCCATGCCGTCGATGCGGAAGAAGACGTACATGGTGCCCGCTGGCACGGCGACTGCGACGCGCGGCAGCTTGCGCAGCTCCGCCACCAGGAAGTCGCGCGCGCGCCGCAGCCGCTCGAGCGTATGGGCGATGACCGCTTCGCCCTGCGTGACGGCAGCG
>DATILQ010000102.1:0-12457 GCA_035476235.1 Burkholderiales bacterium
GGCCTCGGCCAGCTCAAGCGCGACGAAATCCGCCGCCACAAGGATCCCCTCGAGATCGAGCTCATGCGGGCGCTCAAGCAGACTCTGGATCCGCGCGGACTGATGAATCCCGGAAAGCTGCTTTAGCGCGCTCGCGTGAAGACCAGCGGCACGTCGTTAAGCTTGCCGACAATCTGGTTTTGTTCTACCCGGCCCCGAAAACTCCAGGCCTGGGTTTCCCACGCGATGTCGCGCCCGGTCAGCGTCGCGCGGCTGACCGCGATGGGTTTTCCGTTCTGCTGGCCCTCGACTTCAATCTCCTGGTAATTCTGGTGGATGCGCAGCCGCAGAGCGCCAGCCTGCCAAACGCCGCGCGCCTCGGCCGGCACGATCCAGAGGTAAAGCGTGCTCTCGTCGCCCTGCCCCGGATGAGGCTGCGTGACGCGCACGGTCTCCGCGCGGTCGGGCTTCCAGCCCGCCATTGCAAAAGCGTGCGAGACGATGCGCGTGCCGGGCTGCAACTCGTCGACAAAGCGCGGCTGCAGCCGGTCGATAAGCGAAGGCAGCAGATACACCGTCACCACGCTCGCCCTCGAAATATCGGAAACCAGCACGTCGCCTTGCTCGAAGGACACGCGGTCGGCCACTTTCGCGAGCCGCGCGTTGTGCCGCGACCTCTCGACCAGCTTCTCGTCGAGCTCGATGCCGAGCCCTCGCGCGCCGAATTTCTGCGCCGCCGCGATCACGATCCGGCCGTCGCCCGAGCCCAGATCGACCACCAGGTCCCCCGGCTGCGTGCCGGCAAGCTGCAGCATGCGCTCCACCACGTCGCCCGGAGTGCTGATGAAAGGCGGCCGCCCTTCGTTCTCCTCGGCGTGAGCTTCAAAGAAAATAAAAAAAGCTAAAACAGCAGCCGCGACTCGCAACATCACCGCATGACGCCTTGAATCGTCTTGCGCACCTCGTCGCCGGACCAGTCGAGCGCGCCGAGCGCGCTATAGCGGATGGCGCCGTCCGGACCGATGAGGTAGCTCGCGGGCAGCACGCGTGCGCGCCAGGCCTTCGCCGTCTGCGTGTCGCGGTCGAGGAGCCAGGTAAAGCGGGCCGGCATCGCGTCGGCGAAAGAGCGCGCGACGCGCGCGCTCTCGCCGACGTTGACGGCGAGCACGGCGAAGGGCTTGCCGTCCAGGGCGCGGCGAAGGCGCTCGATGCTCGGCATCTCTTCGCGGCAGGGGGCGCACCAGGTGGCCCAGAAATTGACCAGCACCGTCTTGCCGCGGTAATCGGCAAGACGGTGCGCGGCGCCATCGAGATCCTGCAGCTCGAGCGGCGGCGTGGCGCCGCCGCTCCAGGCTCGCAGCGCCTGCGCTGGAGCAAGCGCCGCCCAGGCGAGCAGCAGCGCAGCCAGGAAACCCCGCCGCATCAGGTGATCTCGCGGGCACTGATCGTGTACTTGAACGCATCCGGGTCGAGCTGGTCGAGCCTCTCGTTACCGGTCTCGCCGTTCGGGTACATGAGATACGGCAGCTTCGGACCCTTGGAATGCGGCAGCGCGATGTCGTGGCCCATGTTGTAGGCGAGCCAGTTCATCTCCCAGCTGCCGAACAGGCGCTTGCGCGCCGCCACGACCTTGGGATCGCTCACCGCGAGCTGGCCCGGCGGCTCCTCGAGCACCACTTTGCGCACGTCGGCGGGATCGACCGGCACCCAGCCCGCGTCCTGCGCGTAAAACTCGGCGCGGCAATGCTGCGCCTTGCTGATCATCGGCGTGCCCACGCCCAGGCTGCGGTAACCGTGCGCCGAGGCAGCAACGCGAATGCCGTAGACGTCGCGGGCAGGCACGCCCACCGAGCGGGCCAGCCCGACAAACAGCGCGTTCAGATCGCCGCATTTGCCGCCGAGGTTGCCGGTCTCGAGCATCGTCTTGATGTCGCCCCAGCCGCAGCCGCGCACCTTCGGATCGCGGAACGTATTCTCGACGACCCACTCGTAGATCGCCCGCGCCTTTTCGACGTCGCTGCCCGCGCCCTTGACGATGCCGCGCGCGGTGTCCCGCACGATACCGTCGGTGGGGATCCACTCCGTCGGCGCGGTGTAGAAGGCGTACTGCGCGGGGCCCAGCGCTTTTGCATTCGCATCGGAACGGCCGACATCGACCGCCCGGTCGCGCGTGGAGAACTTGCTGGTGACCTCGATGCGCGGCGCAGCCTGACCCGCCGGCCATTCGGCATAAAGCATCGTCACGCCGTACTTGCCGTCGCGCACGATTTCGGCGCGCGTCGAGTTGCCCGACCACGCGCTGCCGAGGCTGCGGTGCCAGTCCGTGTCCTCGGCCAGGGGCAGCGGCAGCCAGACGCGCGACACGCCCTCGGCAAAATCGACTTCCGCTCGCGTGGTGACCTCGAACGTGCGCCACCCGGCCTGAGAGAAAGCCATTCGCCACGGCAGAACGGCGGCAGCAGCGCTGATCACGAAGGCTCTACGGTCCATAGTCGCTCCTTGGCGGGCTGAGATCTCTGGAACTACTGGAAGGGGGTAGGGCGGGGAGGGGGGAGGAGGTGCGCGCGCAACGCGATCGACGGCCGACCACGCGCCTCGCCCCGGCCCCGGCCTGAACCCGATTGGGCGAAGCCGATCATCACCGCCAGCGAACGCGAGCTGCGGGAGACCAGCCGGTCCAGGATGAACATCGGAATACTCTACTCCAAAAAAAAGCCCGGCTGGAGCCGGGCCTTTCGGTCTGCGGAACGCTTACTTGCTGGTTTTGCCGCTGTCTTTCTTTTCGTCGGCCTTGGCTTTCGCCTTGCCCTTCGTGGACTTGGCCTTGGCTTTGCCCTTCTTCGCGGTCTTGCTGTCCGCCTTTTTTTCCACCTGGGTTGTGGGCTTCACCGTTTCCTTCGGCGCCTGGGCATAGGCGCCCACCGCGAACGCAGCGGCGATCAACGTAACGAGCAGCTTCTTCAACATGACTTCTCCTGTATTGATAGATGATCCGTAGTGGACCTGGTGCGAAAAACGCGCCAGCAGCAGGCGCGTTGACGCGCGGTCAGCCGCGCACCGTGACAAAGATCCTCTGCACCGCGTTATTACCGAACCCGGACAGGTCCCACACCGGCTGCAGCGGCTGCACCCGGCCGGCGGCATCGGTGGCGCGGCAGGCAAGCTCGTGCTCCCCTGTCTTTGCCTTCCATTCCGCTTGCCAGGATTGCCACGCGTGCGGCGCCTGGGGCTTTGCGACGACGGCATCGGTCCAGTCCCCGTCGGCGGCAAATTCGACGCGCTCCACCGGCGCGAGCCCTGACCACGCACGGCCGCTCATTTGCACGCTGCCTGCATTCACAATTCGCCGGCGCGTATAGAAGTCCACGCTCCCGGGCGGCGCCATCAGCGAGTTCACGCGCATCAGGCTGCAGGGCTCGCCTTTTTCCCCCTGCACGCGGCGAAAGTGATAAGCCGCCGCTTGCTGAAAGCCGTCGAAGGGATGGTCGATCGCCTCGATGGCGCGCAGCCACTTGACGCTCGCCATGCCGTACCAGCGCGGCACCACGAGGCGCAGCGGCGCGCCGTGCTGCGGCGGCAGCGGAGCGCCGTTCATGGCGTGCGCAACCAGAACATCCTCGCGCAGCGCCTCGGGCAGCGGCAGGCTGCGCGCGAAGTCATGCTCGACGCCACGGTCGAAACCGCGATCGGCGCCATGGAAAACGATCTCCGTGACGGCGTCGCGCAGCCGGGCGCGCTCGAGCAGCCTGGCGAGCGGCACGCCGGTCCATTCGGCAGTCGAGACTCCTTCCTCGAGCCAGGGCACCGACGGGTAACGGGGGGAGACCTGGCCGCGGCCGTTGCCGGCGCACTCCAGGGTGACGCGAATGCTCAGGCTGTCTTGCGATGTCAGCTCGGCGAGAGACAGGGAAAAGGGCCGCTCCACCAAGCCGCCGATGCCGAGGCTCCAGCTCTCGTCGGACGGCGGGATATCAAAGTGGATCAGCAGGTAGTGCAGTCCGGCTGGCGTGACGTCGTAGCGCAGCGCCTCGAGCGGCATGCCATGATTGCGCGTAGCCAACTCGACTTCCTCGGCCGTATAGCGCCCGACGATGGGCGGGCGGGCGAACATCGCACCGATTCTATAATGGGGCGAACATGAAGACGTGGCTGGAAGTAGCCCTGAACGGGTCTTGGGGGAAGACGCTTCAGCCGGGCATTCCGGTGAGCGTTGCGGAAATCGTCGCAGAGGGCGTCGCCTGCGCTCGCGAGGGCGCAGCCATCGTTCACGTTCACGCGTACGACGAGGCGAGCGGCCGGCAGTGCGAAGAAGCGCACGTCTACCAGCGCATCATCGAGGGCATCCGCAGCCAGGTCGACTGCATCGTGTACCCCACGATTCCCCTTGCCGCCAACATGCCCGCCGTGGAGCGCTTTGCCGCCGTGGAGGCGCTGGCGCGCGGCGGCCTGATCGAATGGTCGGTGGTCGATCCGGGGTCGGTGAACATCGCAGGCTACATCTATATCAATCCGGAGGAGCACGTGCGGCACGGTCTGGCGCTCGCCGCGCGTTACGGCTTTCGTCCCGCTTACGCGATCTACGAGCCCGGCTTCGTGCGCCTGGGGGCCGCGCTGGCGCGCGCCGTGAACGGCGCCCCGCAACCGGCGTACCGCTTCATGTTCTCGGAAGGCTTCAGCTTCGGCTTCCCGCCGGCCGAATACGCGCTCGACGCGTATTTGCGGCTGCTGGCAAGCGAAGCGCCTGGCGCCTCATGGATGGTCGGCGGCCTCGCCGTGGACGTCCTGAAGATCGCTCCCGCGGCGATCGCTCGCGGCGGGCATGTGCGCGTCGGGCTGGAGGACGCGCCGCTCGGTTCACAACGCTCCAACCTCGAGTGGGTGCAGGCCGCGCGGCGCGTCATCGAGCGCGCGGGCGCCACGCTGGCATCCGCCGACGACGTGCGTCAAGCGTCGAAGCGGCGGACATGAAGCTCGAGGAATTCCTCGCGCAACTGCGGCAAGGCGACCTGTGGGTCTTCGGCTACGGCTCGCTCATGTGGTCGCCCGGGTTCGGCTACAAGCAAAAGCGCCTGGCCCGAGCCTACGGCTATCACCGCGCGCTGTGCATCCTGTCGACGCGCTACCGCGGCACGCACCGCAGGCCGGGCCTGGTGGTCGGACTGTGCCGCGGCGGCTCGTGCTGGGGCATGGCCTTCCTCATCGAGGCCGCCAATGTGCGCACGGCGCTCGCTCGCCTCTGGAACCGGGAAATGCCGCGCCGGGTCTACGAGCCGCGGCTGGTCCTCGTGCGCTTGCGCGGCGGGCGGCTGGTGCGCGCTCTGGCGTTCCTGGCCGACCCCGAGCATCCGTCCTATGTGCGCGAGCTGGACGTGCATGGCCGCGCGCGGCTCGTCGCGCAGGGCATCGGGATTCGCGGCCCCTGCGTGGACTATATCCAAAACACGCTCGCGCATATGCACCACGTCGGCGTGCGCGATCCTCATCTGGAGCGAGTACTGCACGCGGCCCTTGCTCTGCGCGAGAATCAGACAGCATGAACCTGTGGCCCGCGAGACTTCACCACCTGCGGCGCGACAGCCCGCAGCCTGAGCGGCTGGCGAAGTTCTACGGCGATTTGCTGGGCGACCGCGTCGAGCGGCTCGGCGAGGACGCGTGGCTGGTGGCCGGCCGTCACCGCCGGCTGCTGATCGGCCGCGGCAGCGCGGGCGCCGTCCCGTACTTCGCGCTGCAGATGCAGGACGCAACGCAACTGCGCGAGTACGCGCGCGAGCTCGAGCAGATCGGGGTACGTTGCGAGGCGTCGCCGACGCCGCTTTTCGGCGCCGGCGCCTTCGCGGCCAGGGATCCGGACGGACGCCGCATCATCTTCGGATTGCCTGAAGAAGCTTGCGGCGAAAACGGCCCGCCTGCGCGGCTGCAGCATTTTGTTTGTGCCACTTCAAAGCTTTCAGAGCTTCTCGACTTTTACCGGGATCGCATTGGAATGCGCGAGTCCGATCGAGTGCTCGAAAAGGACAGCCTGGCGGCGTGCTTCCTGCGCTCGGACCCGGAGCACCACAGCTTCGCCGCGTTCCGCGCCCCGGAGTCGCGCCCCGACCATCACTGCTACGAAACCAATGGCTGGCTCGACATCCGCGACTGGGGCGATCGGATGGGCCGGCTCGGCATCCCGCTGTGGTGGGGGCCCGGACGCCATGGCCCGGGCAACAACCTGTTCTTCATGATCGAGGATCCGGACGGCCACAAGGTGGAGTTTTCCGCCGAGCTCGAGCTGATGCCCAGGGAAAAGCCCTACCGCACCTGGCCGCACGAGCAGCGCACGCTCAACCTCTGGGGCTCGGCCTGGATGCGCTCCTGATGCGCTCGAGCGCCTGTTTCAGGCGCGCGCGCTGAGTCCCGAAGTTCAGCCGCACGAAGCGCGGATCGCCGAACTGCGTGCCCGGCGAGAGCGCCACGCCGTGCGCGAGGAAATGCGCGTACGGATCGCCGATGCCCAGCGATGAGCAATCGATCCACGCCAGGTAGGTCGCCTCGACGTGCGCCATGGGAAGATCAATTTCCTTTTCCAGAAAATCCCTGTTGGCGCGCAGGTAGTCGACTTGAGCCGCCAGCCACTCGTCGCCGCCGACGTAGGCCGCCAGTGCGGCGACGTAGCCGAACACCGAAGGCGATGACAGCGCGTGCGCCGTCACGTCGATGGAGAACGCGTGCCTCAGCGCCGCGTCCTCGATGATCGCCCAGGCGCACCCCGCGGCCGGAATGTTGAACGCCTTGCTGGGCGACATCAGCGTCACCGTGCGGCGCGAGATCCCGGGCGCGAGGCTCGCGATCGGCACGTGGCGCAAGCCCCGCTCGAGCACCAGCTCGCAGTGGATCTCATCGGACACGATGACCAGTCCGCGCGCCAGCTCGGCAATCCGCTCGAGCTCGGTGCGCGTGAACACCGTGCCGCCGGGGTTTTGCGGATTACAAAGAAAAAACAGCTTCGTATCGCGTCGGATGGACTGCTTGATCGCATCTTCATCGAAAACCCAACGTCCATCCTGCAAAACCAGGTGCAATTCGGTGTAGGCGCGCGGCGCGAGCTCCACGGCGCGCTTGAAGTGCTGGTAGACCGGGGCCGGGATGAGCGCGTGGCCGCCGGGGGGCGATAGCTTGCGCGCCGCAAGATGCAGGCCGGGCACCACGCCCGGCAAGAAGACGATCCACGACGGGTCGACGCGCCAGCGATAGAGCCGCTCCAGGCGCTCGACGATCGCACCGCGCAGCTCCTGCGGGGCGGTGGTGTAGCCGAAAACGCCGTGCCTGATCCTCTGCTCGAGAGCCTCAAGCACGCACGGTGGAGCGCGAAAGTCGCTGTCGGCGACCCACAGCGGAATCACGTCGCGGCCGGCATAGCGCTCCCAGCGGGTGCTCCAGGTGCCGGCGCGCTCGAGCGGCGCGTCGAAATCGAACCTCACCTGCCGGTTATAGCAAAAAAAAGCCGGGCACGAGGCCCGGCTCGAGGTCGTGCGTCAGCTTATTTTTGCGTCTTCTCCTCCTCCTCTTCGTTCTGCTGCTGGATGCCCTTCAGCGGGTCTTCTTCCAGGCGATTCATGCTGTCGTCGACATCCAGGGTTTCGATCGCACGCTGCTCGG
This sequence comes from Burkholderiales bacterium, assembly GCA_035476235.1. GTDB lineage: Bacteria > Pseudomonadota > Gammaproteobacteria > Burkholderiales > SG8-39 > SCGC-AG-212-J23. The sequence goes on from DATILQ010000102.1 coordinate 7,618, forward strand.
AACGCAGGTGCTCGGGCAACTTCGTGGCGATGCCAGGGACGAACATGATGATGGCGATCGCAATGCACTGCAGCGCCATGAACTCGAACATGCCCTTGTAGATGGTGAGCAGCGACCATTCCTTGACCACCTGCTTCAGGTAGTAGGCTGACATCGCGACCGGCGGCGACAAAAAGGCGGTCTGCATGGTTACCGCCACGAGGGCGCCGAACCAGACCATGAACAGGTCGTCCGGGATGCCGAGGCTTTGCGACAGCGCCGGCCGCAGCGCATCGACGACCGGGTAGAAGATCGGCAGGAACACCAATATGATCGCCGGCCACTCGAACGGCCAGCCGAGCAGGAACAGCAGGATGATCACGAACGCCAGCATCACGATCGGCGGCACTGGAAGCGCGACCATCGCGTCGGTCACCCAGTTCGCCGTCCCCATGCGTGCGAACACCGCGCCGAAGATATTGGAGGTCACGGCGAGCAGCAGCACCATGCTCGACGTGGTGGTCGCGCTGATGACCGCCCGCTTCAGGCCGGCGTATGTCAGTCTGCGATAGGCAATCGCAAGAATCAGCGCGCCCAAGGCGCCGATTCCCGAGGCCTCCGTAGGCGTGGCGAGTCCGGCGAGGATCGAACCCAGCGTGGCCACTATCAACAGGAGCAGCGGAAACACGCCGACCGCGACTTCCTTCAGGATGACGATGATGTCGGTGACGCGCTCCTCCTTGGGAACCGGCGGCCCGAGCTTGGGGTTGATGGCGCTGCGAACGATCAAGTAGACGAGATAGATGCCCGCGAGCAGAAAGCCCGGACCGAACGCCGACGCGTACAGATCCGCGACCGATACCCCGAGCACCGGTCCCATCACGATCAGCATCACCGAAGGCGGAATCAGGATGCCGAGCGTGCCGCCGGCGGTGATCGCCCCCGCGGAAAGCACGGGGTTGTAGCCGGTCTTGATCATGATCGGGCCCGCCATGATGCCGAGCACCGTCACCGCGGCGCCGACGATGCCGGTCGCCATCGCAAATACCGTCGAGGTCAGGATGACCACGATATAGAGCGAGCCGCGGACCGGAGCGAGCACCATGCGGAACGCCGAGAACAGCCGCTCCATCAGCCCCGCCTGCTCGGTGATGTAGCCCATGAAGATGAACAGCGGCACCGCCGCGAGCAGCTCCTCCTTCATCAAGCCGATGGTCTGGAAGTAGGCGAGGTCGAACACCACCCGCCCCAGCGCGAGGTAGCCGAAGGCGAGCGCGAGGAACAGCAGCGTGAACGAGATCTGGATGCCGATGAAGATGGCGCCGATCATGACGATCAGCATGACCATACCGATCAGGATCTCGGCGGTCATATCTCGATCTTTTCCTTGTGCTCCAGCTCGACGCCGGTGCGCCAGGCATACACGCTCTTGATGGTCTCGGACACCCCCTGGATCATGAGCAGCACGCAGGTCAGCGGCACCACGCTCTTGTACGGCCACAGGATCGGCCGCCACGGGGTCTGCTCGGAGGTTTCGCTGATGGTGTACGCGTACCAGGCCTCGCTACCGCTTGCCGCGAGAAACATGATGAGCGACGGGAAAAAGAACACGAGGTAGGAGATCGAGTCGACGATGCCCTTGGTCTGGGGCGACCACTTCTCGTAGAAAAAGTCCGTGCGGATGTGCGCGCCCTTGTGCAGCGCATAGGCGGCGCCGAGCATGAAGATCGTGCCGTAAAGCATGTAGGTCACGTCGAATGACCAGATGGTCGGCGCATCGAAGGCATAGCGCGAGATGACTTCGAAGCTCACCGCCAGCACGAGCGGGATGTTGAGCCAGGCGACCCAGACCCCGATCGTGTCGGTGAACTTGTCGATCACCCGGACCGTCTTGATGAGAGCCGGTGATTGTTCAGGCATCTCTAGGCCCCCAACTGAAGTGCAAGCGGTTACTTTTTGGCGCCGACCTTGGTGGCGCCCGGCTGCGCCTCGGGCCAGTAATAGTTCGCCACGAACGAGTACGGCGGGAACATGAAGCGCTTGGCGGGCACCACCAGGCTGGCGTACGCCCGCTGCGAGTCGTGCACTTTCTTGAAGAACGGGTTCTTCGCGCCTTCCTCCCTGGCGATCGTGTCCCAGGTCTTCAGGAACTCGATCAGGATGTCGGGCGGCGTGCGCAGGATGCGAACGCCATGCTTCTCCTGCAGCTCCTTGATCGCATCGGCGTTCTGCCGCTGCCACTTCGCCCACCACACGAGGAAGGTCTCGTTCGCCGCCGACTTGATGATTTCCTGATGCGTCGGGGAGAGCGACTTCCACACGTCGCCGTTGAGCACGATCTCGCCGATGGTGACGTTCTCGTGCACGCCCGGCGTGTAGTGATACTTCCAGACGTTGTGGAATCCGAGGCGCAGGTCCTCGACGCCGCCCACCCACTCGGCGCAGTCGATCACGCCTCGCTGCGCCGACGGGATGATCTCCCCGCCCGGCATGTTGACCGTCTGCATGCCCATGCGCTGGAACACCTCGGCCGCCATGCCGGTCTGCCGGCACTTCATGCCCTTGAAGTCAGCGAGATTCTTGATCGGCCGCTTGAACCAGCCGAACGCCTGAGGCCCGGAAGGCAGGATGGGGAACCACTGAATGTTCAGCTTGAGCTCTTTCTGGAAGAAGTCCTGGGCGAGCTCGAGGCCGCCGCCGTTCTGCATCCAGCCCAGGGCATCGATCATGTCCATGCCGAACGTGCCGCCGGGTCCGCCGGTCATGAGAATCGCGGTCTTGTTCTTGCCGACCCAGTAGCCCGACCACGAGTGCGCTCCGTCGAGCACCTTCTTGTGGGTGGCATCCAGCACCTCGAACGCCGGCACCACCTGGCCCGCGGGCATCGCGTCGATCTTCAGCGTACCGCCGGAGATCTTGGAGACGCGATCGGCGAAGAAGGTGAAGTTGTCGTACAGAGTCAGGCTGGAGGGCCAGGTGGCCTGCATCTTGAGGGTGACTGTTTGCTGCGCCTGAACGCCGCCGGCGAACGCGGCAGCGCACGCAAGGGCGACTAACGAACGGATGGAATGCCTCATGACTCCCCTCCTCCTCATAGGTGGTTTCGCAAGGCGGAATGCAGCCTACACGCTTGGTTTTAGTGGGTCAACCGAGCTATTTCTTCTTGGCCTCGCTCTTCGCCGCGGGCTTTTCGGGAAAGTAGTAGTTCGCCGCGAACGAGTACGGCGGGAACATGAAGCGTTTCGCGGGAACCACCTTCGCGGCATATTCGCGCTGCGACTCGTACACCCTCCTGAAGAACGGATTCTTCGCCGACTCTTCTGCAGCCATCTGGTCCCAGGTCTTGAGGAAGTCGACCAGGATCGCGGGCGGCGTGCGCAGAATCACCGTGCCGTACTTGGTGCGCATCTCCTCGATCGCGTCGGCGTTCTGCTTCTGCCACCGGATGCCCCAGCGCACGAAGGTGTCGAAGACTGCCGCGCGCACCGCCTCCTGCTGCTGCGGGCTGAGGCCCCTCCACACATCGCCGTTCATGATCAGCTCGAGAAAAGAATTGTTTTCGTGCATGGCAGGCGTGTAGTGGTATTTCCAGACCTGCGGCAGGCCGAGGCGCAGGTCCTCGATGCCGCCGACCCATTCGGCGCAGTCGATCACGCCGCGCTGCGCGGACGGCACGATCTCGCCGCCCGGCATGTTTACGGTCTGCATACCCATGCGCTGGTAGATCTCGGCCACGATGCCGGTTTCCCGGCACTTCAGCCCCTTGAAGTCGGCGACGCTCTTGATCGGCCGCTTGAACCAGCCGAGCGCCTGCGGACTCGCGCCCCCGATCGGCCAGGCGACGACGTTCAGCTTCAGGATGTCGCGGTAGAACTCCCAGTACAGGTCCATGCCGCCGCCTTCGTTCATCCAGCCGAGGAAATCGAAATGATCCATGCCGAACGGGCCGGCCGGCGTCCCCGAGAACAGCGTCGCCGCCTTGTTCTTGCCGACCCAGTAGTAGGCGACGCCGTGGCCGCCGTCGATCACCCTCTTGTGCGTCGCGTCGAGGATCTCGAACGGCGGCACGATCGAACCGGCGGGGAGCGCCTCGATCTTTACCTGCCCGCCGGTGAGCTTGTCGACCCGCTCGGCGAACATCTTGAAGTTGTCCTGCAGCGTCAGGCTCGCCGGCCAGGTCGACTGGAACTTGTAGTTCTTCACTCCCGCCGGCGCCGCCGGCTGCTGCGCGGCGGCCGGTACGGCGAATGCCGCCGCGAGCGCAAAAACCGTCAAGGTTTTCTTCATGGGCTCCTCCTTCCCCGAGGGGTGACGATGTTAGTCCTAGTCCAAACGAACGACAATGCGCTGCAGGGCGCTCGAAGGCGCTGGGTAGCGCTCGAGCACGAGCGGATCGTGGCCAGGGATGATATGCGCCGAAGAATCCGCGAGCGCACGCAGCCGCCGGTAGCCGCCGACCATGTCGGCGACCGACCAGACGATGGGAAAGGGGCGGCTCTGTTCCATGTTGGCGTAGAAATGGCTGGCGTCCGAGGCAAGCACCACCCAGCCGCGCCGGGTCGACACCCGCACCACCTGCAGGCCCATCGTATGGCCGCCGATCAGGTGCAGCGAGATTCCGGGAAAGAGCTCGGCGTCGCCGTCGTGGAACTGGACTCGCCCGGCGTAAACGCGCCGCACCACGCCGGCCACGTCCTCCACCTCGAAGGCGCCGCGGTAGCGCTCCTCGCGCATGTGGCGCCCGGTCGCGTATTGCATCTCCAGGTCCTGCAAGTGCAGCGTCGCCGCGGGAAACAACTCGAAATTGCCGACGTGGTCGTAGTGCAGGTGCGTGATCACGACGTCCTTCACCTGCGCCGCG
>DATILQ010000103.1:0-2666 GCA_035476235.1 Burkholderiales bacterium
CGACGCCGTACTCGTCCTGGAAGGTTCGGATCATAGCCGGAGGGCAAGCGGACCCGCCGATGACCACGCGCTTCAGGGTGCTGAACCTGAGTTTCTGCTCCTTCATGTAATTGAGCAGGCCGAGCCACACCGTCGGCACGCCGGCGCTCATCGTCACTTCTTCGCTTTCGAACAATTGGTGCAGGCTCTTGCCGTCCAGGTGCTGGGCGGGGAACACGAGCTTCACGCCCTGCATCGCGCACGCGTACGGCAGGCCCCACGCGTTGACGTGGAACATCGGCACGACCGGCAGGATCACGTCGCGCGCCGAGATGTTGATCGCGTCGGGCAGCGCCGAGGCATAGGCGTGGATGATGGTCGAGCGATGCGAGTACAGCGCGCCCTTCGGATTGCCGGTGGTGCCCGAGGTGTAGCAAAGGCACGCGGCGCTCTTCTCGTCGAACGACGGCCACTCGTAGCGCTCGCTCTCGGCCGCGAGCAGCTCCTCGTAGCACAGGCCGAGCTTGGGCATGTGCGCCCGGTCGGTCATGGCGACCCAGTGCTTCACCGTCTTCAGCTGCGGTGCGAGCTTCTCGATGAGCGGCGCGAAGGTGATGTCGTAGAACACCACCTTGTCCTCGGCGTGGTTCGCGATGTAGGCGATCTGGTCCGGGAAGAGCCGCGGGTTGATGGTGTGGATCACCGCGCCGCTGCCCGCCACCGCGTAGTAGATCTCGAAGTGGCGGTGGTTGTTCCAGCCGAGCGTCGCCACGCGCTCGGACGGCTGCACGCCGAGCCGCTTGAGCGCATTCGCCAGGCGCTGCGCGCGCGCGTGCGCCTCCCGGTAGGTGTAGCGGTGGAGCGAGCCGTCCTCGACGGTCTTCGTGACGATCTCGACGGCGCCGTGGTGGCGGTCGGCATGGCGGAGCAGCTCGCTGACGAGCAGCGGCCGGTCCATCATCAGGCCCAGCATAGTCACGTCCTCCTCCTCGCGGCCTAGTTTACTGCTCGTTCGAGATCACCTCGCCGAAGAGCTCGAACTCATGGCCGTTGAAGCGCTCGAGCTGCATCGCTTCGATGGGCGCGTAGTCGCTCGGGCTGGTGCTGATGGTGATGCCCGGGAGCAGCGTGTCGATGCGGAAGCGCTTCAGACTCGCCGCCTGCTTCATGACGTTGTCGCGCGTCAGCGTGTCGCCGCACTGCTTGAGCACCTGCTCGAGCGTCGCGGCCACCGTGTAGCCGTAGACGTTGAACGGGTCGCTGAGATCGCCGTCGGGGTTGTACTTGGCCATGAACTCACGCCACGCCTTCATCCCCGGATCGCTTGCCCAGCGCTTGTCGGTCGGATCCTTCACATAGGCGCTGGTGATGATGCCCACGGCTTTCTCCAGCCCCGCCGGCTTGAGAACGGAGCCCACCGAGTTGGACACGTTGTTGAGATAGTGCGTCGGCTTCCAGCCGGAGTCATACGCGGCGCGGATCGCCTGCGCGGCGAACTTCGGCGTCGTGATGTTGAAGAACGTATCGGCGCCGGAGGCCTTGAGCTGCAGGATCTGCGAGTCCACCGTCGGCTCGCTCACTTCATAGGACGCCCTGGCGACGATCATCTTCTGGTGCTGGGGTCCGAGCCCCTCCTCGAAGCCCTTCAGGTAGTCCTTGCCGTAGTCGTCGTTCTGGTAGAGCACCGCGATCTTGGCGTTGGGCTTGGTCTGCAGGATGTGCTTGGCGTAGATGCGCGCCTCGGTCTGGTAGTTCGGCTGCCAGCCCATCGTCCATTGAAAGTTCTTCGGATCGTTCCACTTGGTGGCGCCGGTGGCGACGAAGAGCTGCGGCACCTTCTTGCCGTTCATGTACTTGTGGATCGCCGTGTTCGACGGCGTGCCGAGCGACTGGAAGAGCAGCAGCACTTCGTCCTGCTCGACGAGCTTGCGCGCCATCTCTACCGTCTTCGGCGGGCTGTAGCCGTCGTCGTAGCTGATGAAGTTCACCTTGCGGCCGTTGATGCCGCCGCGCTCGTTCACCATCTTGAAGTAGGCGTTGATCGCCTTGCCGATGGCGCCGTAGGCCGACGCCGGCCCGCTATACGGATTGGTGTTGCCGATCTTGATCTCCGTGTCGGACGCGCCCGGGTCGTACTTCTTCTGGGCGAGCGCGGGGAACGCCAATGCCGCGGCGAGCAGCGCGGTGACGGGGAAGAGCGTGCGGTTCATGGCAGAGCCTCCTTGGGTTGCAATAGCTTACCGCCGCCGCGGCGGGCGGTGAGCGCGCGCAGCGCACCCGCCACACCGGTCGGCATCAGGTAGACGAAGCCGATCAGGAACACGCCGAACACCGCCCAGGGCGCGGCCTTCGAGAGCTCGTCGGCGATGTTCGGCACGAACTGGATGAAGAGCGCCCCGTAGAGCGCCCCCGAGAGCGACGCCAGCCCCCCGACCACCATTCCGACCAGGAAGGTGATCGAGAGGAAGACCGTGAAGCTGTCCGGGGCGACGAACTGCACGGCGATGGCGCCGAGCGCCCCGGCGATCCCGGTGTACATGGCCGACACGCCGAAGGCGAGCGACTTGTAGATCGCGCTGTTGATGCCCATCGCTTCCGCGGCGGTGTGGTGGTCGCGGATGGCGATCAGCGCGCGCCCGATCCGCCCCGAGATCAGGTTCCAGCCGACGATGAAGAGCACGATCGCG
>DATILQ010000104.1:0-3890 GCA_035476235.1 Burkholderiales bacterium
GGCGAGCGCGCGCGCCTTCCGCTCGGCGAGCTCCAGGACCTCGGCCACCGGCACGACAGCGTTCACGATGCCCGCTTCGCGCGCCTGCTCGGCGCTGAAGGGCTCGCCCAGCAGGAAGAGCTCCGCCGCGCGCTGGTAACCCGCGAGCAGCGGCAGGAGCAGCGTCGAGCCGAACTCCGGCACGATGCCGAGCGGCACGAACGGCAACTGGAAACGCGCGTTCGGCGCGGCATAGACCAGGTCGCAATGCAGCAGCAGCGTGCAGCCGATGCCGACCGCGGGTCCGGCCACGGCGGCCACGACCGGCTTTTTCATCCCCGGCAAGGCGCGGAACAGGCCTGCGGTGGCGGGCTCTTCGTCGGGCGCGCGCGGCTTCAGGAAGTCCGCGAGGTCATTGCCCGCGCTGAAGCATTCGCGCGTGCCGTGCAGCAGCACTGCACGCACATCGGCCGCAGCATCCGCGGCCGCGAGCGCGGCGCCGAGCTGCCGATACATCTCCGCGGTAAAGGCATTCTTCTTTTCCGGCCGATCAAGCGCGATGCGCGCAATGCCGCCGGCAGTCTCAGCCCGTACCAAGCTTGTAGTCCTTCATCTGCTGGCGCAGCGTCAGCTTCGAGAGCTTCCCGGTCGCGGTGTGCGGCAGCTCGGAGACGAACACCACGTCGTCGGGCAGCCACCACTTGGCGATCTTGCCCTCGTAGAACTTGAGCAGCTCATCGCGCGTCACTTCCTGGCCCGGCTTCTTCACCGCCACCACGATCGGCCGCTCGTCCCATTTCGGGTGCTTCACGCCGATGACCGCCGCTTCGGCGATCGCCGGGTGCGCCACGGCGATATTCTCGAGGTCGATCGAGCTGATCCATTCGCCGCCCGACTTGATGACGTCCTTCGAGCGGTCGGTGATCTGGATGTAGCCGTCCGCGTCGATGGTGCAGACGTCGCCCGTGGGGAACCAGCCCTCCCGCAGCGGATCGCCGCCTTCGGCCTTGAAGTAGCTCTTGATCACCCAGGGGCCGCGCACCTGCAGGTCGCCGAAGGCCTTGCCGTCCCAGGGGAGCTCGCTGCCGTTCTCGTCGACGATGCGCATGTCGACGCCGAAGAGCGCCCGGCCCTGCTTCGCCTGGAGCTTGGTGCGATCCTCCTTGCTCCACTTCAGGTGCTTCGCCTTGAAGGTGGTGGCCGTGCCGAGCGGGCTCATCTCGGTCATGCCCCAGGCGTGCAGCACTTCGACGCCGTAGTCGTCCTGGAAGGTGCGGATCATGGCCGGCGGGCAGGCAGAGCCGCCGATGATCACCCGCTTCAGGGTGCTGAACCTGAGCTTCTGCTCCTTCATGTAGTTGAGCAAGCCCAGCCAGACCGTCGGCACGCCGGCGCTCATCGTAACTTCTTCGCTTTCGAACAACTGGTGCAGGCTCTTGCCGTCGAGGTGCTGGGCCGGGAACACCAGCTTCACGCCCTGCATCGCGCAGGCATACGGCAGTCCCCAGGCGTTGACGTGGAACATCGGCACGACGGGCAGGATCACATCGCGCGCCGAGACGTTGATCGCATCGGGCAGCGCCGAGGCATAGGCGTGGATGATGGTCGAGCGGTGCGAGTACAGCGCGCCCTTCGGGTTGCCGGTGGTGCCCGAGGTGTAGCAAAGGCACACTGCGCTCTTCTCGTCGAACGATGGCCATTCGTAGCGGTCGCTTTCCGCCGCGAGCAGTTCCTCGTAGCACAGGCCGATTTTCGGCATGTGCGCGCGGTCGGTCATGGCCACCCAGTGCTGCACCGTCTTCAGCTGCGGCGCAAGCTTCTCGACGAGCGGGGCGAAGGTGATGTCGTAGAACACCACCTTGTCCTCGGCATGATTCGCGATGTAGACGATCTGGTCGGGGAAGAGCCGCGGATTGATGGTGTGGATCACCGCGCCGCTGCCGGCCACCCCGTAGTAGATCTCGAAGTGCCGGTGATTGTTCCAGCCGAGTGTGGCGACGCGATCCGACCTCTGCACGCCCAGGCGCTCGAGCGCGTTGGCGAGCCGCTTGGCGCGCGCGTGCGCGTCCCGGTAGGTATAGCGGTGGATCCCGCCGGTCTCGACCGTCTTGGTGACGAGCTCGACGGCACCGTGGTGGCGCTCGGCATGGCGCAGCAGCTCGCTCACGAGCAGCGGGCGGTCCATCATCAGGCCCAGCATAGTCGCGTCCTCCTCGCGGCCTAGTTTACTGCTCGCTCGAGATCACCTCGCCGAAGAGCTCGAACTGCTGGCCGTTGAAGCGCTCGAGCTGCATCGCTTCAATCGGCGCGTAGTCGTTCGGCCCGGTGCTGATGGAGATGCCCGGCAGGAGCGTCTCCATGCGGAAGCGCTTCAGGCTCGCGGCCTGCTTCATGACGTTCTCGCGCGTCAGCGTGTCGCCGCACTGCTTGAGCACCTGCTCGAGTGTCGCCGCCACCGTGTAGCCATAGACATTGAACGGATCGCTGGTGTCGCCGTCCGGGTTGTATTTGGCCATGAACTCGCGCCATGTCTTCATCCCGGGGTCGTTCGCCCAGCGCTTGTCGGTCGGGTCCTTGACGTACGCGCTGGTGATGATGCCGAGCGCTTTTTCCAGGCCGGCCGGCTTCAGCACCGAGCCCACCGAGTTCGACACGTTGTTCAGATAATGCGTCGGCTTCCAGCCGCTGTCGTAGGCGGCGCGGATCGCCTGCGCGGCGAACTTGGGCGTCGTGATGTTGAAGAACGTATCGGCCCCGGAGGCCTTTAGCTGCAGGATCTGGGAGTCCACCGTCGGCTCGCTCACTTCATAGGACGCCTTGGCGACGATCATCTTCTGGTTCTGCGGCCCGAGGCCGTCCTCAAAGCCCTTGAGGTAGTCCTTGCCGTAGTCATCGTTCTGGTAGAGCACGGCAATCTTGGCGTTGGGCTTGGTCTGCAGGATGTGCTTCGCGTAGATGCGGGCTTCGGTCTGATAGTTCGGCTGCCAGCCCATGGTCCAGGGGAAGTTCTTCGCATCGTTCCACTTGGTGGCGCCGGTCGCGACGAAGAGCTGCGGCACTTTCTTGGCGTTCATGTACTTGTGGATCGCCGTGTTGGACGGCGTGCCGAGCGACTGGAAAAGCAGCAGCACTTCGTCCTGCTCGACGAGCTTGCGCGCCATCTCGACCGTCTTCGGCGGGCTGTAGCCGTCGTCGTAGGTGATGAAGTTCACCTTGCGGCCATTGATGCCGCCGCGCTCGTTCACCATGCGGAAGTACGCCGCGATCGCCTTGCCGATCGCGCCGTAGGCCGATGCCGGTCCGCTGTAAGGGTTGGTGTTGCCGACCTTGATCTCGGTGTCGGACGCGCCCGGATCGTATTTCTTCTGTGCAAGCGCGGGAAACGACAGTACGGCGGCAAGCAACGCTGCGACGGGGACGAGCCTGCGTTTCATGGGAGAGCCTCCTTGGGATGTAATAGCTTACCGCCGCCGCGGCGGCGAGTGAGCGCCCGCAGCGCGCCCGCGACGCCGGTTGGCATCAGATAGACGAAGCCGATCAGGAACACGCCAAAGACCGCCCAGGGCGCGGCCTTCGAGAGCTCATCGGCGATGTTCGGGACAAACTGGATGAAGAGCGCCCCGTAGAGGGCCCCCGAGAGCGACGCCAGCCCCCCGACCACGATCCCGACCAGGAAGGTGATCGAGAGGAACACCGTGAAGCTGTCCGGGGCGACGAACTGCACGGCGATGGCGCCCAGCGCCCCGGCGATTCCGGTGTACATGGCGGATACGCCGAAGGCGAGCGACTTGTAGATCGCGCTGTTGATGCCCATCGCTTCCGCGGCGGTGTGGTGGTCGCGGATGGCGATCAGCGCGCGCCCGATCCGCCCCGAGATCAGGTTCCAGCCGACGATGAAGAGCACGATCGCG
>DATILQ010000105.1:0-2544 GCA_035476235.1 Burkholderiales bacterium
CAGGATGTTAACGACGATCAGGAAGCCGAGCTGGCCGCCGGGCAGGTTGAGCAACAGGTGCTCGACCCAAAGGTGGCCATCGACGCCGTAGAACGTCAGGCTGAACACGCGCGCGCCGACCAGGATGAACACCACGAACGAGGTCAGCTTGGCGGTGGTGTTCATCGCCTGGCGCAACAGGCTGAACGACAGGCGCCGGCGCGCAAGCGCCATCGCCAGCGCGCCGGTCGCGCCCATGGCCCCGCCTTCGGTCGGCGTCGCCACGCCAAGGAAAATGGTTCCGAGCACCAGAAAAATCAGCGCGAGCGGCGGAATCAGCACGAAAGTCACGCGTTCCGCGATCCGCGAAAGCAGGCCGAGCTTGAAAATATGGTTGGCGACCGACGCCGCAAAAGCCACGCCGACGCCCACTGCGGTGGACAGGACCAGCAACTCGTCGATCGGCGGGTCGGGCTGCGGGTAGTGGTACTGGGCGAATGCCACCGAGGCCATGACGGCGATGATCACGAGGACGATCAACGAAGGCGTGCCGCTCGAGCCGCTCGGCTCGCGGAAGGTGCGGGCTTCCGGCGGCAGGGCGGGCGCCCACGACGGCTTGAACACGGCGATGCACCCGGCGTAGATTGCATAAAGGCCGGCCAGGGTGAGGCCTGGAATGAAGGCGCCGGCGTACATGTCGCCCACCGACTTGCCGAGCTGGTCGGCCATCACGATCAGCACCAGCGACGGCGGGATGATCTGCGCCAGGGTGCCGGAGGCGGAAATCACGCCCGAGGCAAAGCGCCGGTCATAGCCGTAGCGCAACATGATCGGCAGCGAGATCAGGCCCATCGAGATGACCGAAGCGGCGACCACGCCGGTGGTCGCCGCCAGCAGGGCGCCGACGAAGATCACCGCGAACGCCAGTCCGCCGCGCAACGGCCCGAACAGCTGGCCGACCGTATCGAGCAGATCCTCGGCCATGCCGCTACGCTCCAGGATCAGGCCCATGAAGGTGAAGAACGGCACCGCCAGCAGCGTGTCGTTCGACATCACCGCCCACACGCGCTGGGGCAGCGCCTGGAACAGCGCCGGCGACAGCAGGCCAAGCTCGATGCCCACGAGTCCGAAGAAAATGCCGGTGGCGGCGAGCGCGAAGGCGACCGGATAGCCGATCAGCATCACCACGATCAGCGACGCGAACATGAGCGGCGCCATGTTCTGGATGAGAAACGCGGTCATGGCTTGACCTCGGCCGCCGCTCCCCGTTCCTTGCGCAGGTCCTCGGCGAGCAATTCCTCCGCGGTCGGACCCTCGTCCTTCTCCGTGGGATCAGGAATCATTCCCCGCAGAAAGGCGACGCGCTTGATCAGCTCCGAAAGGCCCTGCAGGATCAGCAGGAAAAAGCCAACCGGCAGCATCAGCCGGCCTGGCCAGACCGTCAGGCCCCCTGCATTGGTGGAGACCTCGTTGCTCCGGTAGGCATCGAGGAACACCGGCCAGGACAGCCACATGATCACGATCGCCATCGGCAGCAGAAAGAAGACGGTGCCAAAGATGTCGATCCAGGCTCGGGCCCGGCTCGACAGCTGCCCGGAAATGACGTCGATGCGCACGTGCTGGTTATGCAGCAGGGTATAGCCGGCGCAGAACAGGAAAACGAACGAGAACAGGTACCACTGGATTTCGAGCCAGGCGTTGGAACTCATGTTGACGGTGTAGCGCACCACCGCGTTGCCGGCGCTGATCAGCACGGCGGCCAGGATCAGCCAGTAGGTGAGCCTGCCGACGTGCTCGTTGAGCGTGTCGATCGTGCGGGACAAGCCAAGCAACAGCTTCATCATCGCAACCCCTCTTTTGCGAATCAGGAACTACGGTCGAGTCAAGCGCCCCCGCGCATCCCCATGGCGCGCCGCTGCACCGCCTCTCGCAGTCGCGGCTTGTAGCCTAGCGCGAAGAACGCCTCGGCGACCAGAAAGATCGGCGCTACGAAAATCTGGAAGAGATTGTCCGTCAGCGCCGGCCGCCGGCCTTCGTAGACGTGGCCGACGAGCTGCAGGATCCAGCCGCCGATGAAAAGCACAGCGAACCATGTCCAGCCCGCCGCGCTGCCGAGCATTGCGATCGATTCACCGAGCCATGCGAGCACGGCGAACACGACCAGCATGGCGAGCGCGAGCGGCACATCGAGGATGAAGTAGTAGACGAGCACCGCGGCAGCGAAGAGCAGCGCCGCGCTGATCGCGACGCCGCCGACATCGAAGCGCAGCCAGGCGAGCGGAATGAAGAGCGACAGCACGATCACGGGCACGCCGATGAAATGCGTCGCCTTGTTGCGCGCGTCCTGGTGGTAGGCCGCATACGTCGCCATCTGTTGTTCGATCGTCTTCATCGGCGCCGCCGACATTTCATCTATAATTCAGCATTTTAACGACTCCATGGTGGTCACGCACGGCTCTTTGCGGAGCGCCCGGGGCCGCTCCACGCTGACCATCGGCAACTTCGACGGCGTGCACCGCGGCCATCAGGCGCTCGTCGAGCGCGTCGTGGCCAAGGGCCGCGAGC
>DATILQ010000106.1:0-6141 GCA_035476235.1 Burkholderiales bacterium
CACCGGCCCGATGCTGCGCGGCTCCGGCGTGGCCTGGGATCTGAGGAAAAAGCAGCCCTACGAGGTCTACGACCGCATGGAGTTCGACATCCCGGTCGGCAAGGGCGGCGACTGCTACGATCGCTACTTGGTGCGCGTCGAGGAAATGCGCCAGTCGAACCGCATCGTGCGCCAGTGCATCGACTGGCTGCGCAAGAACCCGGGCCCGGTGATGGTCGACGACCACAAGATCGCGACCCCGACGCGCCTGGAGATGAAAGAGAGCATGGAGCAGCTGATCCACCACTTCAAGCTCGCCACCGAGGGCATGCACGTGCCGGAGGGCGAGGTGTACGCCGCGGTCGAGGCGCCGAAGGGGGAGTTCGGCATCTATCTCGTGTCCGACGGCGCGAACAAGCCCTACCGCCTCAAGATCCGCGCGCCCGGCTTCGCGCACCTGTCCGCGCTCGACGAGATGTCGCGCGGCCACATGATCGCCGATGCGGTGGCGATCATCGGCACGCAGGACATCGTCTTCGGAGAAGTCGACCGGTGAGCGTGCGCATCGTCAACCTCGACCAGCTCGAGCTCAAGCACGAGGCGCACGGCGAGCGCTTTGAATCGAACGGCACACGCATTGGCAAGCTCCTCGGCGCCCAGGGCCTGGGGTACTCCTATGACGTCGTGCCGCCGGGCAAGCGCGCCTGCCCGTTTCACAGCCATCGCGCCAACGAGGAAATGTTCTTCATCGTCGCAGGCTCGGGCACGCTTCGCTACGGCGACGAGACGCGGAAGATCCGCGCCGGCGACGTGATCTGCTGTCCGACCGGCGGGCCGGAAACCGCGCACCAGATCATCAATGATTCGGACGCCGAGCTGCGCTATCTCTCCATCAGCACCATGGTCCGACCCGAAGTCTGCGAGTATCCGGACTCGAAGAAGGTCCTTGCCTACCACGGTACGTGGGGCCACATGACGCACGTCGCCGACGATGTTGACTATTGGAAGGACGAATAGGGGCCATCTCTGCATGCTCTCCTCGGAAGCCCTGAAGAAGATCGACCGCGAGATCGCCAAGTACCCGCCCGACCGGAAGCAATCGGCGGTGATGAGCGCGCTCATCGTCGCGCAGGACGAAAAGGGCTGGCTGTCGAGCGAGGTCATCGACTTCGTCGCCCGCTACCTCGGCATGCCGCCGGTCGCGGTCCACGAGGTGGCGAGTTTCTACGCGATGTACAACCTGGAGCCGGTCGGCACCTACAAGCTGACGCTGTGCACCAACCTGCCGTGCGGCCTGCAAGGCGCGCTCGACGCCGCGGACCACTTGCGTCGCAAGCTGCGGATCGACTTCAACGAGACCACGCCCGACGGCCACTTCACCCTCAAGGAAGGCGAATGCTTCGGCGCCTGCGCCATGGCGCCGGTGCTGCTGATCAACAACAAGAAGATGCACGACTACATGAGCAACGAGAAGCTCGACCGGCTGCTCGACGAGCTCGGCCGCAAATGACCCTGCTCGATTACGGGCCCGACGCGATCCTGATGAAAGGTCTCGACGGCCGCAATTGGGGCCTGAAGGACTACGAGGCGCGCGACGGCTACAACGCCCTGAAGAGGATTCTTTCCGAGAAGATCAAGCCCGAAGACATCATCGCCGAGCTGAAGAAGTCCGCGCTGCGGGGGCGCGGCGGTGCCGGCTTCCCGACCGGGCTGAAATGGTCGTTCATGCCGCGCCAGGGCCCCGGCCCCAAGTACGTGGTATGCAATTCCGACGAAGGCGAGCCCGGCACCTGCAAGGATCGCGACCTGCTGCGCTATAACCCGCATTCGGTGATCGAGGGAATGCTCATCGCCGGCTATGCGATGAGCGCCAGCGCCGGCTACAACTACATCCACGGCGAGGTGTGGGAGATCTACGAGCAGTTCGAGGAGGCGCTCGCCGAGGCCTACTCCGCCGGCTACGTCGGAAACAACATCCTCGGCTCCGAGTTCAGCCACCAGATATTCGCGGTGCCGGGCTACGGCGCGTACATCTGCGGCGAGGAGACCGCGCTGCTCGAGTCGCTCGAGGGCAAGAAGGGCATGCCGCGCTTCAAGCCGCCGTTCCCGGCGAGCTACGGCCTGTATGGAAAACCCACAACCATCAACAACACCGAGACCTTCGCCGCGGTGCCCTGGATCATGCGCCACGGCGCCGATGCGTTCCTCGCCCTGGGCAAGCCGAATAACGGCGGCACCAAGCTTTTCTCGGTCACCGGGCACGTCAACCGCCCAGGCAACTACGAGGTCAGGCTCGGCACGCCGTTCGCCAGGCTGCTCGAGATGGCCGGCGGCGTGCGCACCGGCAGGAAGCTGAAGGGCGTGATCCCCGGCGGATCGTCGATGCCGGTGCTGCCCGCCGACATCATGATGGCGACCGACATGGACTACGACTCGATCGCCAAGGCGGGGTCGATGCTCGGCTCGGGCGCGGTGATCGTCATGGACGACAGCACGTGCATGGTGCGCGCCCTCGAGCGCCTGTCGTACTTCTATTTCGAGGAGTCCTGCGGCCAGTGCACGCCCTGCCGCGAGGGCACCGGCTGGCTGTACCGCGTGGTGCACCGCATCGAGAACGGCTTCGGCCGGATGGAGGACCTCGCGCTGCTCGACGACGTCTCCGACAACATCGCCGGCCGCACCATCTGCGCGCTGGGCGACGCCGCCGCGCTGCCGGTGAAGAGCTTCATCAAGCACTTCCGCGCCGAATTCGTGCACCACATCGAGCACAAACGTTGTCTGGTGCAGGGAGACGTGGAACCGAAGTGGGGTCGTTCGCAAGCCCAGCTTCTGAGACCGATGCAGGAAGCCGCCTAGATGCTCAAAGTCGAGATCGACGGCAGGCCGGTCGAGGTGCCGCAAGGCGCTACGGTGATGGACGCGACCAACAAGCTCGGCGTCTACGTGCCGCACTTCTGCTATCACCGCAAGCTCTCGATCGCCGCCAACTGCCGCATGTGCCTGGTCGAGGTCGAGAAGGCGCCCAAGCCGCTGCCCGCCTGCGCCACCCCGGTCACCGAAGGCATGAAGGTGTGGACCCAGTCGCCCGCCGCGAAGAAGGCCCAGAACGGGGTGATGGAGTTCCTGCTGATCAACCACCCGCTCGACTGCCCGATCTGCGACCAGGGCGGCGAATGCCAGCTGCAGGATCTCGCGGTCGGCTACGGCCCCAGCAACTCGCGCTACACCGAGGAAAAGCGCGTTGTGCTGCGCAAGGAGCTCGGACCGCTGGTCGCCGCCGAGGAGATGAGCCGCTGCATCCAGTGCACGCGTTGCGTGCGCTTCGGGCAGGAGATCGCCGGCCAGATGGAGCTCGGCCTCGCCGGGCGGGGGGAGAAGGCCGAGATCGTCTCCTTCGTCAACCGCATGCTGGAGTCCGAGCTCTCCGGCAACATGATCGACCTGTGCCCGGTCGGCGCCCTGACCTCCGGGCCGTTCCGCTACACGGCGCGGACCTGGGAGCTCGCGCGGCGCAAGTCGGTTTCGCCGCACGACGGCCTCGGCTCGAACCTGGTGGTGCAGGTGAAGCAGTCGCGCGTGATGCGCGTGCTGCCGCTCGATAACGACGCGATCAACGAGTGCTGGCTTTCCGACAAGGATCGCTTCTCCTACGAGGGCCTCAATGCGCCCGGGCGGCTGAAGCAGCCGATGGTGAAGCGCGGCACGCGATGGGAGCCGGTGGACTGGGAAGTGGCGCTGGACGCCGCCGTGGCGGGCCTGCGGAACCAGGACATCGGTGTCCTCGCGTCGCCGCATTCGACGCTCGAAGAGCTGTATCTGGCCGGCAAGCTCGGAGCGGCCGACTTCCGCCTGCGCCACGCCGACTTCTCCGCCGACGGCCGGCGCGAAGGCATTCCGTGGCTCGGCATGCCGATCGCGGCTCTCGGCACGCTCGACCGCGTGCTGGTGATCGGCTCGTTCCTGCGCAAGGACCATCCGCTGATCGCGCATCGCCTGCGCCAGGCGGCCAGGCGCGGCGCGCAGGTCCACATGCTGCACTCGGTGGACGACGACTGGGCGATGCCGATCGCGAGCAAGCGCATCGTGCCGCCGTCGAAGATTCCGGATTCGATCGCGTCTTTCGCCGAAATGCTGAAAGGCGGCAGGAACGCGGCAGTGCTGCTCGGCAACTTCGCCCAGCAGCATCCGCTCGCGGCGCAGATCCATGCCGAGGCGCAGGCGCTGGGCGTGACGCTCGGCTTTCTCGGCGAGGCGGCAAATTCGGTCGGCGGCTACCTCGCCGGCCTGCCGGCGGGAGGCAACGTCAACAGCATCCTCGCCCGCCAGGCGCTCGTGCTCCTCGGCTGCGAGCCCGAGCTCGACTTCGCGGATTCGCGCTCCGCCACCCGCGCAGTCAACGAGGCGCAGTTCGTCGTTCAGCTCAGCGCGTTCGAGACCGGCCTCGAGTATGCCGACGTCCTCCTGCCGATCGCGCCGTTCACTGAAACCGCCGGCACGTTCGTGAACACCGAAGGCCGGCTGCAGAGCTTTCACGCCGCCGTGAACCCGCTCGGCGAGTCGCGTCCCGGCTGGAAAGTGCTGCGCGTGCTGGGCACCCTGCTCGGCAGACCCGGCACCGGCTTCGACAGCATCGACGAAGTGCGCGCCGATTGCCTGCGCGGCCGCGACGTCTCGAGCCTGCTCTCGAACCGCACGCAGGTCGAGCTGAGCCCGGTTTCCTTCGATCCCCCGGGCATCCAGCGCATCGCCGACGTTCCGATCTACTTCGCCGATCCGCTGGTGCGGCGCTCGGTGGCGCTGCGCAAGACCCCGGACGCGCAGCCGCCCAGGGCGTGGATGAACGCGAAGCTGATGGCGCGGCTCGGCGTTTCCGCGGGGCAAGCGGTCCTGGTCGAGGGCGCGGCCAGGCTGCCGGCGGCCCTCGACGACAGGCTGCCCGATGAATGCGTGCGCATCGCCGCCGCGCACCCGTCTACGGCGCAGCTCGGCCCGATGTTCGGCACGGTCTCGCTGAAGAAGGCCGCGGCGGAGAGGGCTGCCTAGATGGACTGGCGCGGCGCGCTGACCTCGACGGCCTGGAACCTGGCGCTCATCGTGGCGATCGTGGTGCCCCTGCTCCTCTGTGTCGCCTATCTCACGCTGTGGGAGCGCAAGCTGATCGGCTGGATCCAGATCCGCATCGGCCCCAACCGCGTCGGGCCCGCCGGGCTCCTGCAGCCGGTCGCCGACGGCGTGAAGCTGCTGCTGAAGGAGATCATCCTTCCGACCAACGCGAACAAGGGACTGTTCCTGCTCGCGCCGGTGCTGATGCTGACGCCGGCGCTCGCCGCCTGGGCGGTGATTCCCTTTGCTCCCGAAGTGGTGCTCGCGGACATCAACGCCGGGCTGCTGTACATCCTGGCGCTGAGCTCGATGAGCGTGTACGGCGTGATCGTCGCCGGCTGGGCGTCGAACTCCAAGTACGCCTTTCTCGGCGCGATGCGCTCGGCGGCGCAGATGGTGTCCTACGAGCTGTCGATGGGCTTTGCGCTGGTGGTGGTGCTGATGGTGTCGGGCAGCCTCAACCTGTCGGACATCGTCAACGCCCAGGGCCGCGGCAGCTTCGCCTCGATGGGGCTCAATTTCCTGTCGTGGAACTGGCTGCCGCTCGCGCCCATGCTGGTGGTGTACTTTGTGAGCGGCGTCGCCGAGACCAACCGCGCGCCGTTCGACGTGGTCGAGGGCGAGTCGGAGATCGTCGCCGGGCACATGATCGAGTACTCGGGCATGAGCTTCGCCCTGTTCTTTCTCGCCGAGTACATGAACATGCTCCTTATCAGCGCGCTGACGGTGGTGATGTTCTTCGGCGGCTGGCAGGCGCCGATCTCCAGCCCGCTGCTCGACTGGGTGCCGCCTTTCCTCTGGCTGTTCGCGAAGATGTTCCTGGTGGTCTCCATGTTCCTGTGGTTCCGTGCAACTTTCCCGCGCTACCGCTATGACCAGATCATGCGGCTGGGCTGGAAGGTGTTCATCCCGCTCACCCTGGTCTGGATCGCGGTGATCGGGCTGTGGATGCAGACTCCCTGGAGCATCTGGCAATGTCCCGCGTGCTCGATTTTCTCAAGTCTTTTTTACTGGTTGAGCTTCTGCGAGGCATGGCGCTCACCGGCCGCCACCTCTTCG
>DATILQ010000107.1:0-14562 GCA_035476235.1 Burkholderiales bacterium
GAACGTCCTGATCGGCGGCATCATGGAGCACGTCGAGCAGGCCGGCGTGCACTCGGGCGACTCGGCCTGCTGCCTGCCGCCGCACACGCTCGCCAGCCACGTGGAGCGCGAGCTGCGGCGCCAGACCGAGCTGATGGCGAAAGCGCTCAAGGTGCTGGGCCTGATGAACGTCCAGTACGCGATCCAGCGCGACAGGGTGTTCGTGCTGGAGGTGAATCCGCGCGCCTCGCGCACCGTGCCCTACGTGTCGAAGGCCACCGGCGTGCCGCTCGCCATGATCGCGGCGCGCTGCATGGCCGGCAAGAGCCTGCAGGACCAGCATGCCAGCGAGGAGGTGACGCCGCCGTATTTCTCCGTGAAGGAGGCGGTGTTCCCGTTTGCCAAGTTCCCCGGCGTCGACACCATCCTCGGCCCGGAGATGAAGTCGACCGGCGAGGTGATGGGCGTCGGCGAGACCTTCGGCGAGGCTTTCGTGAAGTCGCAGCTCGCCGCCGGCGTGCGGCTGCCGCAAGGCGGCAGGGCCTTCATCAGCGTGCGCGACGCCGACAAGCACGCCGCGGTGCAGGTCGCGCTCGACCTGCTGGAGCTGGGCTTCTCGCTGCTCGCCACGCGCGGCACCGCGGCGATCCTGCAATCGCACGGCATCGCGGTGACGCAGGTGAACAAGGTGGCCGAGGGCCGCCCGCACATCGTCGACATGATCAAGAACGGCGAGGTGAGCTTCATCGTGAACACGGTGGAGGCGACGCGCACCGCGACCTCCGACTCGCGCTCGATCCGCACCACCGCGCTCGCGCGGCGCGTCACTTATTACACCACCATCGCCGGCGCCAAGGCGGCGTGCGCCGGCATGAAGCACCTCGCGCAGCTCGAGCCCTACCGCCTGCAGGACCTGCACGCGAAACTGCGGCGCGCGGCCGCCGAACCCGCAGTAACCTCCTGACATGCCGAAGACCCCGATGACCCGGCGCGGCGCGGAGAAGCTGCGCGAAGAGCTGCAGCGGCTGAAGAGCGTCGAGCGGCCGGCGGTGACCCAGGCGATCGCCGATGCGCGCTCGCACGGCGACCTGTCCGAGAACGCCGAGTACGACGCGGCGCGCGAGCGCCAGGGCTTCATCGAGGCGCGCATCGGCGACATCGAGTCGAAGCTCGGCAACGCGCAGGAGATCGACCCGAGGCTGCTCGATGCCGAGGGCCGCTGCGTGTTCGGCGCCACGGTGGACGTCGAGGAGGACGGCGGCGAGAAGGCGACCTGGCAGATCGTCGGCGAGGACGAGGCCGACATCAAGGCGGGCAAGATCTCCTACAGCTCGCCGCTCGGCCGCGCGCTCATCGGCAAGGAGTCCGGCGAGAAGGTGGAGGTGCAAACCCCCGGCGGCGTCAAGCGCTACGATATCCTCGACGTGCGCTATGAATAAATTGCCGTTCCTGGCCGCCTGCGTCGCTCTCGCCGGCTGCGCGACGGACGTGCCGCGTGTGGTCTCTCCGGGGATGGTCGCAAGCGAAGTGGCCGCCCGTGCCGGCAAACCGATCGCCGAAGGGCGGCTGGCGGGTAACGAAACCTATTGGGACTACACGCGCCAGCCGTACGGCTACTACATTTACCGCGTCACGTTCGGGCCGGACGAGCGCGTGCGCGAGGTGCGCAACCTGCTCACGCCCGAGAACCTCCGCAAGCTGCAGGCCGGCATGACCCCGGCCGAGGTCAGCGCGCTCGTCGGGGCGAGTGCCGAGCAGCACGCCTACGCGAACGGCACTCATTCCTGGAGCTATCGGTATCAGGACTACGGCGTCATCAAGCTGTTGCACGTGATCTTCGATTCCGGCGACCGCGTGCTCTGGTATTACTCGGAATGGGATCCGCGGGTCTATTCGAAGAAGGGCGGCGGCCGCTAAGCGGGACGGCGCGGCACCACGAGATTGCCGACGGAGATCTGCACGGCCTCGCCGTTCTGGTTCAGCGTCGTCGTGCGCAGCTTGACCAGGCCCTGCTCCGGACGCGATTTCGAAGGCCGCACTTCGAGCACCTCGCTCTCCAGATGCAGCTCGTCCCCGGGACGCACGGGGCGCGGCCAGCGGAACTCGTCGAAGCCGGCGCCGACGATGCCGCCGGCGGGCTTCAGCTCGCTCTCGACCAGCAGCCGCATGGTGAGCGCGGCGGTGTGCCAGCCGCTCGCCGCCAGGCCGCGGAAGATCGAGTCGCGCGCCGCCGCCTCGTCGAGATGGAAGGGCTGCGGATCGAATTCGGCGGCGAAGCTCTTGATCCGCTCCTTCTCGACCCGCAGCCGCCCGGAGCCGAAGGTCTGTCCGACGGCGAAGTCCTCGAGATATCGCGCTGTCATTCCGAGCCTTGCTTTACGCGGACGCCGTCCCAAGATAGCGGGCCATGGCTGTTGAAGCGCCTGACAAGCTGTTCGTGCTTTGCGCCAGCTGCTCCACCGCAAATCGGGTGCCGGCGCAGCGCCTCGGCGACGATCCGAAGTGCGGCAGGTGCGGCGCGCCGCTGCTCGACGGGAAGCCGGTGCCGCTCGATGAGGCACGCTTCGACAGCTTCATCGGCAGCAACGAGCTGCCGGTGCTGGTCGACTTCTGGGCCGACTGGTGCGGGCCGTGCCACGCGATGGCGCCGGCGTTCGAGCGCGCGGCGGACGAGCTGAAGACCCGGGTGCGGTTCGCAAAGCTGAACACCGAGGACGCGCAGCGGGTCGCGGCGCGCTTCGGCATCCGCTCGATCCCGACCCTGATTCTGTTCCGCGGCGGGCGCGAGGCTGCGCGAGTCTCCGGCGCGATGGATGCGCGCTCGATCGCTAGCTGGGCGCTGCGTCATTCCGGGATTCAACATGAATGAATCGCCAAATCTAATGTCAAAATAACGACCTTGCTACCCCAGGATTTTCACCCCGTCATCCAGCGCTGGTGGGCGAGCCGCTTCGCCGAGCCCACCGAGGCCCAGCTCGAAGGCTGGAACGCCATCCGGCGCGGCGAGCATACGCTCATTGCCGCGCCCACGGGCTCGGGCAAGACGCTTGCCGCCTTCCTCACCGCGATCGACCGGCTGCTGCGCGAAGCGAAGGAGCAGGGCGGCCTGCCGGACGAAGTGCGCGTCATCTACGTGTCGCCGCTGAAGGCGCTTTCGGCCGATATTCATAAGAACCTCGCCGAGCCGCGGCGTGAAATCCGGGCGCTCGCCCCGGATGTGAAAATCACCGCCGCGGTGCGCAGCGGCGATACGCCCCAGAACGAGCGCGCGGCGATGCTGCGCACGCCGCCGCATATCCTGGTGACGACGCCGGAGTCGCTCTACCTGCTGCTGACCGCCGAGCGCTCGCGCGCCATGCTGCGGACGGCCCGGGTCGTCATCGTCGATGAAATCCACGCCGTGGTGCAATCGCGCCGCGGCGCCCACCTCGCGCTCTCGCTCGAGCGGCTCGACCACGTCTGCGGCCGGCCGCTGCAGCGCGTCGGCCTGTCGGCGACCCAGAAGCCGATCGAGGAAGTAGCGCGGTTTCTGGTGGGCACCGAGCGCTGCGCGGTGGTGGATCAAGGCCACCGAAGAAAAATGGATCTGGCCATCGAAGTGCCGAAATCGCCGCTCGAGGCGGTCATGTCCGGCGAGGTGTGGCAGGAGATCTACGAGCGGCTGATCGGGCTGATCGAGTCGCACCGCACGACGCTCGTCATGGTGAACACGCGCCGCCTGGCGGAGCGCATGGCGCATCGATTATCCGAAGAATTGGGCAATGAATACGTGGCGGCGCACCACGGCAGCCTCGCCAAGGAGGCGCGGCTGGAGGCCGAGATGAGGCTGCGCGAGGGCAAGCTCAAGGTGCTGGTGGCGACCGCCTCGCTCGAGCTTGGCATCGACATCGGCCACGTCGACCTGGTCTGCCAGATTTCCTCGCCGCACCGCATCGCCACGCTGCTGCAGCGCGTCGGGCGCTCGGGCCACACGGTGCGCGGCGTGCCCAAGGGCCGGGTGTTCCCGCTCACGCGCGACGACCTGATCGAGTGCGCCGCGATGCTGCGCAGCGTGCACGACGGCGAGCTGGACCGCGTCGCCATTCCCGACGCGCCGCTCGATGTCCTCGCGCAGCAGATCGTCGCCGAGACCGCCGCGCAGGAAAACTGGGAGGAGGACGGGCTGTTCTGCCTCGTCCGCAAAGCTTTCCCTTATAAAAATCTCGAGCCATCCGACTTCAAGGACGTGGTGGAGATGCTTTCACGCGGCTACGCCACGCGCAACGGCAGGCGCGGCGCGCTGATCCACTACGACTCGATCGAGCGCCGGTTGCGCGCTCGCAAGGGCTCGCGCATGAGCGCGATCCTCAACGGCGGCGCGATCCCGGAAGTGTTCGACTACCGCGTGCTGCTCGAGCCCGAAGGGCACTTCCTCGGCACGCTGAACGAGGACTTCGCCATCGAATCGCTGCCGGGGGACGTGTTCCAGCTCGGCAACACCTCCTGGCGCATCCTGCGCATCGGCAATGGCGTGGTGCGCGTCGCGGATGCTCAAGGCCAGCCGCCTTCGATGCCGTTCTGGCTCGGCGAGGCGCCGGCGCGCAGCGACGAAATGACCGCGGCGGCGTCGCGGCTGCGCGCGAGCGTGGATGCCTTGCTGCCGGGGCCCGACGCGCCCAGACGCGAGGGAGAGCTCGGTTCTGCCGTCGACTTTCTGGTCGAGCATTACTTCTTGCCTGCTGCCGCGGCGGAGCAGATCGCGGCCTATCTCGGCGAGGGCAAGCGTTCGCTCGGAGCCCTGCCGACCACCGAAACGCTGGTGCTCGAGCGCTTCTTCGACGAATCGGGCGGCATGCAGCTCGTGCTGCACGCGCCGTTCGGCAGCCGCATCAACCGCGCCTGGGGCCTCGCCCTGCGCAAGAAGTTCTGCCAGGGCTTCAATTTCGAGCTGCAGGCGGCGGCGACGGAGGAGGGCGTCCTGCTGTCGCTCGGCTCGTCGCATTCGTTCGCGCTGCAGGAGGTGTTCCGCTACCTGCATCCCGCTTCGGTGCGCGAAACACTGGTGCAGGCGGTGCTCGACTCGCCGATTTTCGAGACGCGCTGGCGCTGGACCACCACGCTCGCGCTCGCGGTGCCGCGCCACCGCGGCGGCGCGCGCGTGCCGAACCAGCTGCAGCGCATGTACGCCGAGGACCTGCTGCAGAGCGTCTTTCCCGACGCCGCGGCCTGTCTCGACAACCTGCAGGGCGCGCGCGAGGTGCCGCAGCACCCGCTGGTGCAGCAGGCGCTGCGCGATTCGCTCGAAGAGCCGCTGGATCTCCCCGGCCTTGTGCGTCAGCTGCAGAAGCTTTTCTCCGGCGAGCTGAAGCTGCTGGCCAAGGATACGCCCGAGCCCTCGGTCCTCTGCCACGAGATCCTCAATTCCCAGGTCTACACCTTCCTCGACGACGCGCCGCTCGAGGAGCGCCGCGCACGCGCCGTGTACGCGCGGCGCGCCACCGAAGTGCGCAGCGCCGACGATCTGGGCGCGCTCGACCCGGCGGCGATCCAGCGCGTGCGCGAGGAAGCCTGGCCGGTCGCCAACTCGGCCGACGAGCTCTACGACGCGCTGCTGGTCGCCGGATATCTTCTCGACGAGGAAATCACGCCGCGATGGCGCGAGCTGCTGGGCGAGCTCGGCCCGCGCGCGGCCGGGCAGGACGGGCGATGGCACGCCGTGGAGCGCAAAGACGATGCGGCCGAAGAGCTCCAGGCAAGCCGCATGGAAGTTCTCGGACCGATCGCAGAAAAAGAGAATTCAGTCCTTCTCAAGCTGGAGGGGCAGGGGCGCATCCTGCGCGGCCGCTTCACTCCCGGAACGACCGCGCTCGAATGGTGCGATCGCCGGCTGCTCGCGCGCATTCACCGCTACACGCTCAACCGCCTGCGATCCGAGATCGAGCCGGTCGCCGCGGCCGACTTCATGCGCTTCCTGCTGCATTGGCAGCATGTCGCGGTGGGCGAGCAGCTGAAAGGCGCCGAAGGGCTGGCCGCGATCGTCGAGCAGCTCGAGGGCTTCGAGCTGGCGGCGGCGGCATGGGAGCACGACGTGCTTCCCGCGCGGGTGAGCGACTACGGCGCCGAGCAGATCGACCGCCTCTGCCTCAGCGGTCGCGTCGCCTGGGGCCGGCTCACGCCCGGCGACGGCAAAGTGCCCCTGCGCTCCTCGCCGATCGCACTGCTGTTGCGGCAGCATGTGCTGGCGGCCGGGGAAAGCGAAGCGCCGGTTTCAGCGGAGGCGCGCTCGGTAAGGGCGGCCCTCAAGAGCCGCGGCGCCCTGTTCTTCAACGAGCTCGTCGCGGCGACCGGTTTGCTGCCGACGCTCGTCGAGCGCGGGCTGGCCGAGCTGGTGAGCGCCGGTCTGGTGACGGCGGACAGCTTCAGCGGATTGCGCGCGCTGCTCGCGCCGCAGCACAAGCGAAACGGACTCGTGCAAGGCGCGGGTCGGTGGGCGCTCTTTCCGCTTCACAATTGTTCTGACGTGGAAGCCATCGCGCGGGGACTGCTGAAGCGCTACGGCGTGGTTTTCCGGGCCTTGCTGCAGAGAGAATCGCTGCCGCCGTGGCGCGATCTGGTGAAGCTGTACCGGCGCCTCGAGGCGCGCGGCGAGATCCGCGGCGGGCGCTTCGTCGCCGGCTTCGGCGGCGAGCAATTCGCCGCCGCGGACGCGGTCGGTAGGCTGCGCGCGGTGCGCAAGCTCGAGAAAGGCGAGGAGCTGGTCGCGCTCAGCGGCGCCGATCCGTTGAACCTGGTCGGCATTCTCACCGCGGACGCCCGCGTTCCTGCCCTGGCGGGAAACAGAGTGCTGTTGAGGGATGGCATTGCCATCGCCGCCGTCGAGGGTGGCAAGCTGCGGCGCCTGGCCGAATCGGAGCTGAGCGACGACACTCTTCACGCGCTGGCGCGGCGCTTCCACTGGCGAGCGCTCGACCCCCATTTGCGTTCTGCCACCCCGCGGCCGGGCGCACTGGAAAGGACCCGCGACCGAGTCATGAGCCTGCCGTGGAGCCAGACTCGCCGGTAGAGGGCGCATGGCGAAGTCGAACAAACAGTGGCTGCGCCGCCATGTCACCGATCCGTACGTGCGCAAGGCGCGGGAGCAGGGCTATCGCTCCCGCTCGGCATTCAAGCTTCTCGAGATAGACGACAAGGAGAAGCTGCTGCGGCCCGGAGCCATCGTAGTGGATCTGGGCGCCGCGCCGGGCGGCTGGTCGCAGGTGGCCGCCGCCAGGGTCAAGCCCGGCGGGCGCGTCATCGCCATTGATTTGCAGAAGATTGCCCCCATCACTGGCGTAGAGGTGATGGCGGGAGATTTCCGTTCCGCCAGGCTGCAAGGTGTGAGGGCAGACATCGTGCTCTCGGACCTCGCGCCGAACCTCTCGGGAGTCGCGAATGTCGACCAGGCCAGGGCCGCGGGCCTGGCGTTCGCGGCGATCGATTTTTGCCGCAAGACGCTGAAGCCCGACGGCGTTTTCGTGGTCAAGACATTTCATGGCGAAGCGTTCGGCGAGGTGCTGGCGCGTTTGAAACGAGAATTCAGGAAGGTGATGGTGAGAAAGCCCTCGGCATCGCGGGGTGAATCGAGCGAGACTTATGTGGTGGCGCGCGGCTTGCTGGCCTTGTAAGATGCCTTTGTTGCGCAGCGCAGTGTAAGGAGCAAGTGCTTGAACAACATGCTTAAGAACCTGGTCATCTGGCTCGTCATCGGGCTGGTGCTGATGACCGTGTTCAATCAGTTCAACACCCGCCAGGCGGCGCAGGCGCCGATGGAGTATTCGCAGTTCCTGGAAGAGGTGAAGGCCGGACGCATCGCGAAGGTGACGATCGAAGGGCGGCAGCTCAAGGCGCAGACCACCGAGGGCAAGCGCGTCACCAGCTACTCGCCGGGCGACATCTGGCTGGTTTCCGACCTGCTCAAGTACGGCGTCAAGATCGAGGCCAAGCCCGAAGAGGAGCCGTCGCTCCTCATGAACATCTTCGTGTCCTGGTTCCCGATGCTGCTGCTGATCGGCGTGTGGATCTTCTTCATGCGCCAGATGCAGGGCGGGGGCCGCGGCGGCGCGTTCTCGTTCGGCAAGTCGCGCGCGCGCATGCTCGACGAGTCGACCAACACCGTGACCTTCGCGGATGTCGCGGGCTGCGAGGAGGCCAAGGAGGAAGTCGCCGAGCTGGTCGACTTCCTGCGCGATCCGTCCAAGTTCCAGAAGCTCGGAGGGCGCATCCCGCGCGGCGTGCTGATGGTGGGGGCTCCGGGCACCGGCAAGACGCTGCTCGCGCGCGCCATCGCGGGCGAGGCGAAGGTGCCGTTCTTCTCGATCTCGGGCTCCGACTTCGTCGAGATGTTCGTCGGCGTCGGCGCGGCGCGCGTGCGCGACATGTTCGAGCAGGCGAAGAAGCACGCGCCCTGCATCGTGTTCATCGACGAGATCGACGCGGTCGGCCGCCAGCGCGGCGCGGGCCTCGGCGGCGGCAACGACGAGCGCGAGCAGACGCTGAACCAGCTGCTCGTGGAGATGGATGGCTTCGAGGCCACCGCCGGCGTGATCGTCATCGCCGCCACCAACCGGCCCGATGTGCTCGACCCGGCGCTGCTGCGCCCGGGGCGTTTCGACCGCCAGGTCGTCGTTCCTCTCCCTGATATCAGGGGGAGGGAAGAAATTCTTAAAGTCCATATGCGCAAGGTGCCCCTCGCGCCCGACGTCAAGCCCGACATCATTGCGCGCGGCACGCCGGGCTTCTCGGGCGCCGATCTTGCGAACATCGTGAACGAAGCAGCCCTGTTCGCGGCTCGCGGCAACAAGCGCCTGGTCGACATGGACGACTTCGAGCGCGCCAAGGACAAGATCATCATGGGCGCCGAGCGCCGCTCGATGGTGATGCCCGAGGAGGAGCGCCGCAATACCGCGTACCATGAATCGGGCCACGCCGTCGTCGCGCGGCTGCTGCCGAAAACCGACCCGGTGCACAAGGTCACCATCATCCCGCGCGGCCGCGCGCTCGGCGTCACGCTGTCGCTGCCCGAGAACGACCGCTACGGCTACGACCGCGAATGGTGCCTGAACAAGATCTCGATGATGCTCGGAGGCAGGATCGCGGAAGAGCTGTTCATGCATCAGATGACCACCGGCGCGGGCGATGATTTCAAGAAAGCCACCGACATGGCGCGCCGCATGGTGACCGAGTGGGGCATGTCCGACGAGCTCGGCCCCATGGTGTACGGCGAGAACGAAGGCGAGGTATTCCTCGGCCGCACGGTCACCACGCACAAGAACGTCTCCGAGGCGACGATGCAGAAGGTCGACGCCGAGATCCGCCGCATCATCGACCAGCAGTACCGCGTCGCGCGCAAGCTGATGGAGGACAACCGCGACAAGGTCGAGGCGATGGCGAAGGCGCTGCTCGAGCTCGAGACCATCGATGCCGACCAGATCGCCGACATCATGGCCGGCAGGCCGCCGCGGCCGCCGAAGCCTTCCGGCTCGCAAAGCGCCGCCAAGCCGCCCGCCAGCGATGGCGGGGCCGAAGGCGCGACCGCGCCTGCGCCCAGCGCCTGATCAAAACAAGGCCGCGATGATCCTGCGGTGTGGGAAGTACTCCATGCCGCTCGATAAACCACGGGTCATGGGCGTGGTGAACGTCACGCCCGACTCCTTTTCCGACGCCGGCCGGTATTTCGACGCGCGCGCCGCTGTCGCTCACGCCCTGCGGCTGGCAGACGACGGCGCCGACCTGATCGACATCGGCGGCGAGTCGACGCGCCCCGGATCCGCCCCGGTTTCCGAGGAAGAGGAAATGCGAAGGTTGATCCCGGTCCTGGAAGGCCTTTCCCTGGAAATTCCTGTTTCGGTCGACACCCGCAGGCCCAGGGTAATGAAGGCTGCGCTCGCCGCCGGCGCGTCGATGATCAACGACGTCGAGGCGCTCGCTGCCCCCGGGGCGCTGCAGGCCGTGGCGGAAAGCCGGTGCGCGGTGTGCCTCATGCACAAGAAAGGCGAGCCGGCGACGATGCAGCGCGACCCGCATTACGATGACGTCCTGCGCGAGGTGAAAGTCTTTCTGAAAGAATCGGTTGAGAGGGCGAAAGGGGCTGGCATCGCCGCCGACCGCATCGTCGTCGACCCCGGCTTCGGCTTCGGCAAGACCGCGCTTCACAACCTCGTCCTGCTCAAGCATCTGCGGGAGCTCTCCGAGCTGCCGATCCTTGCCGGCCTGTCCCGCAAATCGACCCTGGGCAAGCTGACCGGCAGGCCGGTCGACGAGCGGCTGGCGGGCAGCCTGGCGATGGCTTTGCTCGCGCTGCAGAGCGGGGCGAGAATACTGCGCGTGCATGATGTGCGCGAGACGCGGGACGTGATCGGCGTTTGGGAGGCGTACCAGAGGGCATGAGCAGGAATCATTTCGGCACCGACGGCGTGCGCGGCACCGTGGGCGCGAGCCCGATGACCGCCGACTTCGTGCTGCGGCTCGGCTATGCCGCCGGCAAGGTGCTGTCGGGGCAGGGCGAGCATCCGTCCGTGCTGATCGGCAAGGACACGCGCATCTCGGGCTACATGATCGAGGCCGCGCTCGAGGCGGGCTTTTCCGCCGCGGGGGTCGATGTGCTGCTCTGTGGCCCGCTGCCGACGCCGGGAGTCGCCTACCTCACGCGCGCGCTGCGGCTCTCGGCCGGAGTGGTGATCAGCGCGTCGCACAACCCCTATCCCGATAACGGCATCAAGTTCTTTTCCGGAGACGGCTTCAAGCTGCCCGACGGCACCGAAGCGGCGATCGAGGAGCAGATGGAGCGGCCGATGGGCTGCAACGAGGCCGCACGGCTGGGGCGCGCGCGCCGCGTCGACGATGCCGGCGGGCGCTATATCGAGTTCTGCAAATCGACCTTCCCGGCGGAGCTCGACCTGAAGGGCATGAAGATCGTCGTCGACTGCGCGCATGGCGCGGCCTACAACGTCGCGCCGCACGTGTTCCACGAGCTCGGCGCCGACGTCGTCCCGATCGGCGTCAAGCCCGACGGCCTCAATATCAATGAGGCTTTTGGCGCCACTTCGCCCGCGAGCCTGGTCGCCGAGGTGAAAAACCAGGCTGCCGACCTGGGGGTTGCATTGGACGGCGACGGCGACCGCGTCCTGATCGTCGATGACACCGGGCGGGCGTATGACGGCGACCAGCTGCTTTACGCCGTCGCCAAGCATCGCGCCGCGAAAAAAACGCTTGCCGGCGTCGCCGGCACCCTGATGACCAATTACGCCTTCGAGAAGGCGATGACCCGGCTCGGCATCCCGTTCG
The DNA here is from genome assembly GCA_035476235.1 of Burkholderiales bacterium. Taxonomy (GTDB): domain Bacteria; phylum Pseudomonadota; class Gammaproteobacteria; order Burkholderiales; family SG8-39; genus SCGC-AG-212-J23. The sequence goes on from DATILQ010000107.1 coordinate 11,281, forward strand.
CGCGCGCCCGCGTCGGCGACCGCTACGTGCTCGAGCTGCTGCGCGACAAGGGCTGGGAGCTGGGCGGCGAGAACTCGGGGCACCTCATCTGCCTCGACAAGCACACCACCGGCGACGGCATCGTGTCGGCGCTCCAGGTGCTGCACGCCATGCGTCAGCTGGGCCGCTCGCTCGCCGAGCTGACCGCCGATCTGGTCCTGTATCCGCAGGTGCTGATCAACGTGGCGGTGCCGCGCGATTTCGACTGGCAAAAGCATCATTCGATCAGGAAAGCGCAAGCGGCTGCCGAGCACTCGCTCGACGGCCGCGGCCGCGTGCTGCTGCGTCCCTCGGGAACCGAGCCGGTTTTGCGCGTGATGGTCGAAGGCGAGCCGCGCGAGGCGATCGAATCGGCGGCGCAGAGCATCGCCGCCGCAGTGCGCAGCGCAGCTTCCTAGTGGCGGATCAGCGGCTGCAGCCCCGACTCGGGCTGCAGCGTGACGTGATCGATGCCGAATTTCTCGTGCAGCCGGGTCTGCAGCTCGCGCCGCGTGCGCTCCCATTGCGTCATGCTGCGCACCACCACGTGCGCCGAGAGCGCGGTGCGGCTGCCCGACAACACCCAGACGTGCAGGTCGTGGACCGACAGCACGCCGTCGACCCCGGCCATCTCGCCGCCGATGGTCTCCACCGAAAGGCCGTGCGGCACGCCTTCCATCAGCGCGTGCAGGCTCTCGCGCAGCAGCCGCACGCTCGAGACGGCGATCAGGCAGCAGATCACGAGCGAGGCGAGCGGGTCGATGCGCGTCCAGCCGCTGAACGCGATCACCGCGCCCGAGATCAGCGCCGCGACCGAGCCCAGCGCGTCGCCCACGACGTGCAGCCGCGCTGCGCGCGCGTTCAGGTCATGGCTGTGCGGCGCGAGCCATCGCATGACTCCCAGGTTGATCGCGAGCCCGGCCAGCGCGATCACGGCGGCCGCCGCGCCGTTCACCTCGCCAGGCTGCCTGAAACGAAGAACCGATTCATAGGCCAGGGCGGCCACGATCGCGAGCATGGCTCCGGCGTTCAGCAGAGCGGCGAAGATCTCGGCACGCCCGAGGCCGTAGGAGTGGCGCTCCGAGGGCGGCTGGCGCGCCATCCAGGCGGCGAGCGCGCCGAGCGCAAGCGCGGCGCCGTCAGTCACCATGTGCCCGGCGTCGGACAGCAGGGCCAGCGAACCGGTCCACCATCCGCCGAGCGCCTCCACCACGGCGAATGCGACAGTCAGCGCGGCCGCGCCCCACAGCGCCGGGCCGGAGCCTTGGTCGTGGTGATGATGGGGGTGGTGCTCAGCCATGTCCGTCCGAACGGGATGCCGACCCCGGCGAGCTATCCGCGCCCGCTCGGCGATCGGGCATTCCGTCGGAACGAGTTGACGATTCTAGAGCGCTCATGTGACGCGTTCGCGCAGGCACTATAGTAGGTTCGGCGCACGGGAGAGCCCGGCCGCCCCTGAGAATACGGTAAAATTCATGGGCATGGCACGCACCCGGCTGGTCGCCGGCAACTGGAAGATGCATGGCAGCCGGGCGGCGAACCGCGCTTTGCTCGAAGCCGTCGTCAAGGCGATGGGAAAGGGCGCAGGCGCGGAATGCGCGGTGTGCGTTCCGTTCCCCTACTTGCAGCAGGTGTCCGGGCAGCTCGCGGGAACCGCGCTGGCCTGGGGCGCTCAGAACGTCAGCGAGCACGCGCAAGGCGCGTACACCGGGGAAGTGTCGGCCGCGATGCTGGCCGAATTCGGCTGCCGCTACGTGATCGTCGGGCACTCGGAGCGCCGCCATCTCTACTGCGAGAGCGATGCGCAGGTCGCGGCGAAGTTCGCCGCGGCGCAGGGCGCGGGCCTGGCGCCGATCCTGTGCGTGGGCGAGACGCTGGCGGAGCGCGACGCGGGACTGACGGAGGAAGTCGTGGCGCGGCAGCTGGACGCGGTTTTGAGCAAAGGCGCTTTTTCAGGGGCAGTATTGGCCTACGAGCCGGTGTGGGCGATCGGCACCGGCCGGACGGCGACGCCGCATCAGGCGCAGGCCGTGCACGCATTTCTCAGGAAAAGACTCTCGAGAGAAGCCAGGATTCTCTATGGCGGGAGCGTGAAGGCCGGCAACGCGGCGGCATTGTTCGCCATGCCGGACATCGACGGCGGCCTGATCGGCGGGGCGTCGCTGGTCGCGCAGGAATTTCTCGCCATCGTTGAGGCGGCGGCGAAAGGATGACGACATGATTGGCTGGACCAACGTACTGATCGTGCTGCACGTGCTGGTCGCGCTGGCGATCATCGGCCTGGTGCTGCTCCAGCACGGCAAGGGCGCGGACATGGGCTCGGGCTTCGGCGGCGGCGCCTCGGGCAGCCTGTTCGGCGCGACCGGCTCGGCGAACTTCCTGTCGCGGACCACCGCCGTGCTCGCGACCTTGTTTTTCCTGTTGAGCCTCGCGCTCGCTTACGTCGCGACGCACCGCGTCGGGGACGAGGGCAGCGTGGTGGATCGCGTGCCGGCGAAAGCAAAACCCGCCGCCGAGGCGCAGAAGCCTGCCGCCGAGCCGCAGAAGCCCGCGGCGCCCGCGGAAGCGCCGTCGGGCAAGGAGGTACCACGGTGATTTTTGGGAGATAATTTCGCATTCGCCCACGTGGTGAAATTGGTAGACACGCTAGCTTGAGGGGCTAGTGGCCTAAAAAGCCGTAGCAGTTCGAGTCTGCTCGTGGGCACCAGAACCTTATGCTCGCAGAATATTTTCCGGTGCTGCTGTTCATCCTCGTCGGCCTGGGCGTCGGCGTGGCGCCCATGGTGCTCGGCAAGCTGCTCGCCCCGGACAAGCCCGACCCCGAGAAACTCTCGCCTTACGAGTGCGGCTTCGAGGCGTTCGAGGACGCGCGCATGAAGTTCGACGTGCGCTACTACCTGGTCGCGATCCTGTTCATCCTGTTCGACCTCGAGATCGCGTTTCTTTTCCCGTGGGCGACCGTGATCAACGACATCGGGCTGGCGGGATTCCTGTCGATGATGCTGTTCCTCGCGATCCTCACCGTCGGCTTCGTCTACGAATGGATGAAAGGAGCCCTGGAATGGGAGTAGAGGGCCTCCTCGAGAAGGGATTCGTCACGACCACCGCGGACGCGCTCATCAACTGGACGCGCACCGGCTCGCTGTGGCCGATGACCTTCGGCCTCGCCTGCTGCGCGGTGGAGATGATGCACGCCGGCGCGGCGCGCTACGACCTCGACCGCTTCGGCATCGTGTTCCGGCCGAGCCCGCGCCAGTCCGACGT
>DATILQ010000108.1:0-6426 GCA_035476235.1 Burkholderiales bacterium
CCTGCGATGTAGTCGCGGAAGAAGCCCTCGACGTCCGCGAGGCGGCGCGTGAGCTTCATGGGCGGCAGGCTGCGCAGGATGCGCCGCCCGTACGGGCGCGCCACCAGGCGCGGGTCGCAGAGCATCAGGACGCCGCGGTCGGTCTCGTCGCGGATCAAGCGCCCGGCGCCTTGCTTGAGCTGCAGGACTGCCTGCGGCAATTGCAGCTCCGTGAAAGGGTTGCCGCCCTGTGCGCGGATGCTCTCGATCCGCGCGGCAAGCACGGGATCGTCCGGCGGAGCGAACGGCAGCTTGTCGATCACCACCACGGAGAGCGCCTCGCCGCGCACGTCGACGCCCTCCCAGAAGGACTGGCTGCCGAGGAGCACCGCGTTGCCGAGCGTGCGGAACCGCGACAGCAGCTCGCTGCGCGATCCCGTCCCTTGTACGAGAAGCGGAAAACCGATGCGGCTGCGCAGCAGCTCGTGCGCGCGCCGCAGCGCCCGCAGCGTGGTGAAGAGCAGGAACGCGCGCCCTCCACTCGCCTTGAGAACGGGCAGCGCCGCCTCGATCACCGCTTGCGTGAACGCGGGGTCGTTCGGGTCGAGCGGCAAGCCCTTGGGAACGTAGAGCAGCGCCTGGCGCGCGAAGTCGAACGGGCTTGCCCAGCGGCGTGTCTGGGCTTCGGGCATGCCGAGCTCGCGGGTGAAATGCCTGAAGTCCTCGCCGACGGCCAGGGTGGCGGAAGTGAAGATCCAGGCGCGCGGGTGGTCCATCATCTGGCGCCGGAACAGCTCCGCGGACGAAAGCGGCGTGACGTGCAGTTGCGCCGCGTGCCCGTAGACTTCCACCCAGCGCACCTCGGCCTCGGCTTCGCTCTCGCGCAGGCGCGCGAGCACCGCCGCCGCGCCGCCGGCTCTGCGCGCGCACGAAGCCAGTCCCTCCGAGCGCTCGGCCTGCTCTGCCAGCGGCTGCTCCAGCTCCTTAAGGGAAATCTGCAGCTTTTCAAGCGCGCCGGGGAAATCCGGCAGGCGCAATGCCTGCGTCCAGGCGAAGCGCGCGCCGGGCTCGCCGAGCGCCAGGCGCAGGTCGCGGGCGGCCTTGTCGAGCCGCGTCGCTACCCGGTCGAGCTCGGGAGACGCGCCGCCGGCGGCCCGCAGCTCGAGACGGGCATCGCGCGCCAGATCGGTCAGCTGCGTGGTCGATACGTTTTCGCCGAAGAACATGCGCGCCGTCTCGGGCAACTGGTGCGCCTCATCGAAAATGAGGGTGTTGCAAGCCGGCAGCAGCTCGGCGATGCCTTCGTCGCGCAGGACCACATCGGCGAAGAACAGGTGATGGTTCACCACCACCAGGTCGGCAGCGAGCGCATTCCTGCGCGCGCGCATCACGAAGCAGTCCCGGTAGTCGGGACATTCCTGCCCGAGGCAGTTGTCGCGCGTCGACGTGGCGTGCACCCAGACTGGCGCGTCCTCCGGAACGTCGGCCAAGTCGGCGCGATCGCCGGTCGTGGTGAGGGCGGCAAAGCGCTCGATGCGACGCAGCTGCGAGACTTCCTCGCGCGAGGCGAGGCGGGCTTCGCTCGCCGCGCGCTTCATGCGGTAGAGGCATACATAGTTCGCGCGACCCTTCAGCAAGGCCGCCGTGGTGCCGCAGGCGAGCGCTTCGCGCACCGCGGGAAGATCGCGGTCGTACAGCTGATCCTGCAGCGTCTTCGTCCCCGTCGAGACGATCACCTTGCCGCCGGCGAGCAGCGCCGGGACCAGGTAGGCGAAGGTCTTGCCGGTGCCGGTGCCCGCTTCGGCGACGAGCACCCCCGTGCGCTCGATCGCGTCCTGGATGGCCGCGGCCATCTCGAGCTGCTGGGGCCGCAGCTTGAATCCGGCGACGCGCGCGGCAAGCGGCCCGTCGGCTGCGAAAGCCCGTTGCAGCGCGCCGTTCAGTTTCCGATCTCCTCGACCTTCACCCAGACGCGCCGCGTTTCGGAGGCGCGCGACGCGCTCGCCGACCCGATGCCGCGTCCATCGCGCGAGCCGGCTTCGCTTACGGCGCCAAGCGCGAACCATTCGCCGAGCGGCCCGCTCGCCGTGCTGACCATCCGCTGCGTTTCGCGCTGGGAACCGATGTCGATGAAGACCCTGTCCCCCGCAACGCGCGGCGTCACATCGAAGCCGGTGCCGATGTCCTGCATCACGATGGTTTCCTGCGCCACCACTCCGGCCGGGGTCTGAATCATCTGCCGCTGCATCACCGGCCTCGATTGTCCCGTGGTGATGAAGGCGCGGCCGCCCTCGAGGACGACCAGCCGCTGGTCGACGCGGCCGGCGGCCGCAGAGCGGGCGCCTTGCGCGCGCACATCGACGCGCGACCCACCGCCTCCGATTCTGCCGCCCGCCTCGATGCCCTCGCTGGCGGCCTCGAGCGAGTCATCGAAGCGCACCGAGATCTGCAGGCGCCGCAGCGGCCGGTCGATCGCCTCCAGCGCGCGCTTGATCTCGGCCAGGTTCGCCGGGCTGGTCCGCACGATGAGCTGTCCGGACTGCCCGGTCAGCGCGCCGCCGGGCTCGACGAGCGGCTGCAATGCAGGAAGCACCTGGTCGACCGTCCGATGCCGCAACGGAATGATTTCCAGCGCTTGCTGGGCGAGGCAGTGCGCGGCCCAGCCCGCCAAGAGCGCCGCCAGGATTGATCGGACCCGTTGCATGCGGTTCATGCTAATGGGATCAACGCGCGATTCTCCGTTGCGTCTACTCCTGATCCATCAGGTTGTAGATCGCCCGCAGGTCGAGGCTGAGCTCCTTGCCGCGCAGCGCCGGCGGGATCGGCACCAGGGGCTTGGCCCGCTTGAACATCTCGAGAGCCTGCGAATCGAGCACTTCGTGGCCGGAGCCGGTTTTCACGCTCGCCGAGGCGATCAGGCCGTCGGCGCCGATCACCATGCGCACCACGACGCCGCCTTCCCAGTTGTTGTCCACGGCAACGCGCGGGTAGCGCTTGTAGCGTTTCGCCGCGCTGATCAGTTGCAGCCGGTACTGATCGACCGATCCAGCCTCCGCCGCCGGCTCGGCACTCGGCGCAGTCGTGCCCGCCTCGGGCTCCGCGGCAGGCACCGGTTCTGCGGACGTGCTCTCGGCTGAATCCGCGGGAGATGCCGGGATGCTTGGAGCGAGCAGAGCGGCTGGCTGGGGTTGCAGCGCGGGTCTCAAGGCTGGCCTGGCAAGCGGCGCCGCCGGCGCCACGTCAGGCGCGGCCGGCAGGGCCTGCGGTGGTACGAGCCGAGCGGTGATCAAGCCGGGAGCAATGCTCGGCCGCTTCGAATCCCTGAATCCCGGCAGGCCGAACAGAAGCAGGGCGTGCAGCAGCAGCGACAAGGCGAGCGCGTAGTTGAACGCGCGGCTCTCCCGGTATCCGCGCAGCTCCCTTTGCATGACCGCGCTCATGGAGCCGGTCAATATAGCATCTACGCCCTGCGCAAAACCCGCCACAGCTTCTCCGGCGTGAGCGGCATCTCCAGATGCAGCACGCCGCGCTCGTGGAGCGCATCGAGAACCGCGTGCACGACCGCCGGCACGGCGCCGATCGTGCCAAGCTCGCCGCAGCCTTTGACGCCGAGGAGGTTGGTCCTGGAGGGCACGCTTTCATCGAAAGCACTGCGCAGCCGGGGGAGCTGGTCGGCGCGCGGCACGCAGTAGTCCATGAAGGATCCGGAAAGCAGCTGCCCGCTGTCCTGATCGTAGATCGCCTGCTCGTACAAGGCCTGGCCGACGCCCTGCGCAACGCCGCCCTGGATCTGTCCTTCGACGATCATGTGGTTGATGATCCGGCCGATGTCGTCGCAACTGACGATGCTCGCAACCTGGACGTCGCCGGTCTCGGGATCGACCTCGACTTCGCAAACCTGGGCGCCGTTGGGCCAGGAAGGCGTCGAGGGCGTCTCGGTCGCCGAAACGCGGAACGCCTTCTCCGGCTGGAACGCCGCGACCCCGGCCAGCCCGATGGTGCGGTCGGTGCCGGCAATCCTGAAGGCCCCATCGCGATACTCGATGTCGCCCGCGGCCGTCTCGAGCGCTTCGGCGGCGAGCTCCTTGCCGCGCGCAATGGTCTTGCGGCCCGCCGCCACCACGGCCGAGCCGCCGACGAAAGCGGAGCGCGATCCCACGCTGCCTACGCCATTCGCCAGGTCGGTATCGCCCTGAACGATACGGATTTTCTCAAGCGAGATTCCCAGCACCTCGGCGAGGAGCTGCGTATACGTGGTTTCCAGCCCCTGCCCCATCGCCTGCGTACCGGAGAACACCGTGACCGTGCCATCGGCGCCCACCCGGACGTCGACCGTCTCGGTCGGAAGCGCACCGGTCCATTCCAGGTAGACCGACAGTCCCCGGCCCCGCAGCCGCCCGCGGCGGCGCGATTGCTCGCGCCGCGCCGCGAAACCCTGCCAGTCGGCCAGCTCGACCAGCCGCTCAACGATGCGCGGGAAATTGCCGACGTCGTAGACGTCGCCGAGGTGCGTGCGATGAGGGAAATCCTCCGGCCGGATGAAATTGCGCCGCCGGATCTCTATGGGGTCGAGCCGCATCTCGCGCGCGGCCTTCTCCATCAGCCGCTCCATGAGATAGTTCGCCTCCGGCCTGCCGGCCCCGCGGTAGGCGCCGGTCGCCATGGTGTTGGTCAGCACCGCCTTGACGCGATAATCCACCACGGGGACGTGGTAGACAGTCGTCTGTACCTTCGGGCTCAGCGAGAGCGGAATGATCGCCGAGGAGCCGACCGGCAGCGCGCCGATGTTGCCGAGCGTTTCCACGCGCAAAGCCAGGATGCGGCCCTCGCGGTCCAGCGCCAGCCTCGCCTTGGAGTGCTGGTCGCGCCCCATGTGCGCCGCGAGGAACTCCTCGCTGCGCTCGCCGCGCCATTTCACCGGCCGCCCGAGCTTCTTCGCAGCGTAGCAGACCAGCGCGTCCTCGGGCGCAAGCCCGGTCTTCATGCCGAAGCCGCCGCCGATGTCGCCGACGACGACCCGGAAGTCCTCGGGCCGCCCGCGGAACACCGCGCCCAGCAGCTCGCGCGCGCCGGTCGGGGTCTGGTTCTGCGTGTGGAGCGTCGTGCGGCCGCCGGCGAAGACGCCGATCGAGCAGCGCGGCTCGAGCGCCGCCGCCACTAAGCGCTGGTTGTGCAGCTCGAGCTCGGTAATGTGCGCTGCCACCGCGAGCGCCTTGTCGACCGCGGCCGCATCGCCGTAGGCCGCCTCGGCAGCGATATTTCCCGTCGCCTCCGGCCAGACGAGCGGAGCGCCCGCCTCTACCGCACGGCGCGCGTCCACCACGCAAGGCAGCTCCTCATACTGAGCTGAAGCAAGATCGGCGGCATCTTCGGCCTGCCTGCGCGTTTCGGCGACGATGGCCGCCACCGGCTGCCCTACGTAGTAAACCCTTTCCCTGGCAAGCGGGGTACGCGGCGGCGCGGCCATCGGCGAGCCGTCGGACCGCTTGAAGAGCGGCGGGAACGGAATATGGGCCACGCCATCGGCGCTGAGGTCTGCCATGCTCCAGGCGGCGATCACCCCGGGGGCGCTCCTGCAACCCGACAAATCCAATGCAGAGATATTTGCATGGGCATGCGGCGAGCGCACCAGCACCAGCCAAGCGAGACCCGGAAACTCCAGGTCGTCGCTGTAGCGCCCCTTGCCGACGAGAAGGCGGTCGTCCTCCAGACGCTTCTGGGAGCGCGAGGCGCCGAAGCGCGCCGCCGACGGATCGAACTGGACCTGGAGCGAGGGTGAGCTCATGGGATAAGCGCGGCGGTGAGCCCACCGAGTCGAACCCCGCGCGGGGCCTCGAGTTGAGCGACCTTTCTTTTCGCGGGGATCGCTGACTATCTACTTCTTCTTCTTCTTGCCTTTCTTCTTTGCTGCCATGACAAGCTCTCCTCTAAGAGTTGACGACACGCTCAATCCGATCATTCAGGGACGAGCTATGCAGACTAATACTCCGTTCTGGCGCGCAGTGCAACTGAGCAGCCGCGTCACTGACTATCAGACTCACGATGTACGACTCGACTCGCGGTGAATGGCACTGATCAAGTCGACGATCGTGCGCTCAGTGAATGCAGGGATCTTCGGTTCGCGCTGAGCGTTGCTCACGCAAAGCACGCTCCGCATCGGGCGAGGTGCGCTGATCAAATCGCTCCCCCAGCAGGAGGGTGCGGACCCATGCCCTGACGTCTTCGACAGGTCAGAAAGCTGCCTTATGACAGCCTGCGTCGATTTTTATGACAGCCATAGGTTGGATATGCGAAACCGTCGGCCATATCCCGTTGTGCTGCGGTTGCGCTCGTCATACGCTTTTCGGGCCATGAAGCTGGATCGACAAGAACGCGAAGCGGTCCTCCGGGCACTTTCGGCACTGCCTCACGATCACCCGGCACGCGTCGCCTTCGACCGGGGCGCGG
>DATILQ010000109.1:0-11054 GCA_035476235.1 Burkholderiales bacterium
CGCTGGTCCTCGTGGGGAGCGAGCGCCCAGTCGATCGCGGCGAGAAACTCGGGCCGATAGCTGCTCTTGTCGGCTGCCTGGAGCGCAGGCGGCATAGTGTCGGCGCGAATGCGCGCCGCCGCCTCGTGCGGGCTGTTCCCGGTGACTATCCAATACAGCACCCCGCCGAGCGCGTAAATGTCGCTCCACGCGCCCTGCTTGCCCTGCGCGTGGTATTGCTCGAACGGCGCATATCCCGGCGTCACCAGCGCGGTGAGCTCGGAGGATTTCTGGCGCGCCGCGCCGAAATCCAGCAGCACGGGGCTCGAGTCGTCGCGGATGTAGATGTTGGGGGGCTTGATGTCGCGATGCGTGAAGCCCGACTTGTGCACCACCTCGAGCCCATCGAGAAGCGGCGCCACCAGCGCCGCCACCTGCGCCTCGGCCAGCGGGCGCCGCGTGCTGATCCAGTCGGGAAGCGGCGCCCCCTCGACGAACTCCATCACCATGTACGCCGTGCCGTTCGCCTCGAAGAAGCGCATCACCCGCACGATATTCGGGTGGCGGAACGAGGCGAGGGTGCGCGACTCGTCGAGAAAGCGGCGCTTGCCCCAGTCGAAGAGCTCCGCCATCTCGCCGGAGCAGGGCGCGATCGTACGGTCGGGCGCGCGCAAGGCGATGTCGGCCGGCAGGTATTCCTTGAGCGCGACCCTGAGGTTCAGGTTCTCGTCGAGCGCGAGATAGGTGAGGCCGAAACCGCCAACGCCGAGCACCCTTTCGATGCGGTACTCCTGCAGCGCGTGGCCCGCGGGCAGGGCGTTGGGAAGTTCCATCGCGAGCTATCCCTTGTCGATAAGGTGGATCGCCTTCTCCAGGCTGCGGCGCATGCGGTTGAACGCCTGTCCGAGCTGCGACACCTCGTCGCGGCCGGTCTCGGGGATTTCGGCGGCGTCGAGGCGGCCCTTGGAAATCTGGTGGGCGGCATCGGAAAGCCGCGTGATCGGATCGACGATGAGAAGCGTAAGCATCACGTTCAGGATCACGAACAGCACGGCGAACACCACCGCGAGCGAGCTCATGAAGGTGACGAAGGCGCGGTTGGCGTTGCGGATCGGCAGGTCCATCGGCACCGAGACGATCTGTGCGCCGATGATCTCGTTCATCTTCCAGCCGAAGCCGTTGTTCGGGCCGTAGAGCTTCACCATCGCCGCCGGGGCCATTTCAGCCGTGGTATGGCAGGCGAGGCAGGCCTGGTCCCTGATCTGCAGCGGCCGCGCCAGGTAAAGCGAACGCCCGGTCGGCGTGCTGCGGATTCCGGAGATATCCGCGCGCGCGGCCTCGTTGCGGAAGGCGTTGACGATGTCCGCCTCCCAGTCGACGGCCCGGTCGCGCGGGTTGGTCGGGTTCAGCGTCGCCTCCTTGTAGGCGTAGTCCGGGTACTTCTTGCGCAGCAGGTTCATGATCTCCGTCGCGGCGAACGCCGGCACGCTCTCGGGCAGGAACTTGTCGGCGTCATAGGGCAGCAGCGGCCGCACCCTGCCGATCGTGTACTGCCGCATGGAGAGCGACGCTTCCAGCATCACGCCGGCATTGCGCAGCACCTCGTCGCGCGCGTTCTTGTGCAGCAGCTCGTACGAGATATACCCGGTGACGCCAAGGCCGGTCACGAACACGGCCAGCAGCACCAGGTTGAACTTCAGGCGCAAACCCATGTTGTGCCTCCCTTGTCGAACTACTATATACGCATGGCTACTCAACCACATCATCGCGCGGCGCCGACCGCGCGGCTCAAGGGCAACGAGTGGCGCGCCCTGCGCATCCTCTTGCCCTATCTGCTGGAATACAAGTGGCGGGTAGCGGCGGCGCTCGCCTGCCTCACCGCCGCCAAGCTGGCGAACGTGGCCGTGCCCCTCATCATGAAGGAGGTCGTGGACGGGCTCGACCCGAGGACCGCGATCGTCGCGGTGCCGGTCGCGCTGCTCGCCATCTACGGCATCCTGCGCTTCTCGACCACGCTGTTCGCCGAGCTGCGCGACGTGGTGTTCGTCCGCGTCACGCAGCGCGCCATCCGGCGCGTGGCGCTCGGCGTGTTCCGGCACCTGCACAGCCTGTCGCTGCGCTTCCACCTCGAGCGCCAGACCGGCGGGATGACGCGCGACATCGAGCGCGGCACGCGAGGGATCTCGACCTTGTTGTCCTATTTATTATTTTCCATCATTCCGGTCATCCTCGAGTTCGCGCTGGTCGCAGCGGTGCTGATCCACAAGTTCGACTGGCGCTTCGCCGCCATCACCTTCGGCGCGGTCGCCGTCTACATCGGATTCACGGTGCTGGTGACCGAGTGGCGCATGGACATCCGCCGGCGCGCGAATGAGCTGGATTCGAAAGCCAACACCCGCGCCATCGACAGCCTGCTCAACTACGAGACGGTGAAGTATTTCGGCAACGAGGAATTCGAGGCGCGGCGCTACGACGAGAACCTGCAGAGCTATGAAGCGGCCGCGGTCAAGAACGAGGCCTCGCTCGGGCTGCTGAACATCGGCCAAAGCTTCATCATCGCCATGGCGGTGACTGCGCTGATGCTGCTGGTTGCTCAGGGCGTTGCCGCACGGAGCTTTACGCTCGGCGACCTGGTGCTGGTGAACGGCCTGCTCATCCAGCTCTACATCCCGCTCAACTTCCTCGGCATGGTGTACCGCGAGATCAAGCAGGCGCTGCTCGACATGGACCGCATGTTTCGCCTCCTCAACGAGCATCGGGAGGTCGAGGACCCGCCGGGCGCGCCGGACGTGCCCCCCGGGCCGGCGACCGTCGAATTCAGGAACGTGAGCTTTTCCTATGAACGCGAAAGGCAGATCCTGTTCGACGTCAGCTTCACCATCCCCGCCGGCCACCGTGTCGCCGTGGTCGGACACTCCGGCGCGGGCAAGTCGACCCTGGCACGCTTGCTTTATCGCTTTTACGACATTTCCACCGGCGCAATTGGGGTGAATGGAAAAGACATCAGAGAAGTGAAGCAGGCGAGCCTGCGCGCGGCGATCGGCATCGTCCCGCAGGACACGGTGCTCTTCAACGACAACATCCTGTACAACATCCGCTACGGGCGGCCGGAAGCAAGCGACGCGGAGGTGATCGAAGCTGCGCGCGCGGCGCATATCCACGACTTCATCGAATCTCTGCCAAGGAAATACGAAACCATGGTGGGCGAGCGCGGCTTGAAGCTCTCCGGCGGCGAGAAGCAGCGCGTGGCGATTGCGCGCGCCCTGCTGAAGAATCCGCGCATCCTGATCTTCGATGAAGCCACCTCGGCGCTCGACTCGCGCGCGGAGAAAGCGATCCAGGCGGAGCTCGAGCGGATCTCGCAGGGGCGAACGACGCTAGTGATTGCTCACCGCCTTTCCACGGTGATGGATGCGGATCAGATCCTGGTGCTCAGCCACGGCCGCGTCAGCGAGCGCGGGACCCATCGCCAGCTCCTTGAAGAAAAAGGGGAATACGCCCGCATGTGGGCGCTGCAGCAACAAAAGGCGCAAGCCGAGGCGGTGCTCGAGCAGGCCGAAGCACTGTAGCGTCAACCCGACACCGTGAATTTTTCACGGGGTTTCGAGGAATTGCCTCCTACCCCATGAATTTACTTGCGATTTTTTTTCGGCGTAGGGTATATTTCACCATCATGCAAAGAAGACTGCATCCCCTCGAAGGGATCGTCGCCCTGTTCGCGCTTTTCCTCGTGCTCGCTCTCACCGTCGGATTCGCGCAAGCCGGCGAGGCCGGCGCCGCACCGCGCGCGCAAAAGGTCGTTCTGCTCAGATCGTCGGCGGTGCTGGTGCAGGACGCCGACACCGGCGAGGTGGTGATCAACAAGAACAGCGAGGCGGTGGTGCCGATCGCCTCGATCACCAAGCTGATGACGGCGATGGTGCTCCTCGACAGCGGCGTCGACCTGAACATGCGCGTCGTGCTCGCGCGTGAAGATGTCGACACGTACAAGGGAACGCGCTCGCGCCTGCGCACCGGCAGCGTGCTGACGCGCGACGAGCTGCTGCTGCTCGCGCTGATGGCCTCGGAGAACCGCGCCGGCGCCGCGCTCGGGCGCACCTATCCCGGCGGCACCCCGGCCCTCGTCGAGGCGATGAACGAGAAGGCCGCCGAGCTCGAAATGACCGACAGCCACTTCGTCGATGCCACCGGGCTGTCGAAGCGCAACGTGTCGAGCGCGCGCGACCTGGCCAAGCTGGTGCGCGCCGCGCACAGCTATCCGTTGATCCGCGAATACTCCACGCGCGACCGCGCCACCGTGACCGCATTCGGCCGGCCGCTCTCGTTTCGCAACACCAACGGGCTGGTGCGCAGCTCGCACTGGGAAATCGGGCTGTCCAAGACCGGCTACATCAGCGAGGCGGGCCGCTGCCTCGTGATGCGCGTGCGCCTCGCCTCCAAGGACCTGATCGTGGTATTGCTTGACTCATGGGGCAAGCATTCCCGGGTCGGCGACGCCAACCGCATCAAGAAGTGGCTGGAGAGCCACACGGCCAGCCAGCGAAGCTAGGCGGCTTTCGCGAAGACGTCATCGCGGGGCTTTCGCTGCCTCGCAAGAGCCTTCCCCCCAAGTATTTCTATGACGCGGCGGGCAGCCGCCTGTTCGAGCGCATCTGCCGGCTGCGCGAGTATTACCTGACGCGCGCCGAGCTTGCGCTGACCCGCGCGCATATCGCCGCCATCGCGCGCTTTGCCGGGAGAGCGGGCACTCTCATCGAGTACGGCAGCGGCGCAGGCGTGAAGTCGCGCCTGCTGATCCGCGCGCTGCGTCCCGCGGCGTACATCCCGGTCGACATCTCGCGCGACGCGCTGCAAGCGGCAGCGTGGCGTCTCGCGCGCGAATTTCCGCGGCTCGATATCGTGCCGGTGGTTGGCGATTTTTCGCGGCCGCTGACGCTTCCGGTAAAGGGGAGGCGAGGCGGCTGCGCGGTGTATTTCCCCGGTTCGACCATCGGCAATCTCACGCCCGAAGAGGCGCAGGCGTTCCTCGCCATGACGCGCGGCCAGGCCGGCCGGATGCTGGTGGGCGTGGACCTGAAAAAGGACGCCAACGTCCTGCATGCCGCCTACAACGACGCGAAGGGCGTCACCGCGGCCTTCAACCTGAACCTGCTCCGCCGCATCAATCGCGAGCTGGGCGGAGAGTTCGACGTGCGGCGCTTCGCGCACTACGCCTTCTACAACCCCGGAGCGGGCCGCATCGAGATGCACCTCGTATCGCTTGCCAGGCAGACGGTAGCCGTCGGCGCGCACCGCTTCGCCTTCGACGCCGGCGAATCGATCCACAGCGAGAACTCCTACAAGTATTCGATCGACGAGTTCCAGGGTCTGGCGGCGAAGGCGGGATTCAAGGGCACGAAAGTCTGGACCGACCGCCGCGGCCTGTTCTCACTTCACGGCCTGGTTGCGGTTTAAGCGACGCCGATCCGCGAGGTCGGCCGGTGGCCGATGGCGCGCGAGATCTGGTCAGCGGTTTCCTTGATCAGCGGGCCCCACTGCAGCTTCATGCGGTCGGCGGGCGTGGAGAGCGAGAGCGCCGCCACCAGCGAGCCGCCGTCGTCCCTCACGCCGGCGGCGACGCAGCGCACGCCGATCTCCGCCTCCTCGGCATCGACCGCCCAGCCCTGGCGCTGGATGCGCTCCAGGTCGCGCTCGAGCAGCGTGAGGTTGGTCATCGTGTTCTTGGTGTGCGGCGCGAGGCCGGTGCGCTTGGCGTAATCGCGCAGCCGCGCGAAGCCTTCCTCGAGCAGGAAAAGCTTCCCCGCCGCGGTCACGTGCAGAGGCGCGCGCGCGCCGATCACGTGCACGACGCGCATCGCCGAGCGCCCCGACGAGCTTCGCTCGACGTACACGATCTCGTCGCCGTGGCGCACGGAAAGGTTGACGGTCTCGCCGGTCTGCGCATGCAGCTCGCGCATCACCGGCAGCGCGAGCTCGCGCACGCTGATGCGCGACTTGACGAGATTGCCGAGCTCGAGCAGCCGCATGCCCAGCCGGTAGCTTCCCGGCTCGACGCGGTCCACCAGCCGGTCGCCCGACATCGCGGCGAGGATGCGGTGGGTGGTCGAGGGATGCAGGCCCGTGTATTGCGAGATCTGCTTCAGCCCGAGCGGCTCGGGATGCTGCGCCAGCACGTCGAGCAGGCGCATCATGCGCTCGATCACCTGGATCGGGTTCTTCTGCTCGTCCCTGGCGGCAGCCATGATTTGCGTGCATTGTAGAATGCCGCGCCATGCCGGTGGTGACCAACGTCGAGGACCTGCGCCAGCTCGCGAAGAAGCGCGTCGCAAGAGCGATCTTCGACTACGTCGACCGCGGCTCCTATGACGAGGCCACGCTGCGCGCCAACCGCGCCGACCTCGAGCTGCTAACGCTGCGCCAGCGGGTGGCGATCGACGTCGACCGGCGCTCGCTGCGCACCACCCTGGTGGGCCAGGAGGCGACGATGCCGGTGGCGATCGCGCCCACCGGCCTCACCGGGCTCAACTGGGCCGACGGCGAGATGCTCGGGGCGCGCGCCGCCGAGCGCTTCGGCGTGCCGTTCACGCTCTCGACGATGTCGATCTGCTCGATCGAGGACGTCGCGAGCGCCGTCGCCAAGCCGTTCTGGTTCCAGCTCTACGTGATGCGCGATCGCGGCTTCGCCGCCTCGCTCATCGAGCGCGCCAGGGCGGCGAAGTGCTCCGCGCTGGTGCTCACGCTCGACCTGCAGGTCCAGGGCCAGCGCCACCAGGACCTCAAGAACGGCCTCGCCGTTCCGCCGCGCCTGACTCTCGGCACTTTTCTGGATGTGCTTCGAAAACCATCCTGGGCGTTGAACGTGCTGAGGGGAAAACGCAAATCGTTCGGCAACCTCGAAGGCCGCATCCCGGACGCGCGCAGCCTGAGCACGCTTTCGCAATGGATCGCCGGCCAGTTCGACCCGACGCTCAGCTGGAAGGACGTCGAATGGGTGAAGAAGCTCTGGGGCGGCAGGCTGATCCTGAAAGGCATCCTCGACGCCGAGGACGCCACGATCGCCGCCTCGAGCGGCGCCGACGCGATCGTGGTCTCCAACCACGGCGGCCGCCAGCTCGACGGCACCGCGTCGTCCATCCGCGTGCTGCCCGAAGTGGTCAGCGCGGTGGGCGGCCGCATCGAGGTGCTGTTCGACGGCGGCATCCGCTCCGGCCAGGACGTGCTCAAGGCGCTCGCGCTCGGCGCGCGCGGCGTGCTGATCGGCCGCGCTTTCCTCTACGGCCTGGGCGCGATGGGGGAAAAGGGCGTCACGAGGGTGCTGGAAATCATCCGCAGCGAGCTCGACGTGACGATGGCGCTGTGCGGATTGCGCGACGTCAAGGACGCGAGCCCGGCGATCCTGCGGCGCTGAAGAGCGAGAAGCAGTTGCGGCCGGCTTCCTTCGAGCGGTACATCGCCGCATCCGCGTTGTTCACCAGAGTGTCCTGATCGGTGCTGTCGTTCGGGTACAGGGCAGCGCCGATGCTGAGGGTGGCAAGCAGGGAGTGGCCTTCGACCTGGAAGGAGGCCTGGAACGCGGCGAGGATCTTATGCGCTACCACGGCGGCGTCCTCGGGCGCGGAGAGATTGCTGAGCACCACGGCAAACTCGTCGCCGCCGAGGCGCGCTACCGTGTCGGAGGCGCGCACCGATCTTGCAAGCCGCTCCGCTACCTGCAGCAGCAGCTTGTCGCCGACCGCGTGCCCCAGCGTGTCGTTGACGCGCTTGAAGTGATCGAGGTCGACCAGCATCACGCCGACCGTCCAGCTGTTGCGCTTCGCTAGCGCGAGGATCTGCTTCAGGCGGTCGTAGAACAGCGCGCGGTTCGGCAGGTTGGTGAGCGTGTCGTAATGCGCGAGCTGGCGGAACCGCTCCTCGCTCTCGCGCAGCGCCGCGGCGGCGCGCTTCGCCTCGGAAATGTCCTGGATCACCGAGACGAAGTAGCGGGGCTCCCCGCGCGCGCCGCGCACCAGCGAGACGGCGATCGCGACCCACACGCGGCTGCCGTCCTTGCGCACGAGCTCCCTCTCGCGCAACTGATGCCCGGTTATTTCCCCGGCGGCCACCCTGGCGAGAAAATCGCTGGCGTCGCCAAGAGCCGCCGCCGGATTCGTGTCGCGCAGACCCATCGAGCGCAGCTCGTCTTGCGAGTAGCCGACGATGTCGCAGAACTTGTCGTTGACCCGCAGGTAGCGCAGGTCGAGCGAGACGAGCGTGATCCCCACCGCGGCCTGGTCGAAGGTGGCGCGGAACATCTGCTCGCTTTCGCGCAGCGCGTGCTCGACGCGCCCGGGCTGCGCCGCCGCCGGCGATCGCTTCGTTTTTCTCTTTGTTGGCCTCGACTTACGGCCCATCCGTGCCTCCCCAGGCAGCGGGTCACACCTTATCATATTGTCCGATCCTGCGCATCGCGCGCCGCGCGAACCGGGCGGGATCCAGCGCGTTGAGCAGCGTTCCTTCGATGGGCATCGGGTCGCCCTCGAGCTCACTGGCGAGCACCTCCGCCGCCAGGGCTGCCCATAGAAGGCCGCGCGAGCCGTACGCCAGGGCGCCGTAGACGCCTTCGGCCAGCTCGCCGACCAGCGGCAGGCGGTCAGGCGCCACGGTGCGGAACGCGACACGGCCTTCCAGGCGCTGCGGTTTCGTCTTCACTGAAATGATCCGCTGCAGGCGCTCGAGGTTGCCGGCGTGGCTCGAAGCGCGCGGCGCCGGGTCCGCATCGTCGAGGTCGAAGCTTGCGCCGACCACGCACAGGCCATCCACGGGCGGCAGCACCATGCCGCCGCGCAGGACGACCGCGCGCGGCGGCTCGATCGCCCCGGCCGGAATGTAGGTGAGCTGCCCGCGCACGCGGCGCAGCCGCGCGTGCGGCACCGGTGAGAGAGAGTCGTTCGCGGTGGCGAGGATCACCAGCGCGCCTTTCTCGAGCGTTTTTACTTCCGTGCTGAAAATCCGTTCGAGGCGCTCGCCGCAGGCCTCGAGCTGCGCGTTCACCAGCGACCGCGGCTGAATCCACCCCGCCTCGGGAAACCACAACCCCGCCGCCTCCACCGGCACGCCGGCGTGCGCGCTCGCCTCCTCGCGCGTCACGTACTGCGCGTACTCGGCAGGCAGGGCGAGCGCGGCGATCGAGGCGCGCTGCGAGGCCTCGTCCTTCGCGTCGCGCGCGAGCTGCAGCACGCCGCAGCGGTCCCAGCGAACGCTTTCAAGCTTTCTCCAACGAGATAATCCATACAGAAAACTGCATCTCGTCAGGCGCGCGAACACGCTGTCGTCCGGAGTGACGAGCGGATGGAAGCTGCCGGCGTGGTTGCCCGAGGCCTCCTGCGCTGGTATTGCGTGGCGCTCCGTGAGCCGCACTTGCCAGCCCCGCGCGCACAGCCGCTCGCAGATCGCGGCGCCCGCCAGGCCGGCGCCGATCACGACTGCATTTCGTCTGGGGGTTGAAGGGAAATTTGCTTTTCGAATGTACTGCGCGAGGAGCATCTCCTTCTTGTTGCCGAAGCCGGCGGCCTTCTCCACGGCGAAGCCCGCGGCTTCGAGCGCCGCGCGCACGGGCGCGGCGACGCTCCAGGTTGCTGCCGTCGCGCCTGGACCAGCGAGGCGCGAGACCGCGCGCAGCAGCGCGTGCGACCACATGTCTGGGTTCCTCGCCGGCGAGAAGCCGTCCAGGTAGATCGCATCGGCCGCGAGGCGCAGCTCGCGCAGCAGCTTGACGTCCGAAAAGAACAGCGTCAGCACGATCCGCCCGGCGTCGAGCTCGAGGCGATGCGCGCCCGGGACAAGCAGCGGCCAGGCCGAGTGCAGCTCCGCAGCCTCGCGCTCGAACTCGGGATATCGGGAATGAAGAGTTCTCAGATCCTGGAGCGTGAACGGATGCTTCTCCACCGAGACGAAATGCAGCTTGCGCGAGCGCGCCGGGTCGCGCCGCCAGGCCTGCCAGGTGGCGAGGAAGTTGAGGCCGAAGCCGAAGCCGGTCTCGAGGATCACGAAGCGCTCGCGGCCGGCCCAGCGCTGCGGCAGGCGATTGCCGGCGAGGAACACGTGCCGGGCCTGCGCCGGCCCCCCGGCGGCGCTGTGATACACGTCGCCGAACTCCTCCGACCAGGGCGTGCCGTCGGCGGCGAACTCGAGCCGTGCCGGAATCAGCGGCATTGGATTACATTATGCAGTCGCACGCCGGAGCCGCCGATGAATAAACCCGCCGAACTCAAGCTCGAAACCGTCCCGGTATGGATCAACGGCAAGGCCCTCGCGCCTTCCGGCCGCCATGGGGAGGTGTACAACCCCGCGACGGGACAGGTGACGAAGAGGGTTGTTTTTTCAGACGCCAAGCTGGTCGATGCGGCGGTGCAGGCCGCCGCGGCAGCGTTCCCCGCCTGGCGCGATACGCCGGTGCTGCGCCGCGCGCGCGTCATGCAGAAGTTTTTGGGATTGCTCGAGAAGAATCAAAGGGCGTTGGCAGAGATCATCTCCGAGGAGCACGGCAAGACGCTCGACGACGCGCTGGGCTCTGTACAGAGAGGCATCGAGGTGGTGGAGTTCGCCTGCGGCATCCCGCAGCTGCTGAAGGGCGAGTACTCGGAGAACGTCGGCACGCAGGTCGATACGCACACGCTGCGGCAGCCGGTGGGCGTCTGCGCCGGCATCACGCCGTTCAACTTCCCGGTGATGGTGCCGCTCTGGATGTTCCCGATGGCGATCGCCTGCGGCAACACCTTCATCCTCAAGCCTTCCGAGAAGGTGCCTTCGGCTTCGGTGCGCATGGCGGAGCTATTCAAGGAGGCGGGCCTGCCCGACGGCGTGCTCAACGTCCTCCACGGCGACAAGGCGGCGGTGGATGCGATCCTCAACCATCCCGGCATCCACGCCGTGTCCTTCGTCGGCTCGACGCCCATCGCGAAATACATCTACGAAACGTGCGCGAAAGTCGGCAAGCGGGTGCAGGCGCTCGGCGGCGCGAAGAACCACGCCGTGGTGCTGCCCGATGCCGACCTCGAGTTCGCGGCCGACGCGCTGATCGGCGCCGCCTACGGCTC
>DATILQ010000110.1:0-1698 GCA_035476235.1 Burkholderiales bacterium
GTTCATCAGCTTTGCTGTTAGCGAACAGTCTTATCGAACAAACGATAAGCCCTAACCCACCGACTGTTGCTTCTCGGAACGCTATTGTGTGAAGCCATCCCATCGTATTCCGCGGCGCTAGTTCTCCGGCAGCTTCTCCGACGAAATGAGATACAAATGGATATTTTCCAAGTATTACATCGGTGAAGTCCTAGAGTTGCTGGGAAAAGGGTTGGGGTGCACCCTCGCCAGATTGGCGAATCTACGAGCTCCGGTTTGGCGACCGGGCTCAAACGAAGGGGCACCCCGATGGAGAGGATACCTGCAAGCGATCGGACGCGCGAGCGGCTGAAGGCGCTGATGGACGGTGAGGGCGAAGCGGCTGACGGGCGCTCTGAGCTGGTGCGGCTGGCGGCACGTCTGATCATCGAGGAGGCGCTGGAGGGCGAGGCCTCGGATGCGCTGGGGCGCGGCTACTATGCGCGCGGTGCGGCCCCTGGAAGCGGGCATCGCAACGGCTATCGGACGGGTCGTCTGAAGAGCGCCGAGGGGTTGATCGAGTACAGCACGCCGCAGATCGCCGAGCGTGCGGAACCGTTTTTCTCGCGCATCCGGGAGACGCTGCGGGGCCGGACGGAGGCGCTGGAGGATCTGGCGGTGGAGATGTACGCCCGCGGGCTGTCGACGCGGGACATCGAGGCGCTGTTTGCCGACGCGACGGGCAAGTCGCTGCTGAGCCGCACGGCGGTGAGCACGATCACCGAGCGGCTGTGGGCGGAGTACGAAGGGTTCGCGAGCCGGGACCTGGCGGAGTTCGATGTCGCCTACCTGTTCGTCGACGGGATCGCCGAGCGCCTGCATCTCGGCCAGCCGCGCGAGGCGGTGTTGGCGGCGTGGGGCATCCTGGCGGATGGCAAGAAGGCGCTGCTGCATTTGGCGCCGGGCACCAAGGAGGACACGGCGAGCTGCCGCGAGTTCTTCCAGGACCTGCGCCGGCGCGGCCTGCCCGATCCCCTGCTGGTCGTCAGCGACGGGGCGCCGGGCGTGATCCGGGCGATCGAGGAGTGCTTCCCCCGCGCGCTGCGCCAGCGCTGCCTGGCGCACAAGATGCGCAACCTGCAGAGCAAGGTGCCAGACGACGTCTGGCCGGAGTTCCACGCCCGGGCACGGGCCTGCTACCAGGCAGCCTCGCCGGCGTTAGCACGCCTGCTGCGCGACGACATCATCGCGACCTACGAAGGCGATCTGCCGTCGGCGGTGGCGTGCCTGGATGACGACTTCGAGGCCTGCATCGCGCATCTGCGCTTCCCGCTGGCGCATCGCCGCGCGATCCGCACCACCAACCTGCTCGAGCGGCTGTTCGGCGAGGAGCGCCGGCGCACCAAGGTGATCCCGCACGCCTTTGGCGAGCGCGCCGTCTTGAAGTTGATGTACGCAGCCCTGATCCGCGCTGCCGAGCGCTGGCGCGGGCTCAAGATGAGCCAGTTCGAGCAACGTCAGCTGACGGCGATCCGCGACGAGCTCGATCGCGCCCACGCCGAGCGAACCGCGCCGGTCGTGAATGCAAACGTCACCGCATCCCCAACCCGTTTATCCAGCAAAAGCCGGACTTGACCTCTCGCGCGCCAGGGATGGCGATGATGAACGGCAACGCATCCTTGTAGCCGGGCTCCAACACAAGTTCCGATGCACCTATTGCCTTCGGCATCTCTATTCCGA
>DATILQ010000111.1:0-4401 GCA_035476235.1 Burkholderiales bacterium
TCGCGGATCCAGACCGGCTTGCGCTCGGCCCAGGCGCGCCCGATCAGCCCGCCGGGCTGCTTCGCCGGCTGGTGGCGGCGCGTCACGTCGAGGAAGGCCTCGATTTCCGGCGCCTCGGCGCCCCAGGTCTCGGCACAGCGCGCGTCGGCCAGCGTATTGCCGGCGGCGCGCCAGCACCCTCCGCAAACCCAGCCGAGCGCCTCGCAGATCACGCGGATGGCCTGTGGCATGGCCAGGGCGACGCTTTCGGACTCGTCGAGCAGGCGCGTGATCGCGTGCTCGATCGCGAGCCGCGATTCGACCGGCATGCCCAGGGTCAGTTTGTCGCGACCGGAGGTCGCGCTCAGAGGGCGCTTTGCGCCCGCCTTTGCCGTGCTTGAAACAGTCATGTTCTCTCCATCCTGGCGGTCCCGCCGTCCTGGAGGCTCGCGCCCCTTTAGACCGGTGACTTTGCGCCCCTGCCTTTCGACAGGTTTGCCCTTTTCAGGACGGCCGAGCTAAGTGGTCCGCCCCGTTGATGAATCGGATGCTAACGAGGATCGCGTGCCGCTGGGTGTCGCGGTGGCAAACAAAAGTGGGACCTGCGCCACTGTCGGCAGGTGATTTCTAAGATTTTGTCAACTCGTGCAGGGGCTAGAGGAGGCGGTTGCCCCAAAGCAGTAGCCGAGATTGATTTTGAAGACGGTTTTCCTCAGCATCCTGGACCGGGAGAGTCCGGCTTGCGCACTGCGCCTTTATTCGCCGGTTTGATATTGACCGCGAGCGGGCTCGCGTACGGCGCCGCCGCAGCGGCGGCGCAAAACTGCAGGCTGATCCGCATCGACGAATGGTCGGTGCTGCCGGACATCCCGCAACCCGTCCTCGAGGGAACCATCAACGGCCGACCGATCGGCGTGCTGATCGATACGGGGATGGCGGGCGAGGAAGGCGCATTGCTAGAACGGGCGCTCGCCCGGCGTCTCGGCGTGCCCGTCATGCCGGATCCCAATCGAACCGTGGGCGGCATCGGCGGCGAAACCCGTGTGGAGATAGGGCTGATCAGCGAAATCAGGATCGGGCAAGCGAAGCGGCAGAACTGGCGCGTCCTGGTCGCGGGCGAGCAGCAGCGCGATACCGGTGTCTTCCTTATCGGCAACCGGTTCTTCAAGGACCACGAGCTCGAGTTCGATCTTTCGCGCCAGCGCGTAAGGCTCTTCAAGAGCGAGGATTGTCGCGGAGTGTCTCTTGCCTACTGGGCCCGGTCCGCGACCGAAGTGCCAGTCAAGATCAACAAATGGATCACCGTCAAGCTGCTCTTGAACGGAACGCCGGTCGTGGCGATGCTCGATTCGGGCGCGGCGACGACCGTCATAGACACCTCCGTAATTGCGCGTATTGGCGCGGCGTCGCAGCTGCGTACCGCTCCCCCTGGCAGGTGCCTGCGTGGATTCGGCAAGCAGGCGGTTCAGTCGCAGATCGGGGAATTCGATACTTTCGCCATCGGCGACGAGCTGATTCGCAATCCGAAGATCTACTTCGCCGACCTGCGCAAAGACGTGCCGCGGGATCGGTTTCTCTTCTTCGAAATTCCGGTGTACGAGCTGCCGGAGATGATTCTCGGCGCGGATTTCCTGCACGCTCACCGCGTGCTCGTCTCGCAGCCGCACGGCAAGCTCTTTTTCACTTACGAGGGTGGCACGGTGTTTCCCATCGTCGCCGCCCCGGCGTGCTCAGAGGAGGCGGTTAAACCAAAGCAGTGACAGGCCGGCGGCGACCAGCGCGATGAACGCTGCGACGCCGGTGAAGAACGCCGTCACCTCGGTCTCCTTCTTCTCCATCACCAGCTTCGAGTTCAGCCCCTGGTAGATCTTCTTGAGGTCCGGCGCGTTGCCGGCGAAGAAATATTCGGCGCGCGTCAGATCCGCGATCACCTTGAGCGCGTCCTCGTCCAGGCGCACACGGATCGACCAGCCTTCGCCGGTGAGGATCTGGCCGTCGGGCGTTCCCACGCCGACGGTGAAGACGCGCACGCCGCGCTCGGCCGCGAGGCGCGCCGCGTCGACCGGATCCGGACCGGTCGTGGTCTGGCCGTCGGTAAGGAGGATGATCACCGCCGATTTGTACGACCCGGGCGGCACGGGCTTCTGCTCGGGCCTGGGCTGCGCGCCGAGCGCGGCGGGCGGACGCGTGCCGCCGAACGCGGCGCTGCCCGGCCGCATCGGGAAGGGGACCTTCAGCTCGAAATCCTGCTCGGGAAAGATCGCCTTCAGCGAAGCGAGGATGCCGCTGCCTACCGCCGTGGCGTTCTGCAGCTGCAGCTGCTCGATGGCGGCGTACACCTCCTCGCGGTTGTGCGTCGGCGGCGCCACGAGCGCCGCGCTGCCGGCGAAGGCGACCAGGCCGATGCGCGTGTGCCTGGGCGTGTCCCTGACGAACGCACGCGCCGCCGCCTGGGCTGCCGCGAGCCGCGTCGGCTTCACATCATCGGCGCGCATGCTGCCCGAGACGTCCATCGCCAGGATCACCGTCTCGTGCTGCGAGGGCAGCGTGACGACCGCTGCCGGGCGCGCGAGCGCCACGATCATCACCGCGAGCGCCGCGAGGAAAAGCGCCGGCGGCACATGGCGGCGAATGCTGCGGCGCGCCTCCAGTGCCTGCCTCAGGACGCCGAAGTTGGAATAGGCGAGCGCTGCCTTGTTCCGCCGCCGCAGCAGCAGGACATACAGGCCGACGAGGAGCGGCAGAGCCGCCAGCAGCCACAGCGCGTCGGGCCAGAGGAACGTCATCGTCAGAAAGGTGGAAGGCCCGCGGCGCCGGCCGCCATCTCAATCGGCACGGCAAACGCGATGCCGGCGAAACCCGCTTTCTCCGTCGGGGCGAGGATCGCGGTCACGATGCCGACGACTTCGCCCTCGGCATTGACGAGCGGGCCGCCCGAGCTGCCGGGATTCGCCGCGGCGTCGAACTGGATCAGCTCCTTGAGCACCCGGTCGCCCTGCGGCGAGTGGTATTGGCGGTGCAGGCCGGAAATCACGCCATGGGAAACGGACGGGCCGATGCCGTACGGAAAGCCTACCGCGGTGACGCTCTCGCCTTCGACCAGATGCCTGGCGGAGCGCAGCGTCGCCGCCTTCAGGTCGTCCGGAATGTCGCGCGCCTGCAGCACCGCGAGATCCTGATCCGGCTGCGTATTGATGATGCTGGCATCGCTTTCCAGCCCGTCCTCGAATTCCACGCGGATGCGGCTCGCGCCCGACACGACGTGCAGGCTGGTGAGGATCACGCCCTTGTCGATGATCACCACGCCGCTGCCGATGGCGCGCGGCTGATACTCCTCGTGCTCCGGGTCATCCGTGGTCGCGCGCACGCGCACGATCGAGCTGCGCACCGCCTGATAGGCCCTCATCGCTGGCGAAGGCAGCGGCTTCGTTTCGAGCGTGCGCGCAACGGCCTGGTCGATGTCATCCTGCGTCAGCACCGGTGCCGCCGGCGTGAACGAGGCGTGCAGCGCGACGAGCGCGACGGCGGCGAGCGCGCCGCCGGCGACGAGCAGCGGTTTTTCCGCGCGCTTGTAGAGAGACCACCACGCGCGCTTGCGAGGTTCGGCGACGTGGCGTTTAGTATCGTCGGGTAGCGGCGCGGGCTCGACCGCCGGCCGCGTAGTCGTTTTCCTTGCGCCGGCGGCGCTGTAGAAACCTCGTCTCATGTCGCTGCGACCGCTATGAGTCTGGACCGTGCATCAGCGCACTCGTTCTAGCGCGCAGCGCGGCATTCCATGAGCCGTTGGAAGCAATTCCCGAACCGGAATTCGGGGACGGAGCCCGAATTAGATCGGGGACGGACCCGGCAACAGTTCGGGCTCCGTCCCCGAATTGCTAGGGTGCGTTGTCCGGCAGCGGAATGAACTCGGTCTCGCCGGGAATCGGCGCGAAGCGCCGCGCCTTCCAGTCGGCGGCGGCCTGCACGATGCGCTCCTTGCTGCTGGAGACGAAGTTCCACCAGAGGAAACGCTCGCCATCGAGCGGCTCGCCGCCGAGGATCAGCACGCGCGCCGCGCTGCGCGCGTCGATGCGCGCCGGCCCGCCGCTGCTGAACACCAGCATGCGCCCCGCGCCATGGGTTTCAGCCTCGTGCTCGACCTCGCCATCGATGATGTACGCGGCGCGATCGGCGTGCGACGCCTCGAGCTCGAGCGTCGCGCCGGCGCCGAGCGCGGCGTCCGCGTAGAGCATCGGGCTCAGCGTCGCCACCGGCGAGCGCGCGCCGCGCCACTCGCCGAGAATCAGGCGGATGTGCACATCCCGCTCTTCCAGCATGGGCAGCTGCGCGGCCGGGGTGTGCTCGAAGCGCGGCGCCGTCTCCTCCTCGCGCGCCGGCAGCCCGACCCAGAGCTGGATGCCGGCGAGCCGCGTGCCGCTCGCG
>DATILQ010000112.1:0-2163 GCA_035476235.1 Burkholderiales bacterium
CGTTGCGGTCGAAGTTCTGCGCGCTGTTGCGCGCGAGCGTCGGCGCGAGGTCGAAGCGAAAGCCGTCGACGTGCATCTCCTGCACCCAGTAGCGCAGGCTGTCCATGACGAGCTGCAGCACGACGCGGTGGCTGGTATTGAAGCTGTTGCCCGTGCCGGTGACGTTGAGATAGCGCCGCGGACTCCCCGGCTCGAGGCGGTAATAGATGGAGTTGTCCAGCCCCCGGAAGCTGAGCGTCGGGCCGCTATGGTCGCCTTCCGCGGTGTGGTTGTAGACGACATCGAGGATCACCTCGAGCCCCGCGGCGTGCAGCGTCTTCACCATTGTCTTGAACTCGCCGAGCGTGCCGCTCGCGAGGTAGCGGCATTCGGGCGCGAAGAATCCGATGCTGTTGTAGCCCCAGTAGTTGCGCAGGCCGTTCTGCACCAGGCGGCGCTCGTCGACGAACGCGTGCACCGGCAGCAGCTCGATTGCCGTGACGCCCAGCCCCTTGAGATGTTCGATCACCGGCAGCGTGGCGAGCCCGGCGTAGGTGCCGCGGAGCTGCTCGGGCACATCGGGATGGCGCTGCGTGAATCCCTTGACGTGCAGCTCGTAGATGACGCTGTCGTGCCAGGGCGTGCGCGGCGGCTTGTCGTCGCCCCAGCTAAAGGCGGTGTCGACGACCTGGCAGCGACCGAGGCCCGCGCCGATCTTGCCGACGATCAGCTTCGCGTACGGGTCGAGGAGGAGCTTCGACGGGTCGAAGCGATGGCCGCCGTCGGTCGGGCCGTCGACGCGGTAGGCGTAGAGCAGGCCCGGCCGCGCGTCGGGCAAGTAGCAGTGCCAGACGAAGTCGGTGCGCTCGCGCAGCTCGACGCGCTCGAGCTCGCGACGGCCACGCGGGTCGAAGAGGCAGAGCTCGACGCGCGTTGCATTTTTGGAAAACAACGCGAAGTTGACGCCAGCCCCGTCCCAGGTCGCGCCGAGCGGGTGCGCGCGGCCGCGCCAGACGGTGCTCGGCGTTACGACGGCTCGTGCGGGCGCCTCCACCGGAGGCGTCAGCTTACGTCGGAATGGTCAGCGCGCGCTGCACCAGGTGGCAGCCGGCGGTGCGCCAGCTGCCATCCTTCTGACGCTGCATGGCGTAGTAGGCGAGCCAGTGACCACCAAAGCGGTCGGTGAGCTGCACCGGCTGCACGGCATCGGCGCCGAACATGACCGGCTCGAGGAACGTCACCGCCGCCGGCCGGTACACCGGGTGATAGGACGTGCGCATGACGTCGAGGAAGCGCTCGGGCGTGCCGTAGGTCTGCTGCACCGCCGGCGAGACCAGCGCGAAGGCGCTTTCGGCGTCGTCGCGCCGGAAGGCGTCGATCTGGCGGCTGATCACCGTGCGGATCTCGGCCAGGTCATCGGCGGTGATCGCCGGCTGCGCCACGGCCGGGAACAGCAGCGCGATGCCAAGGAGGAGCGCGCGTACCATGTCAGCCGCCCTGCCCGACTTCTAGCAAGCGCTCACGCTCGGCCATGACGCGGCTCGCGTACTGGGCGCTCGCGTCCGAGGCACCGTTGTAGTACTGCAGTGCCGCCTCGAGGGTGCCCATGCGGAAGACGTACTCCTGCAGGATGCGGGCTCCGAGCGCGATGTTCACTTCCGGGTCCCAGATCGCCTGCTCGCTGCCGTGGGCGAGAAGCAGCCGCTGGTGATACTTCGGGATGATCTGCATCAAGCCCTTGGCGCCCATGACGCTTTCGGCAATAGGGTTGAAGCCCGACTCGATGGCGATCACGGCAAGGACGAGATAGGGATCGAGCCCGACGTCGCGCGCCGCTTGGTAGGCCGCGTCCACCACTCGCTCGGCGGCCGCGCCGGCGATGAAGAAGCGGCGCGACAGGTACTTGGCGAGGATCGACTGCGCCGGGTCCGCCGGCGCGAAGCGCTCGGCCGGCACGCAGGCGCCGAGCGGCTGCGGCGCCTGCGCTTCGTCGGAGCAGAGCGCGAGCAGCGTCGCCGCCCCTACGACGGCACAAACGGAGGAGAATGGGCGCTGAGGCAAGGTCACGGCGAGCGCCGGTGGCAACCGCAGTGTAGGGCGCGCGGTGAAACACGCACTATCGTCGCGGCATGAATTGAGTGTCGCGATTGAACTACGCGAGGTGCGGTCGCTATTACAGCGGGA
>DATILQ010000113.1:0-16555 GCA_035476235.1 Burkholderiales bacterium
GGAGTCGTCTACCAGCAGCACGTTCTTGCCGGCGAACTCCATCGCCATCGGGTTCAGCTTCTGGCGCACGGAGCGTCTGCGCACCGCCTGGCCGGGCATGATGAAGGTGCGGCCGATGTAGCGGTTCTTGACGAAGCCCTCGCGGTAGGGCACCCCCAGGCCGGCCGCGAGCTGCAGCGCGGAGGGGCGGCTGGAGTCGGGGATCGGGATCACCACGTCGACCTCGAGGCTGCGGTACTGGCGGCGGATCTTCTCGGCCAGCTTCTCGCCCATGTTGAGCCGCGTCTCGTAGACCGAGGCCCCGTCGATCAGGGAGTCGGGACGCGCGAGGTAGACATACTCGAAGATGCAGGGATTCAGGCTCGCGTGCGGCGCGCACTGCTGGCTATGGAAGTTGCCGTGCTCGTCGATGAACACCGCTTCGCCGGGGCCGATATCGCGCAGCACGCGGAAGCCGAGCGCGTCCACTGCGACCGACTCCGACGCGACCATGTATTCGGTCCCCGCCAGCGTGTCGTTGTAGCCGATCACCGCCGGCCGGATGCCGTAGGGATCGCGGAAGGCGAGCACGCCGTTGCCCGCAATCATCGCCACCACGGCGTAGGCGCCCTTGACGCGCCGGTGCACATTCGCGATCGCCGTGAAAATGGTCTGCGGCTCCAGCCGCAGCTTGTCCGACGCCTGTTCCAGCTCGTGCGCCAGCACGTTGACCAGGACTTCCGAGTCCGAGCCGGTGTTGATGTGCCGCAGGTCGGTGCGGAACATCTCCTCTTTCAGCTGATCGGAGTTGGTCAGGTTGCCGTTGTGCCCGAGCACGATGCCGAACGGCGAGTTGACGTAGAACGGCTGCGCCTCGGCCGAGCTGAACGCCGAGCCGGCGGTCGGGTAGCGGCAATGCGCGATGCCCATGTTGCCGGGCAGCGAGCGCATGTTGCGCGTGCGGAACACGTCGCGCACCATGCCCGGCGCCTTGTGCATGTGGAAGGAATTGCGCTCGCTCGTGACGATGCCCGCGGCGTCCTGGCCGCGGTGCTGCAGCAGGAGCAGCCCGTCGTACAGCGGCTGGTTGACGGGCGAGCGCGCGACGATGCCGAGAATCCCGCACATCGGATCTAGCTGTCCCCGGTGTGGTTAAGGGTCAATGATATCGCAAGCGCTCGGCGAACGCGGGCGGCAGCCAGGGCTTGAGCTGGGTCACCGTCTCCGCGAGGGACCGCCCCATTACGGAATCGGTCCAGAATGGCTTGCGCGGCAGCGGGGTCAACCCGGCGAGCATGGCGAATGCAACGAGGACCACGAGGCCGCGGATCAGACCGAACAGGGCGCCGAGCCACCGGTCGAGGTGATGCAGGCCGACGACCTTGACGATCCTCGTAAACAGCGTCGTAGCGAGGGTGGCGACCACCAGAGTCCCGACGAATACCAGGAGGAAGGCAACCAGCACCCGGATCTCCGGGCGCATGGCGGCGGGAAACGCCTCGGCAAGCGGTGCGGTGAGCAGGTTGGCGGCGAAAAAAGCCAGCACCCAGCCGGCAAGGGAAAGCACCTCGTGCACCATCCCGCGCCAGGCACCCCAGCCGATCGACACCAGCAGCACGACGATGACGCCGATGTCGAGCCAGCTCATCCGGACCTGCTGGTCACTGCGCCGGGCTGCAGGCCGAGCCCCTTGAGCTGCTCGAGCGCTTTCTCCGCCGCGTCTTTCGTCGGGAACGGGCCGGCGCGCACGCGGATCAGGTTGCCTTTCACGGCTTCGGTGTAGTAGGGAATCTTGGCGGCGGCAAGCTTTGCGATCACGCCGTCCGCGCTCGCGAAGGCGCCGACCTGCACGACGAATTCCTTTTCACTCGCCGGCTTCTTCACCGGGGCCGGCTTCGGCTTGGGGGTGAAAGCGGTTTCGTTCTCGCCGGGGATCCTCACGCTGACCGGCGGCGCGGCCTCGCGCGGCTCCGGGTCGAACACCATCGGCAGCACGATCACGGCGAGCAGCACGAGCGCCACGGCGCCGACCAGCCGCCGGCGGCCGCGGCGCTTCAGCGTATCGACGTCCTGAGCTTCAGCCATGCAATGACTTCACCCACGGTAAGGAACGAGCCAAAGACGACGATTTTATCATTCTCGCTCGCGCGCTCTTTCGCCGCCGCAAAGGCTTTTTGCGCAGAGTCGTGCAGCTCGAACGGCGCGCTTGCTCCCGTCTGCAGGAAGGCTGTCTTCAGCTCTTCCGCGCTCGCTCCCCGCGGGCCAGGCAACGAAGCGAAGTGCCAGCGCGTGATGCGCGGCGCCACCCCGCGCAGCACGCCGGCGATGTCCTTGTCGCGCAGCATGCCGCAGACCGCGACCGTCTCCGGCGCGAACCCGCAGGCGGCAAGGTTCTGCTCCAGGGTCTTTGCGGCCTGCGGATTGTGGGCTACGTCGAGGATCACCTGCGGGCGCCCGGGAAGGATCTGGAAGCGCCCCGGCAGGATCACCTCGGCAAGGCCGCGCCGGATCTCCTGCATCGTGATGGGCAGCGCCAACGCGTCCAGCGCGCACAGCGCCGCCGCGGCATTGCGCAACTGCACTTTGCCGCGCAGCGCCGGATACGCCAGCCCAGCACGGCGCGCGCCCGGCCCCCAGTAGCTCCACTGTCCCGGTTCGACAACGAAACCGAACTCGCGCCCGATCAGGAGAAGATTCCCTGTGGACTGCAGGACCGACCGAGGTGGATCCGGCTCGGCAACAACGGCCGGTCGGCCCGGCCTGAAGATGCCCGCCTTTTCGCGCCCGATCGATTCGCGGTCGGCGCCGAGATACTCGACGTGGTCGATGCCGACGCTCGTCAGCACCGCGCAGTCAGCATCGAGCGCATTCACCGCGTCGAGCCTTCCGCCCAGCCCCACCTCGAGCACCGCTGCGTCGAGGCGCTCGCGGGCGAACAGCCACAGGGCCGCGAGCGTCCCGAACTCGAAATACGTCAGTGGGGTTTGACCGCGGACCTTCTCGACTGCCGCGAACGCCTCGCACAAAGGACTGTCCTCTACTTCCAGACCTGCAATACGCACGCGCTCGCTGTAGCGCACGAGATGCGGCGACGTGTACAGGCCGGTGCGATAGCCGGCTGCACGCAGAATCGATTCCAGCATGGCGCAGGTCGAGCCCTTGCCGTTGGTGCCGCCCACCGTGATGACCGGGCACGCGAGGCGCACGCGGAGGCGGCCGAGCACTTCGCTCACCCGCTCCAGGCCGAGCGCGATGGCGGCCGGATGCTGCGCCTCGATATAGCGCAGCCAGTCGTCGAGCGACCTCAGGACAGGCTCTCCTCGTAGAGGCGGCGCACGGTCTCGATCGTATCCGCGTCGGCAGCGCTCTTGTCCGGCCGATAGCCCTTGACGCGCGCGAAGCGCAACGCCAGACCGCCGGGATAGTGCGGACTCTCCTGCAGGTCATTGAACGCGATCTCGACGACCAGCTCCGGCCGCACCCGCACGGTCCAGTCGTCGCGCCCGGTCTCGCGGGCGAGGATCTCCTTCGTCTGCCATTCGAGCAGCTCGTCGGTGAGCCCCTTGAAGGTCTTGCCCAGCATGACGAAGCCGCCGCTGGCCGGGTCGCGCGCGCCAAGATGCAGGTTCGACAGCCAGCCGCGCCGGCGCCCGTGACCCCATTCCGCGGCGAGCACCACCAGGTCGAGCGTATGCGCGCGCTTCACCTTGAGCCAGCCCGCGCCGCGGCGGCCCGCTTCGTAGGGCGCATCGAGCGCCTTCGCCATGACGCCCTCGTGGCCGCGTGCGAGGGCGTCGGCATAGAACGCCGCCGCCTGCGCCTTGTCGGCGGTCACGATGCTAACGGTGAGGTTTTTCTGCGCAACCGCGGCCTCAAGGGCCTTCCGCCGATCGATGCCTCCTTTGTCAACGAGCGGCTCGCCTTCGCGCAACAGACAGTCGAAGAAGAACACCGATAGCGGCAGCTCGCCGCGCACCTGCGCCACGTCCAGCTTGCGGCCGAAGCGCCGCATCGTTACCTGGAACGGATGCGGCCTGCCGTCGGGGCGCAAGGCGATCGCCTCGCCGTCGAGGATCAGCGAGCGCAGCGGAACTTCGCGCACCGCCGCAACGATCTCGGGAACCGCGGCAGTGACGTCGTTCAGGTTGCGCGTGAAAACGCGCACCTCGCCGCCCGATTTATGCACCTGCACGCGCGCGCCGTCGAGCTTCCATTCGAGGATCGCCGTGCCGAGCGCAGCGAGCGCCGCTTCGATGTCCCGCGCGGGTTGCGCGAGCATCGGCAGCACCGGTTGCATCAGCCGGATCGAAAAGCGCTCGAGCGCGGTCGCGCCGCCAGTGAGCGCGGCCTCGGCGACCTGCGCGATACCGCCGGCGACGCTCGCTGCGCGTCGCACCTCCGCCGCGGGCAGCTCGGCCGCCGCCGCGACCGCCTCCAGCATGACGCCTTCCAGCGCGCCCTGACGCAGCTCCCCGACGATGAGGCGCGCCAGGAAATCCTGCTCCTGCGCACTCGCCCGTTCGAACAGTTGGGCGAGCCGCTTCTCGCGCCGCGCCGCCGCGCCCTTGCCCTTGATGGCTTTCAACTCGTCGAAGGCCCGATCGACCTCGAGCAGCGTCAGGGTAGGAGCCAGCGCCCGCGCGGCGCGCGCCGAGTGCAAGCTCGCATAGCCGACAGACAGCTTCCCCTGGCGGATCTCGCCGCTCAGGTAGGGGATCGCGACGCGGATTTCGTCCGCCTCGAGACGCCCGAGGCAATCGGCCAGCTCCCGCACCTTGGCGAGCCGGCTGGGCGTGCCGGAGACCTGGGTCGACGTGCGCACCACGTCGGAAAGCAGCGTCACGCCACGTTGTCGGCGGGCTGCCCTTGCAGGAGGGAGAGGATGCCGTGGAGCTTGTCGCGCAGCTGCCGGCGATCGACGATCATGTCGATGGCGCCCTTCTCCAGCAGGAACTCGGCGCGCTGGAAGCCCTCGGGCAGCTTCTGCCGCACGGTCTGCTCGATCACCCGCGGACCGGCAAAGCCGATCAGCGCCTTGGGTTCGGCGATCACCACGTCGCCGATCATCGCGAAGCTCGCGGAGACCCCGCCCATCGTCGGATCCGTCAGCACCGAGATGAACGGCAGCCTGCGCTCCGCGAGGTCGGTGAGGGCGGCGGTGGTCTTGGCCATCTGCACCAGCGAAAGCAGCCCTTCCTGCATGCGGGCGCCGCCGGAGGCGGTGACGCAGACGTACGGCAGCTTCTGCTCGATGGCGACCCGCACGCCGCGCACGAAGCGCTCCCCGACCACCGATCCCATCGAGCCGCCCATGAAATCGAACTCGAAGGCGGCGCACACCACGCCGAGCGCCTTGATCGAGCCCTGCATCACCACCAGCGCGTCGCTCTCGGCGGTCTGCTCCTGCGCTTCGGCGAGCCTCTCGGTGTAGCGGCGCGAGTCCTTGAACTTGAGCGTGTCGACGGGAAGGACCTCGGCGCCGATCTCGAAGCGCCCGTCGGCGTCGAGCAGCGCATCGAGGCGCGGCCGCGCGCCGAGGCGCTCGTGGTGCCCGCACTTCGGGCATACATTGAGGTTTTTCTCGAGATCGGTGCTGTAGAGCACCGCGTCACAGGCCGCGCACTTGGTCCACAGGCCCTCGGGGACCGTTTTGCGCATGCCCGGGCCGGTGCGCTGGATCTTGGGGGGCAGGAGCTTTTGGAGCCAGCTCATGCGTCCAGCGCCTGCCGTATGGGTTGCAGAAGAGCTTTCACCCTGGAGATCGAATCGTGGGGCCCCGCTGATTCAATCTCCTGGATGATGCGGCTGCCGATCACCACCGCGTCCGCGGTCTCGGCGACGCGGCGCGCCGACTCCGCGTCGCGGATGCCGAAGCCGACGCCGATCGGTAGGCTGGTGGCGGCGCGGATCTTCGGGATGCGCGCCGCGACATCCAACAGGTCGATGTGCGAAGCGCCGGTCACGCCGCGCAGCGAGACGTAGTACAGGTAACCGCTGCCGATCCGCGCCACTTCCTCGATCCGCTTTTCGGTGGAGGTCGGCGCGAGAAGAAAAACCGGGTCGATGCCGTTGCTCTTCGCCAGAGCGGAGAACTCCACGCACTCCTCCGGCGGGTAGTCGACGACGATGACGCCATCGATGTCGGCGGCCTTCGCCTTTTCAAGAAAGCTTGCGCTGCCCATCGCTTCAATCGGATTGGCGTAACCCATGAGGACGATTGGCGTCGCGGCGTCCTGTTTTCGAAATTCAACGACGAACTTCAATACATCTGAAAGACCGACGCCGTGCCTCAGCGCCCGCTCGCCCGAGCGCTGGATCACCGGGCCGTCGGCCATCGGGTCCGAGAACGGCACGCCAAGCTCGAGAATGTCTGCGCCCGCCTCGACCAGGGCGCGCAGCAGCGGCACGGTCAGCGCCGGATGCGGATCACCCGCGGTGATGTAGGGGATCAGCGCCTTGCGCCTGGCCCTCGCCAGCGATGCGAAACGCGCTTGGATGCGCGACATCTCAGAACTGCAGGCCTGAGCGCTGGGCAACGGTATGCATGTCCTTGTCGCCGCGGCCCGAAAGGTTCACCAGCAGGATCGCCTCCTTCGGCAGGGTGCGTGCCAGCTTCATGGCGTGGGCCACCGCGTGCGCCGATTCCAGCGCCGGAATGATGCCTTCGCGGAGGCACAGCTCGTGAAAGGCCGCGAGCGCTTCCTCGTCGGTCACCGCGACATATTCGGCGCGCCGGCTGTCCTTGAGCCAGGCGTGCTCCGGGCCGACGCCGGGGTAGTCGAGCCCGGCCGAGATCGAATGCGTTTCCGTGATCTGCCCGTTCGCGTCCTGAAGAAGGTAAGTACGGTTGCCGTGCAGCACCCCGGGTTTGCCGGCGCACAGCGACGCCGCGTGCTTGCCGCTCGCCAGGCCTTCGCCCGCTGCCTCGACGCCGATCAGTCTTACCTTCAGATTCTTGAGATAGGGGTAAAAAATTCCCATCGCGTTCGAGCCGCCGCCGACGCAGGCGATCACCGCGTCGGGCTGTCGCCCGGCGAGCTCCTGCATCTGCGGGATGCATTCCTCGCCGATCACCGACTGGAAATCGCGCACCATCATCGGATACGGATGCGGGCCGGCGACCGTGCCGATGATGTAGAAGGTGCGCTCGACATTCGTGACCCAGTCGCGCATCGCCTCGTTCAGCGCATCCTTCAGCGTGCGCGATCCCGATTCGACCGGCACCACCGTTGCGCCGAGGAGCTTCATGCGATACACATTCTGCACCTGGCGCTTGACGTCCTCGGTTCCCATGTACACCACGCATTCCATGCCGTAGCGCGCCGCGACGGTCGCCGCGGCGACGCCGTGCATGCCGGCGCCGGTCTCGGCGATCACGCGCGGCTTGCCCATGCGCCGCGCGAGCAGCGCCTGGCCGATGGTGTTGTTGATCTTGTGCGCGCCGGTGTGGTTCAGGTCTTCGCGCTTGATGTAGATCTGCGCGCCGCCGCAGCGCTCCGAGAGCCGCCGAGCGTGGTAGACCGGGCTCGGCCGTCCCACATAGTGTTTGAGCTCGTGGTGAAACTCGGCCTGGAACGCGGCATCGGCGCGCGCGCTCTCGTAGGCGGCGCGCAGCCCGTCGAGCGCGTGCGTCAGCGTCTCCGCGACGAAGACGCCGCCGTAAGGGCCGAAATGCCCGCGCGCGTCGGGCAAGTCATACATCCGCATTCCTGACCTCTGCTATGAAGGCGGCGATTTTCGCGGCGTCCTTGATTCCCTTCGCCGACTCGACTCCGCTCGAGACATCGACGCCCCAGGGCCGCACCCGGCGGATCGCCTCGGCGACATTGTCACGCGCCAGCCCGCCCGAAAGGATCAGAGGCCGGTCGCGTGCGGCGGGCACCAGCGACCAGTCGAAGCTCTCGCCCGCCCCGCCGTATTCCTCGACATGGCTGTCGAGCAGCCAGGCCGCGGCGGCGGAAAACGGGCGCAGGTATTTTAGCAAATCGATCCCCCGCCTCACGCGGCAGGCCTTGACCCAGGGCACGCCGAACTGCGCGCAGAACTGCGGCTCCTCCTCGCCGTGGAATTGCAGCATCGCGGGCCGGACCCGGCCGATCACCTGCGCCACCTGCGCCGCGTCCGGGTTGACGAACAGCGCAACGGTCTGCACGAAGGGGGGCAGCGCATCGCGCACCTCGAGGGCGCGCTCGACGCTCACGAAGCGCGGGCTCGGCGGATAGAACACCAGCCCGATGGCATCGGCGCCCTCTTCAGCCGCCGCGCGCGCGTCCTGCCGCCGCGTGATACCGCAGATCTTGACGCGGGTTCTCATTGGGGCAGTCCCCATTTCGCGTCGTACTCCACGGCCTCCAGGCAAAGTCCTTCCGGCGCGAAGGTTGGCGCCGCGCGCGCACGATCGCGCGACTCGAGCACGTCCCTCACCCAGGGCGCCGGATGCTTGCCCTTGCCGACATAAACGAGCGTGCCGACGATGTTGCGCACCATGTGGTGCAGGAACGCGTTCGCCCGCAGCACGAGGTCGATGCGCTCGCCGCGGCGCTCTATGTCGAGCGAATGCAGCGTGCGCACCGGCGACTTGGCCTGGCACTGCGCCGAGCGGAACGCCGAAAAATCGTGCTCGCCGACGAGCAGCGCGGCGGCCTCGCGCATCGCCTCGACATCGAGCGGCAGGTGAAACCAGCCGACGTGGCTCGCGGCGAGCGCCGGCCGTACCGCGCGATTGAGAAGCGAGTAGCGGTAGGTACGGCTCACGGCGCTGTAGCGTGCATGGAAGGACGGGTCGACCTGCTGCGACCATAACACCGCGACGCCGGCGGGCAGCAGCGCGTTCACCCCGCGAACCCAGGCAGAAAGGGGCCGGGACGCGAAATCATCGAAATGCGCCACCTGGCCGCGCGCGTGCACGCCGCGATCGGTCCTGCCGGCGCAGGTCACTCCGACCGGCCCGCCGGCGATCGCGCCGAGAGCCGGCTCGAGGGCGTCCTGCACGGCGCCTCCGCCGGGCTGCGTCTGCCATCCAAGAAAGCGGCTGCCGTCGTATTCCAGTCCTAGGGCTATGCGCATAAAGCAAAAAGCCGCGGTCGCTGGCGCCGCGGCTTTTTCAGTTCAGTAGGGCGGTGTACGGCGGATGCTAACCCAGCTTGGCCAGCAGCTGCTGCGCCTGGCCCTTCTGCACGCTGTCGCCGTCCTTCATCACCTCGTTGAGCAGCTCCCGCGCGCCGTCCTTGTCTCCCATCTCCTCGTACGCCTTGGCGAGGTCGAGCTTGGTGGCGACTTCCTGCCATTTCGGATCGGTGCCGGCGGGAGAACCGCTCGGCTCTCCCGCAGCGCCCAGGTCCAGGCTGATGGAAGACAGATCCAGCGGCGCCGCGGTGTTGTCGGGCTCAGGCTTTTTCTCCTCCCCGCCGAGGTCCAGGCTGATGTCGAAATCCAGACCGCTGTCTGCGGACCCCGCGGCGGGTCCCTTCGCTTCGCCGCTGCCCGTCGTGTCCAGATTGAAATCCACACCGGTGACGGTTGTCTCGCCCCGCCGCTCACTCATGATCAGCGTGCCCTCCGGGGTGAAATCGCTCCTTGCGCTCGCGCCCGCTGCGGCCGCCGGCGCTGCGTCGAGGTCGAAGTCCAGTCCGCTGG
The DNA here is from genome assembly GCA_035476235.1 of Burkholderiales bacterium. Classification (GTDB taxonomy): domain Bacteria; phylum Pseudomonadota; class Gammaproteobacteria; order Burkholderiales; family SG8-39; genus SCGC-AG-212-J23. Next base: position 9,616 of record DATILQ010000113.1, read on the forward strand.
GCGCTGGCGCCTTCGGCTCGTCGAGCGAAAAGTCGGGCAAGTGCTGGTGGGACGATGTGGCGCTTAGATCGAAATCGAGGTTCGGTGCGGCAGCCGCTGGAGCAGCTGGCGCGGCAGCGGCAGGGGCACCGCCACCGCCATACAGCCCGTTTTCCGAATCGATCGAACGGCCAAGCGCGGCAGCCTTGTCCCATTCCGGGCCGGAGCCGTTGGTGAGCGACTTGAGCTTGAGCGCCGTCTGCTCGAAGGCCTGGGCATCGCGCCGGTTGGCGTAGATCTCGAGCAGCTTGGAGTGCACCGCAGTGCGTTTTGCGTCCTTTTGCAGCGCTTCCTTGAGGATTTCCTCGGCCTGCGCGTCACGGCCGTAGGCCATGTAAACGTCGGCTTCGGCGATCGGATCGACTTCGTCGGCCTCCATGCCGGCCAGCGGCTGGCTGAGCGAGCCCTGCGAGACGCTCGGCGCCGCGGCTGCGGCGCCGGTTCCGGTCGCCGCGCCGCCGGTAGAGGCGGCGCCTAGGACGCTATCTTGAAATCTGGCTTGTTTGGTCTTTTTTTTTCTCCATGTCCATGCGCCGTAGCCGGCCAGCAGCACGACCACGCCGCCCAATCCCGCAAGTGCAATCGGGTTGTCGAGAAACTCGTCGACGATGCTCGGCTCGGGCGGAGGTGGCGGTGCCGGCTTGGGCTTCGGCTTGGCTGCCTGAACCGGGGGCTTTGGCGCCTCCGGCACTGGTTTGGGTGCCTCTGCTACGGGTTTCGGTGCCTCGGCGACCGGCTTGGACGCTTCCGGCGCCGGCTTGGGCGCTTGCGCGACAGGTTTCTCAGGCGCCTTGGCAGGCGCCGGCAGAACCGGTGCCGGCGCAGCCTGCGCTTTTCTCTCCATTTCGGCCAGCTGCTGGTTCTTCATCTCCAGCAGCTTCTGCAAATCGGTGACGTTCTTTTCCAGGTCCGAGACACGGGATTGCGCTTCTTTCAACGCGCGTTCGCGGGCGACCGCGTCGTCCTCGCGCGCCGCCCGGCTGGCCGGCTTGCCCGGTTCGGCCTTGGAAAGCCGGACCTGATCCTGCGGCGCCGCGGCCGGCGCTTCCGGTTTCGGCTCGATCTTGCCTTCGGCTTCGCGGCGGCCGCCCGGCGCTTCGACCGACGTCGACGCCGTCGCGAGACGGCTGCGGTACGCGGCGAAGTCGTCCATGTGCGCTTGCACCAGGCGCTTGGCTTCTTCCGGGTCGATCGTGCTGACGGCTTCCGCGCCAGGGATGTCGAGGATCCGCCCGGCGCGCAGCAGGTTGACGTTCTTGCGGATGAACGCAGCCTCGTTGGCGCGGTAGATCGCAATCAGCATCTGGTTGAGGTTCGCGCCGCGCGGCAGGGTCTGGCGTGCAATTTCGCTCAGCGTGTCGCCCTTCTTGACCGTGACCTTTCTGTCTTCCGCGGCAGCCGGCTCGCCAACTGGCTCTGCCGCGGGCTTCTCCGCTTCCGCGGCAGCGGGCTTTTCGACCTGCGCCTCGACTGCGGGCGCGGGCGCCGGCTCAGCCGCGGGAGCCGGGACGGACGGCAGCGGCTTGGCTTCGACCGGTGCGGGTGCAGGCGCGCGTGCAGGTTCGGGGGCGGGCTGCGCTGCCGGCGCTTCGGCGGGAATCGGCTCGAGAACGGGGGCGGGCGTGGCGGGCGCCGCGGGCGCAGCCGCGATGGCCTGCGGCCCCCTGTATTCGGGCGGATCGAGAAGAACCGTGTACTCGCGCACCAGCCTGCCAGTGGACCACTGCAGCTCGACCAGCATCTCGAGGAACGGATCGTTGACCGGCTGAATGGTTCTCACGTGCAACAGCGCGCGGCCGCCGCGACGCTCGATGGTGAACCGCACCGTGACGAGCGCCGGATTGAAGTCGATCCCCGCCGCCCTGAATGCTTCGGGGGGAGCGAGGCGCGCGACGAGACCTTCTTCCTCGCCCGGCTGCAAGGAGACGATCTCGATGTCGGCATTGAGGGGCTGGCCGAGGGGCGAGTTCACGCTCAGCTGGCCCAGCCCGGCCGCATAAACCATCGGACCTGCCAGCCAAAACGCGGCCGCAATCATCGCAATGGTTATCGATCTACCCAATGTTCCCCGCCCTTGGATCGTTATTCTAAGCGACCAATTAAAATAACATCATGGTCTTAGCTCTGCAAATTCACAAGTTTTCTCGGTTTTCAGGCCTTGAGGCCTGCCTCCAAAAGGATCCGTAACATCCGCCGCAGGGGCTCAGCTGCCCCCCAAAGGAGTTGGTCCCCGACCGTGAAGGCAGCCAGGTAGTCCTCCCCCATCGGCAGCTTGCGCAGCCGGCCCACCGGGACTGAGAGCTTCCCGGAAACCGCCGCCGGGGTGAGTTCGGCGAGCGACTCCTCGCGCCGGTTCGGCACCAGCTTCACCCAGTCGTTGGCTTCCGCGATCATGCCTTCGATTTCATCCAGCGGCAGCGCTTGCCGCAGCTTGATGGTCAGCGCTTGGCTGTGGCAGCGCATGGCGCCGACCCGCACGCAGATGCCGTCCACCGGCACCACACGGCCATTCCTGTCGAGAATCTTGTTGGTCTCGGCCTGCCCCTTCCATTCCTCGCGGCTCTGTCCGTTGCCCAGGTCCCTGTCAATCCATGGCAGCAGGCTCGCGGCAAGAGGGTACTCGAAATTCGCCTTCGGCAATCCGGGGGAGCGCATCGCCGCGCTCACCGCGCGGTCGATATCCAGGGCGCTCGCAGCAGGGTCTTCCAGCAAGCCCCTGGCGCTTTGCCCGATGTGCGCCATCTGCTCCGCCAGCTCGTGCAGGTGCGCGGCGCCCGCGCCGGACGCCGCCTGGTAAGTCATGGTGGTCATCCACTCGATCGCGTCGCGCTGGAACAGGCCGGCCATGCCCATCAGCATCAGGCTCACCGTGCAGTTGCCGCCGATGTAGTCCTTGATGCCGGCCGCATGCGCCTTCTTGATGACGGGCATGTTGACCGGATCGAGAATGATCACGGCGTCATCCTTCATGCGCAGCGCGCCCGCGGCGTCGATCCAATAGCCTTTCCAGCCTGCCTTGCGCAACTGCGCATGAACCTCGTTCGTGTAGTCGCCGCCCTGGCAGGAGATAATCACCGGCAGCGCCTTCAGCTCGGCGAGGTTCTTCGCATCCTTGACCGGCGCCGTGTCCTTGCCGATCGACGGGCCCTTGCCGCCGGCCTGCGAGGTCGAGAAAAATACCGGCTCGAAGTGGTCGAAGTCGCGCTCCTCGCGCATGCGCTGCACGAGCACCGATCCGACCATGCCGCGCCAGCCGACGATGCCTACTCTCAACATACGCGGTAGTTTATAGGGCTGCCGCGACCGCGTCGCCCATTTCACCGGTGCCGACCCTGCGGGTTCCGGGCGTGTGGATGTCGGCGGTGCGCAGGCCTTCGCTCAATACCTTCTTCACCGCCGCCTCGATGCGCTCGGCGGCACTTTCCTGCCCGAGCGAGTAGCGCAGCATCATGGCCGCCGAAAGGATGGTGGCAAGCGGATTGGCCACGCCCTTTCCGGCGATGTCGGGCGCCGAGCCGTGGATCGGCTCGTAGAGCCCCTTGCCGCCGGCGTCGAGCGAAGCCGAGGGCAGCATGCCGATCGACCCGGTGAGCATCGACGCCTCGTCGGAGAGGATATCGCCGAACATGTTTCCGGTGACGATGACGTCGAACTGCTTGGGATTGCGCACCAGCTGCATGGCGCAGTTGTCGACGTACATGTGGGACAGCTCGATGTCGACGTGGTTTTTTGATTCTTCAATGACCACCTCCCGCCACAGTTGCGATGTCTCGAGCACATTGGCCTTGTCCACCGAGCAGACGCGCCTGCTGCGCTTGCGCGCCGCCTCGAACGCGACGCGCGCGATGCGCCGCACCTCCGCCTCGCTGTAGCGCATGGTGTCGAAGCCCTCGCGGCCGCCGTCGCCGGCGGCGCGGATGCCGCGCGGCTCTCCGAAGTAGATGTCGCCGGTGAGCTCGCGCACGATCAGGATGTCGAGCCCGGCGACGACTTCGGCTTTCAGCGCCGAGGCGGCGGCGAGCTGCGGGTGCACCTGCGCCGGGCGCAGGTTGGCGAACAGCCCGAGCTCCTTGCGCAGTCTCAGCAGCCCCTGCTCGGGGCGCTTGGCCCGCGGCAGCGCGTCGTAGCGCGGCCCGCCTACCGCGCCGAAGAGAATCGCGTCGGCTTCCTTGGCGAGCGAAAGCGTAGCCGGGGGCAGCGGATCTTCGGCGGCATCGTAGCCGGCGCCGCCGACCGCGGCCTCGCGCATCTCCAGTTTCAAGCCGAGGCGCTGCAGTACCTTGCGCGCCTGGGCAATGATTTCCGGCCCGATGCCGTCACCGGGCAGGAGCGCAACTTTCATCAGAAATACCAGGGAAACTGGGCTTTGCGCCGCGCTTCGAAGGCGCGGATCTTGTCGGCGTGGCGCAGCGTGAGGCCGATCTCGTCGAGCCCGTTCAGCAGGCAATATTTGCGGAACGCATCGATCTCGAAGCGCATCGTCTGCGAGCCATGGGGGGTCGAGACCGATTGGTTCTCCAGATTCACCACCAGCTTGAAACCTGGAAAGGAGGCGCATTCGTAGAACAGGCGATCGACCTGGGCTTCGCTCAGCACCACGGGAAGCAGGCCGTTCTTGAAGCAGTTGTTGAAGAAGATGTCGGCGAACGAGGACGCGATCACGCAGCGAAAGCCGTAGTCCATCAGCGCCCAGGGCGCGTGCTCGCGCGACGAGCCGCAGCCGAAGTTCCTGCGCGCGAGCAGGATGGTCGCGCCGCGATAGCGCGGCTGGTTGAGGACGAATTGCGGATCGTGGCGCCAGGCCGCGAACAGCGCCGCCGCGAAGCCGGTGCGCTTGATCGACTTCAGGTGCTCCTTGGGGATGATCTGGTCGGTGTCGACGTTCGCCCGATCCAGCGGCGCGACCAGGCCATCGAGGAGGGTGAACCTTTCCATTTTCAGCTCAGCGCCACTGCCGCACGTCGACGAAATGGCCGGCGATCGCGGCCGCCGCGGCCATCGCCGGGCTGACGAGGTGCGTGCGGCCGCCTTCGCCCTGGCGTCCTTCGAAATTGCGATTGGAGGTGGAGGCGCAACGCTCGCCCGGATCGAGCCGATCGGGATTCATGCCGAGGCACATCGAGCAGCCGGGCTCGCGCCACTCGAAGCCGGCGGCGCGAAACACGCGGTCCAGCCCCTCGCGCTCGGCCTGGGCCTTCACCAGCCCGGAGCCGGGGACCACCATCGCAAGACGCACGTTCGACGCGACGCGCTTGCCCTGGACGACCGCGGCGGCGGCGCGCAGGTCCTCGATGCGCGAATTGGTGCACGAGCCGATGAACACCTTGTCGAGCTTGACATCGACGATGCGCGTACGCGGCTTTAGCCCCATGTAGGCGAGCGCGCGCTCCATGCCTTCGCGCTTCGCGCCGTCTTTCTCGCGCTCGGGGTCGGGCACCGCGTCGTCGACGCTGATCACCATCTCGGGCGAGGTGCCCCAGGTGACGTGCGGCTTGATCTCGCGCGCGTCGAGCGTAACCTGGCGATCGAATTTGGCGTCCGGGTCGCTCTTCAGCGTGCGCCAGTACGACGCCGCCTGCTCCTCTTCGGCGGCCTTCGGCGCAAGCGGCCGGCCTTTCACGTATTCGATGGTCGTCTCATCCGCCGCTACCATGCCGGCGCGAGCGCCGGCCTCGATCGACATGTTGCAGATCGTCATGCGCCCTTCCATTGAAAGGGCGCGGACCGTGCTGCCCGCGAACTCGATGGCATGGCCGGTCCCGCCCGCGGTGCCGATGCGGCCGATGATGGCGAGAACCACGTCTTTCGCGGTTACGCCGCGTGCAAGCGGGCCCTCGACGCTCACGCGCATGTTCTTCATCTTGCGCGTGATCAGGCACTGCGTGGCGAGAACGTGCTCGACCTCCGAGGTGCCGATGCCGTGCGCGAGGCAGGCAAAAGCGCCATGCGTGCTGGTGTGCGAATCGCCGCACACCACCGTCATGCCCGGCAGCGTCGCGCCCTGCTCGGGGCCGATGACATGCACGATGCCCTGGCGCTGATCGAGGAACGGGAAGTAGACCTTCGCGCCGAAGTGGCGGATATTGGCGTCGAGCGTCTGGATCTGCAGCTTGGCGAACGGGTCGCGGATGCCTTCCACGCCCTCCTCCCACCCGGTCGTCGGCGTGTTGTGGTCGGCGGTGGCGACCACCGAGTCCACGCGCCAGGGCTTGCGCCCCGCGACTTTCAGCCCTTCGTAGGCCTGCGGGCTGGTGACCTCATGCACGAGGTGCCGGTCGATGTACAGCAGCGCCGTGCCGTCTGCCTCGACGTGCACCACGTGGCTGTCCCAAAGCTTGTCGTAAAGCGTTAATCCCATGTTGGAAATTGTCTCACAAGCCTTTCTTAATTAGCATCGCTGCCCATGCCGCGCTGCGCCTTTTACGGCCTGTTCATCGTCTCCGGGTTTGCCGGGCTCATCTACGAGTCGATCTGGGCGCACTACCTGAAGCTGTTTCTCGGCCATGCGGCGTACGCGCAATCGCTGGTCCTTGCCGTGTTCATGGGCGGCATGGCGGTCGGCGCCGCGGCTGCGGGCCGCTTCTCCGAGCGCCTCGTCAATCCGTTGCTCGTCTACGCGCGGGCCGAAGCGCTGATCGGCCTGCTCGCGCTGGTTTTCCATCCGTCATTTGTGGCGCTCACCGATTGGTCCTATGCGTGGCTGCTGCCGAGTCTCGGCAACGAGGCGCTGGTCCTCGCGGGCAAGCTCGGCGTAGCGTGCCTGCTGATCCTGCCGCAGTCGGTACTGCTCGGCATGACCTTCCCCCTGATGAGCGCCGGCCTGGCGCGCGCGCGCCCTCGCGCCGCGGGCGAGTCGATCGCCATGCTCTATTTCACCAACAGCCTGGGCGCCGCGGCGGGC